>CAZLUE010000012.1:9458-16897 GCA_964562625.1 uncultured Dehalococcoidales bacterium | reverse complement strand
GCGCCGGTTATGCGCTGGGCCGGCGAGCCGCCTCCAGCCTGGCAGTCCCGCTGTGGCCGACGCCACCGCCCAGCAAGACGGCGGCGGCAACGCCACAGGAACCGCTGGTATCGCTACCGGCGCTACGCGTCATCGGGCAGACAGCTGCCAGTTACATCGTCGCCGAAGGCCCCGACGGCGTCTATCTTATCGACCAGCACGCCGCCCATGAGCGTATCCTCTTCGAACAAATCAGTCAACAGCGCGCCGAACGGAAACTCGAAGTCCAGGGCCTGCTCAAGCCGGCCTCACTGGAGGTCACCCCGGCGCAGGACGAGATACTGAAGACCGACCACGCGCGGCTGGCTGAATTCGGTTTCACGATCGAGCCTTTCGGAGAACGTAACTACCTGGTACGGGCGATTCCGGCTCTGCTCGTCGGCGAGAACTGGTGCGAGACGCTCTGGGAACTACTCGACAGCGGCGGCAGTGGGTCTGCCGCGGACTGGACGGAACGAGCGACAATAATCCTTGCCTGCCACGGCGCCGTCAGGGCGGGCAAGGCGCTCAGTGACGACGAAATGCGGCAACTCATCCGTGATCTGGAATCGACGGAACTGGCACGCACCTGCCCCCACGGCCGGCCAACGGTGCTGCACATCTCATCGTGGCAACTAGAACGAGAGTTCCGGCGACTGCCCTGAGCAGGTCGACGAACAGCCCTCCAACCCACTCTCCCTCACCCAGAAACCAAAGGGGCCCCGCCTCTCCGGACGCACCATCATCAGAAAACTGTCAGGTGACCTCGTAAGCAGCGGCGACGATGCGACGAATCGAAGCGCAGGCCGGTGAATCGTCGGGCAGCTCAAGCAGTGATTCTCCGCGAAGATTACGCCGCTTGAGGACCGGATCAAAGTCCATCTTGCCAAGATAGGTCTCACCGCTGGCCGCCAGTGTTTCCTCCGCTTCATCGTCGAACTCGTAGTTGCCCACCAGGAAAAGGCGACGGTAGCTGATGCCGACCTCACGAGTGATCCGTTTGACGCGTTCGACGTGCACCAGCGATTTCCGCGACGGGTCAAGGACGATAAAGAGATCATCGAGTCGGGGAATAACCTTGCGGTTGAGGTGCTCAATCCCAGCCGGGGAATCGATAACGATGTTAGCGTAACGGTCGCCAACCGCCGGGATGATGAATTCGAATAGTGAATTGGCCGAGCGATAGTCGCCGGCGGTCCACTTCGGCCCGAGCGACATGAGGTCGAAACGCTCCGACTGGAACTGGGTGTACCACTGGAGCAGCATCGGGATCTTGACCGTCGCCGGCGAACCGCCGAGTTCGGCGAAGGCATCCTCATCCTCGATCCGACTGGTCAGGTCGGAGAGGGTCTTGAGCGGCGAATCGGCCCCCGCCTCCGTTTTCTCCTGGTCCTCTTCAAGGTCGACGCCGAGCATCGCCCCGAGACTCTGGTCGGGGTCGATGTCGAGCAACAACTGCGGTGACTTCAGGTGGCGGCTTAGCAGGGCGGTGAAGCTCGACTTGCCGGTACCGCCGCGCCCGGTGATGAGCACGATCCGTCCGGCCTTTTCCAGCGAACCGGTGACCCGATTAATCCTGGCGGCGGCGGCAATAATCTCAGCGCCGACGTTTACTTGGTCTTCCTGCATCCCTCAAACTACCTCCCCTAGTAACAATATCCGCCGTCGCGGCGACGGCTAACTCTCGCCGGAACCCTTCCGGTCGGAATCACTGACTCGGATGAGAAACTTGAGTGTCCTGACGGCGCCAACACCGCGTAGTGACTGGGCGATCGCCGACAGGGTACGCGAGATCATTCCTTGTACGAAGTCGCTCAGTGGTATCGGCCGGTCGTCGGCATAAAGTCGAACATACTCCCGGTATGGTCGGATGACCTCATCCTCAATCAGACCGGCGAGACCGGCGACGTCCTCGAGAGAAAAGCGTCGCTGTTCGCCACCGAGCGGTCCGTCGCCGGCAACAGCGAGCACTCCCCCGACGTCATCGAGACGCGGTCCGACTTCACGGCGGTGAACCTCGATCTTGGGGACATTTTCCCGCTTAAAACCCTCGGCAATGACAATGTCGTAATCATCGGTGAAGGCGGTGACAACCTCGTCGAGAGACGATTCGGCGTCGACCGGTTTGACCAGCGCCAGCCGTCCGGGAGAACTAATGATAGTCGCCCGGCTACCGGCATCGATATGGCGGTGGCTGTCCTTACCCGAGGTGTCGATCTCGACCTCGCAATGACTGTGCTTGACGGTGGCGACGCGGTGGCCGCGTGATGCCAGTTCGGAGATCAACTTCTCGATCAGGGTCGTTTTACCCATCTTCGACTTGCCGACGATGGCGATAATCGGTGGCATTATCTGCTCCTCAGTCGGGCTCAGCGGGTCCGGTAGTTCCGCTTCCAAGGTTCTCGCTTGATCGCCAGGTAGTCCTTGAGCGCCGCTCCGAGGGCAGCAGCGGCGTGCTCGGCGCAATGAAGATTACCATCGGGGAGTCCGCCGAGGGCATCGAAGACCTCCTGCCGTCCGATGGCGTGGGCCTCGGCGACCGTCTTACCGGTGACCAGTTCGGTGACGACACTGGTGCAGGCAATGGTCGCCGCGCAGGAATCAGTCTCGAAGCGGGCGTCTACGACCCGGTCGCCGGCTACACGCAACCAGACACGGATGGTGTCGCCGTCGGCAGTCGACAGGCTGGCGAAACCGTCGGCGCCGGCCATTCCACCGACGTTACGCGGCCTGAGGACGTGATCGACGACCGTCTCCGAATAGACGCTACGCAGGTCGTCGATGACGCGCCAGTCGCGTCCACCGGATCCGGTGGTCACTCCGCCTGCCCTTCAGCGGTGCTTGCCGGCGTCGCCATGGCGCTCGATGCAATCGCGGCGACGATAGCTTCGCCGAGTCGATCGGCGCTGTCAGCATGGTAACGCTCAATATCACCGTGGTCGCAGTGTTGCGCCAGGTCCGAATCGATCGGCAGTCGCCCCAGAAACGCCGCCCCGATCGATTCGGCGACCGCCTCTGCCTTGCTGGCACCAAAGAGTTCGATCTTACGGTCGATTTCCTCGACGTAGAGGTAGCTCATGTTCTCCACCAGACCGATGATCGGCTTGTCCATCTTTCGCGCCAGATCGACCGCCTTACGAACGATCATGGTCGTCAAGTCTTGGGGAGTCGTCACGATGACTACCCCGGAGACCGGCAGCGTCTGCAAGGCACTGAGCGGGGCATCGGCCGTTCCCGGCGGCAAGTCGACGACCAGATAGTCAAGACTACCCCAGAGGACATCATTCCAGAACTGGCCAATGGCGCGGGTAAGCAACGGGCCACGCCAGATGACGGCGCTGCCCTCATCCGGAATCAGCAGGTTCATCGACATCACTTCAATGCCGCCGGCCGACATCACCGGCAGAATGCCGGTATCACTACCAATCGGCCGGGCGGTAACACCGAACATGTATGGGATACTGGCGCCGGTGATATCGGCATCGAGGATACCGACAGCGTGACCGAGACGCCGTAACGAAACTGCCAGCAGGCCGGAAACAAGCGACTTGCCGACGCCGCCTTTACCGCTCATGACGGCAATAACTTTATCGATCCGGTTGAGGTCGCGAGGGCTGGCGTTAACGAAATCAACGGTGACCTCAGCGACACCGGAAAGCTTCTCGACGGCCGCCGCGGTCAATCGGGCCAGCCGCTCTTGAACATCCTCGGAGAGGGCCGTTTTCGCCAGGCTGACGGTAACGGCGCCGTCGCTGATGGAGACGTCACTAACGAGGTTAAGTCCAACGATATCGCGCTTTACCACGGGGACGACCACCTGTCGGAGGCTGACCCTGACCTCGGTTTCAGTTACCACGCAGCCACCTCATTACCCTTCCGTAAGAACGCCACGGTTTGTCACCGCCGCTAACTATATTCTAGTGAATAGCGCAGCCTGACGGCAAACCGGGATGAGCCGGTCATGTCCTTGGAGGTCTTTCGCCGAAGATAGCGGTACCGATACGGACAAGGTTGGCGCCTTCCTCGATCGCGATCCGATATGAGGCCGACATCCCCATCGAAAGTAATTCCATTGTCACTTGCGGCAATTGCAGAGCGGCGATCTCGTCGAACAGGCGCCGCGTTTCCGTGAAACCGGGACGGACAACTGTAAGGTCGGCTGGGCCCATCGTCATCAGACCAACAACCTCAATGCCGGGAAAGGACGAAACCTCACCGACGAGGTCGATGACCGCCTCCGGGAGGACTCCGAACTTACCCGGTTCGCGACCACTGTTGACCTCGACCAGCACCGGCATGACTTTACCGATGCGCGAGCAGGCATCGTCGATGGCGGCGGCAATGACAGTCGAATCAACCGTCTCGATGACATCGAAGACCCTGACGGCCCGCGCCACTTTGTTACGTTGCAGGTGGCCGATGAGATGCCAGCAAGCACGACCTTCTCCGACCGCACCTCGGACACGCTCGGCCTCCTGGATGTAGTTCTCACCGATGGCAGTAACACCGGCGGCAACGGCTTCGAGGACTTCACCTGGCAACCTCGTCTTGGCGGCAGCAACGAGACTAACACCAGTCGGTAGCTCGGCCAGAATACGAGCGACGTTTCCCGAAATAACGCTCATGATGGCAAGACCGTGGCAGCGCCAGTTCTCTCTGAAACCACCAGCCAGACTACCAGACCTGCTTGCCGCCGTCGAAGTGGGCGGTCAAGATCTTAGCAGGATCGTCCGTTTCGACGACGTTGGGCAGCGGCGAACCGGCCGCGTCGTTGTACCCGACGGGTACATGAAGAACGAAATCAATCGGCGACGCGCCATTGGCAACCGCCTCAATGTAGTCGTCAATACCGCCCTCAGCCAAGTGGCCGCCATTAAGGGTGGTGTCAGCGTATTGAAAGGCAAGGCCGTAAAGTGACGATGGCCCAACAGTCCCGAGAGGACCGAAGAGGCTCATCAGGACGGAAGCGCGAAGAGCATACTGAAAGCTCGGCCACTTTCCCTTCCCCCAGGTCAGTCCAGGGAATAACGGGTCGGCGCTCTCCACCGGCGCCTTTGACATCATCCTGGCAACACCAAGGCATTGGGCGAGACGGAAGTCTCTAAGAAAATCGTGACCACCGGCGTTCCACTTCGAGTCTGAGTACTTAAGGTCGGCCGCCGACGAGTAAAACAACCCGTGGAGAAGACCGTTCTCCTCGGTGGCGGTGAGGTGAGTGACACCGCCGCTGAGACGTATCCGGAATGACCACGGGCCGGTCCTGCCCATTTCGTCGAAATCGGCGCGGCCGTCACCGTTCTCATCAAAGGCGTCGAGCATTTGCCGGTGGTAGGACGAGCCGGTAAGCTCATCGTTGGCAGAGAGGTAGCTGAGAAGTGACCGCTGGTGATACCAGAACGGAGACAAGGCACTCTGGTAGATCTGGGATGTGATCATTTCCGAAAACCACCCCCGAGCAACGGTACCGAGGTGGCCGCCGACCGACGACAAGGGCTTTCCAGTCAGGCTGTCCTCACCGACTACGTAGTAGTCCTGCTTGCCGAGTCCTCGACTGGCCGCATAGCCGGGTACCGTCCAGAGGATGAAGGGCGACTCGTAACCGTCCTCGGCGTCGGCAATCGACCGGCCGCTGGCACGCAGAAGTGGCGCCTTCTGGAAGAAATCGGTAGGCAGGTTGTACTCAGCCCGCGCCTTAGCGGCTTCCTGCATCGGCACCGTCTTAAAGACATAGCCAGCGCAGAGTGTGTCCACCGCCACCGGGTCGACGGCAGCAAAAACAAGCCCCTCGTTGACAATTCCGTCAGGGCCAATCATTTGCAGTGTTTCGGTGATGTGGACCATGAAGGTGCCTTGGTCTCGAGTCGCCCGGATGACATCTACCTGCGTCCCCTTGATACCGGCGGTCTTCGTCAGGATATAGTTGCCGCCACCATTTCTCTTCGGCAGTCCGTCCTCGCCGAAAACCGGCATCCAGACCGAGTGCGGCAGTCGTGCCTTCATCCCCGGTACCGTCCGTGGTGGAACGGCGTATTTCCACTGGGTGCCAGTGGCGTGGCCGTCAGTGCTTAGCTCCATCGGATAGAGACCGATGCCGATGTTCTTGAGCACGTTGGTGAAGAGATCGATACCGTGCATTCGGGTGCGAGGCACGTTGACAAGGACGCAGCCAGGATAGTCGGCGCGGTCGTCAACGTCGGCCGGGTCACCACCGACGATACCTTTATGTAAGGTTATTTCCTGAAAGTTATCGCCGCCGCCGACCGGTACTTCACGGCCGCGGTAGGTGTCAGCCGTGATCCGGTTCAGGTCGTAGACTATCATTCGATCACCGGCTCGCCCCGGTGGCAAGTAGGTAGCAGAGTCGCTGAGGTCGTGGCCGCGCATCGGGTCGTCGGTGTGGGCCGGGTCATGGCTGTCGGCCAAATAGCGCCGGGTGAAGTAGAAGCCCCAGCCGCCGTGACAGTCACCATACCTGCCCTCGATCACCGCCTCTGTTCCGACTTCGCGACCGGCCAGCCGTGAGCAGACCACCGCCGACGAGCGCATGGCTGTGCCGCCGTCACCGACCGCCATCCGATGGTAGGAGATCTCCAGCCGATCATGGAACCACCTCATAAGGGCGGCGACGAACCACCAACTGGTAACCATCATGTGCGCCGGACCGGGGCCGTGGGTGGCCGGATCAATCACCATCGGCATCACGATGTTGGGTTTGAAGAGGACGCGCTTGCCAAGAGCGACTTCCGCCCGTACGGTATCGCCGAACCGGGACTCGTCGTCAAGTCGACCAAGAGCAATGTCGACGTTGGAGTAGACGTAGTCGATCTTTCCCCGAATCTCGTTCCAAGCGGCATCATCGGCTTCGTCGATAACGGCTTTCAGCAATTGGGGGATGCGGTCGCCGGCGCGAGCCCCGTCCATCTTGACAACGCCAACCGGTGAGCCCGATGAATCGAGGGCCATTTCGCCGATTGTGGACTTTACTTTCACCTGGCTGCCAGACCACTTTCGCTTATCCATTACGAAACCTGCGTGGGAGCTACGGCCGGAGGACGCGGTACTTGAGCCGCCATCCTTTCGATGTCTTGAGCCACTCGTCCGTATAGACGCCGGTCATCAATATCCGAACCGGTTCTCCGTCCGGCTTGACGGTAAGGACCAGCATTGTCCTGACCGAAGCCGTATCCCCGGTGAGTTCATCAAAGATTACGCCGGACTGATGGTGGTAGCTCGTCAGGTTTTCCGGTCGACCGGCGTAGCGATCCTCAGCGAAGGCACGCAGTTCAGCGTGTCCCTGGAGCCTGGTAGCCGGCTCGGTAGCACCAATTGGGTACATCTCCCAGAGGCCGTCATCGGTGAAAAGGTTGGCCCAACTTTCGGCGTCACCGGAATCGAAAGTGTATGAATATCTTGCCACTTCC
>CAZLUE010000012.1:0-9448 GCA_964562625.1 uncultured Dehalococcoidales bacterium | reverse complement strand
TCCTCTCTCGAAGTGTCGGCGCCGTTTGGAGACCAGCCGCTACCGCCCAGTCTAATCCGTGGTGGCAGGAGTGTCAACAGACAGGCCCCGCCGGGCTTGCATTCACTTTCCGACTTAACTTATCATGTTAGCGGCTTCATACAGGTAGCCCGGATACGGATAGCAAGCTGGTGAGAGTCCGGCACAGCACCGCCTACTGTGACTCACAACGGGCAAGAAGTCATGACGCCGAACCCGGAAAATCCGCAACCTCGCGAGCAAGGGGGTGGGTTTCATGGATACGTTGTAGTGCACGGTTCTCTCTTCGCCTTCAGGCAAGAGGGGGCTAATGGTTTGAAGACTACTGACAATGTCAGATGAAGTAAGAATCAACAGATGACTGAACTTATCACGAAGACAATCGAAAAGATACAACCTTTGGACAAGGCGGCCATGGCCGGCGCGCGGGCAAGACAGGGTACTCTAACCAAACCTACGGGCAGCCTCGGCAGACTCGAGGGGCTTTCGGTACAGCTCGCCGGAATCCAGGGAAAGGCAATACCTGAGATAAGAGACAAGGCAATAGTGATAATTGCCGCCGACCACGGCGTTGCCGCCGAGGGCACGAGTGCCTACCCGCAGGAAGTCACCGCCCAAATGGTACTGAACTTCCTTAGCGGCGGCGCCGGGATTAACGTTATCGCGGAACAGGTCGGCGCCAGGATCACCGTCGTCGATATCGGCGTGATGAGCCCGATTGAGGGCGGTGAACACCTCGTGTCGCGCAAGGTGATGAACGGGACGCGCAGTATGACGGCCGGCCCGGCAATGACGATGGAAGAGGCGATGACGACGATCGAGACTGGCATCGAGATCGTCGCCGCCGAGACGGAAAAGGGTCTCGATATCGTCGGCACCGGCGACATGGGGATTGGTAATACCACGGCGTCAAGCGCCATCTGCTCAGTGATGCCCGGCCGGCCGGTGGCCGAGGTTACCGGTCGCGGTACCGGCGTCGACGACGGTCAACTGAAGCACAAGATCGCCGTCATCGAAAAGGCGCTGCAAATGAATACCCCGCTGCCCGGTCAGCCATTCGAGGTGCTCGCCAGGGTGGGTGGTCTCGAAATCGGCGGGTTGACGGGGGTGATGCTGGGTGCAGCGGCGCGCCGGCTACCGGTGGTCATCGACGGTTTCATATCGGGTGCGGCAGCACTGATCGCCACCGCTGTTGCCCCGAACGTGAGCGACTACCTGATCGCCGCCCACGTCTCAGTCGAGGCCGGCCACCGGGTGCTGCTTGACCACCTCGGACTGCAGCCGCTACTCGATCTCGGCCTGCGGCTCGGCGAAGGTACCGGCGCCACGCTCGGCATCTTTCTCAGCGAGACATCGACCCAGATTCTAGCCAAGATGGCCACTTTCAGCGAAGCCGGGGTCTCCGAAAGGAGCTAGGAGGCCGGGTGAGGTTCTTCGCCGCGCTCAGTTTTCTAACGACACTACAACTGCCTCTGCGCCGTCCGCCAACCGCGCGGGAAATCGGCGGCTCGCTCGGATATTTCCCGCTAGTCGGATTCCTGATCGGGGTTGCTTTGGCGTGGCTGTCGCTGGCACTCAGTCAAGTGGTGGCGACACCGGTAGCCGACGCACTGGTGCTGGCGGCGCTGGTGGTGATCACCGGGGCACTTCACCTCGACGGATTCGCCGATACCTGTGACGGCCTCGGCGGACATCGCTCGGTCGAGGAGCGACGGCAGGGGATGCGCGACAGCCGGGTGGGTGCCTTCGGCGTCATCGGCGTCGTCCTTCTCCTGCTGACCAAGTATGTCACCCTGAACAGCATTCCCCGAAACCTGATGACGGCGACGCTGCTGGTGATGCCGCTCGCCGGCCGCTGGGCAATGGCCTACGCGGTAGTCGCCTTTCCCTACGCGCGACCATCCGGCATGGGCAAAGCGTTCAAGCAACACCGAGGGCGATGGAGCCTGGTGGCAGCAACCGCCGTCGCCCTGGCGGTGGTGACCGGTGCCGCCTGGCTGGCCAACGTCCGTAGTTTCTACCTGGCTGGGCCGATACTGCTCGCCTTCGTCTGGTTGATTACCACGGCCGGCGCGAGATTCCTGAGCAAGCGATTCCACGGACTCACCGGTGACAGCTACGGTTTCCTCAACGAAACCACCGAGTTGGGCGTACTACTCCTCTTCAGTCTGGCATTCTGGAACCGTTGGACGGGGTAGGCAAATGACGCGACTGCTCCTCGTCCGGCACGGCGCCACCGAATTTAATAGCAGCATGCGCTTCACCGGCCACAGCCAGATGTCGCTGAACGACGTCGGCAGCCGGCAGGCAGACAAACTGGCAGGGAAGCTCGCCGGAGAGAAGATCGACATCGCCTGTACGAGCGACCTGCGCCGCGCAATGGACACGACCCAAGCTGCCTGTCGTGACCGCGAGATCGAGGTCCTGATCTGCCCAGAGCTGCGCGAGATCGACTACGGAGACTGCGAAGGGCTGACTTTCAAAGAGATCTCCATCCGATTCCCCGAGGTTGTCGAGCCGTGGCTCGGACACAGCCTCGACTTGACATTCCCCGGCGGCGAAAAACTGGCGGGATTCATCGAGCGGGTCGATGGCTTCCTCGACCGACTGGAAAGCAATCCGCAGTGGCGGACAGTGCTGTTAGTGTCACACGGCGGGGTCATCCCGGTATTGCTCTGCCGGCTGCTCGGGCTGAGCAGTGACCACTGGTGGCAGTTTCGGGTCGACAACGCTTCGGTGAGCATTGTCGAGACAAAGGAACGACGGGCGATCCTCACTCTGGCGAACGACACCTCGCACCTAATCGATAGAAACGACGATGACTAGCATCCTGATAACCGGTGGCACCCGCAGCGGAAAGAGCAGCTTCGCCACTAAACTGGCGGCCAGGCTCGGTGACCGGGTACTCTTCGTGGCGACGGCCACCGCCGGTGACGACGAGATGCGGCGCCGAATCGAACAGCACCGGCGGGAACGGCCGCCAACCTGGCGAACACTGGAGACGCCGGACGAAGTCGGCGAGCTAACAGCCGCGACAATCGGTGACGCCGAAGTGGTCGTCGTCGACTGCCTGACAATGCTGGTCAGCAATCTCCTCGAGCAAAGCAGCGACCCAACCAGTGGCGAGATCGACGACGCTGCCGCGGAGGCGGCGGTCTACCAGGAGATCGAAGGAATCGGCGATTGCATCCGGGGAAGCCGGGCCAAGTTTATCATCGTCAGCAACGAGGTCGGCCTGGGAATCGTGCCCGCTAACGCGATGAGCCGGGTCTATCAAGACCTGCTGGGTAAGACAAACCAGGCAATCGCTGAAATCGTCGACGAGGTTTACCTGCTGGTCGCCGGCCAACCGCTCAGAATCAAGCCCGGCGCAGCCAATGGCACCTAGCGGAAGCCCCTCGGGATCAGGTCCCCGATGCGGGCGGTAGCGACGCCGATGACAGTATCGGCGGCCCCGTAGTATACCAGAATTTCGTCGTCGGCACCGAGCACTTCCTTGCTGCCATCGCGACCGACGGCGCCGCAGGTGAAGACGACGTTGGGAACCCACGAATCGTCTTGACCAACCTCGAAGACCTCCTTCGGCTCGAGGATGAAGTTAGGCGAGCGATAAAGCAGCACCGTCGGGTCCGCCTGAGCCAGCAACATCACGCCGAGACGATAGACATGGTTGTGGTCAACGCCATGATAGATCATCAGCCAGCCGAACTTCGTCTTCAAGGGCTGCGATCCGCCGCCGATCTTTCGCGAGTCCCAGACCAGTCCGGAACGCGATCCGGCCAGTATTTTGTGCTCCCGCCGCGGCCAGGGGCAGCGCATGTGCGGCGAAAATGTTATCCAGATGTGCGGATCCACCCGATGAATCATGGCAAACTTGCCATCGAAGACAGCGGGAAAGAGGGCGCCGTCCTTGTCCGCCAATGACGGGAAAGCGAGCCCGTGCCGGTGCCAGTTCTTCCAGCGATAGTTTACGAAGTCGTCAATACTTATCGAAGCGACCGCGATCTGGGCGACCGAGATACTGTAGGCGGTGTAGACCATATGTACCCGGTCGTCAATCATGGTCAGTCGAGGATCCTCGCAGCCCTTCTCCTCACTGGGAGTACCCGGCTCAAAGATCGGTTCCGATAATCTTTCGTCGAAATTGAAACCATCACTGCTAACGGCAAGACCGAGTCGGGAAATATCATCGTCATGACCAACGGCGCGATAGACGAGATAAACCTTACCATCGAGACGGATGGCCCCGGGATTGAGCAGGTACTTCGACTCCCAAGTACTGGCGGCAACCGGCGAGAGCACCGGATTGGCATCGAAGCGAATGAGGGGTGCCGCCGGCGGCTGGTCTCCGGCAGATATCGCCGGCGAGACCACCTGCTCAGCTTCGTGGATCACCCCGAGCAATATCGACGCTAGGTCTTGGAACTCTTTTCCCTCGGCCATCAGGTCGGCGATTGCCTCTTCGATTCTGGCTTCGTCACCACCAATACCGGTGTAGTAAGCCGTCAGAAAATCACGTGACGCCCAGTCCCGCTCCACGTGAAGCGACAGCGGCGTCGGCAGACCAATGCCTCCTTTATAACTGTAGCTCGCCCAGGTCCAAGCTGAACAGGGCACGAAGACACCGCCGCGGAGCGTCAGACCGAGGTGGTAGGAATCGGCGACATCGCCAAGGTGTTCCGCCAGTGACGTAAGGACGGGATCGTTGGAACTCTCGGCGAGAAGCCCGGCGCCCATATCGCGCAGCCGCTCGAGCAGCACCCGATGGTGCCCGCTCTCGAAAATATTGTGGGCCGAGAGCGGCGTCTTCCCCCAATGTCCCTCGAGGGCGTTGATCACCTTCTCGGCGAACTCCTTGCGCTCGCCGGCGTAGCGCTGCCATATTTCGCTGAATCTCTCGACTTCGACAACTTGTTTGGCAACGGTTGTCAGGTAGCGCAGCCGAGGGAACTCACCGCCCATTCCCTTCCGTAAGTTGGCCAGGACGAGCCGGCCGGCGATCCGGCTGAGTGACGGCGGCTCCTTCATCTCTGCCAGCGACGGGAACACCTCGAGGTCGACCACCAACGGCTTAAGAGGGCGCTGCACCAGGTGCTCGGGGCGAACGCTCTCCTTGATGAGCGCTTCGACCTGCTCCTTGTAGTCGTGTTCCTCGGTCCAACTCGCCAAGGCGAGTATATCACAGACGTCGTAGTCATTCATCATCTCGTTGAGATAACCGTAGCCGAGCCGGGTGATGAGGTTTGTCGGCGGATAACGCCATAGCAGGAAAGCCGCCATCTCGGAAACAAGTGCAAGGCTGTCGCGGCGACGGAAAAACCGAAAGACAGCGTCGACGACATCCTGGGTACCGGCCACGGTGGAGAGGTCGCCGGCGAGTACCGTTTCGGCCAACTCCGACTCGACGCGGAGCAGGAACTCACGAATCCGGCGCCCGATTTCCTCGGAATCAGCTTGATGGGGGACACCCAGGGTGCCGTGGACGAATGACTCGAATTCATCTTTGTAACCGTGTAGCACTGATTCGTAGACGGCATTGGCGGTAACGATGGCGCCATCCGGAGCGCCCAATTCGGAAGGTACGACCAACGGCGTTCCAGGAACGAACTCACGATAGGTCACGTTGGGCACCGGCGGTTGCAGAGCCTCGGCGCTGGAACGCCAGGCATCGAGGAAACCGGGCTTGAGACGAATGAATTCATCCATCATCAGCCCCACCTGCCGCTCCGACTCCAGCGACACCAGCCGGTCGGCCTCCTCGGCGTCGAGTGATGACAACCGGCCACGGAGAGCCACTGCCTCGAGGGCGAAACCGGCAATGTGGCCGTAATAGGCATTGACCAAAGCGCCGATCAGGTCACCCTCGGCGTATTCTGAAGTGAAGGTGGATGCCAGCAGGAGGTGATAGATGAGTTCCACCCACAGCCAATGCGGGAACCGGAAGGATTCCGCCTCAATTTCCGAGATATCCTCCATCTCGACGTAGACATCGCCGGGCAGGACCCACTGATAGAGCGCTTGAAAGGTGGCGAACCCCGACTGGAACCGGTCGATCAGTTGTCCCGGGACGACAGTAACCGCATCGGGAACTGACGGTCTACCGACGCCGATCGACGGCAACAGGTGGACGACCGGCTCGATCCCGTCCTGAGACATCTCACGATGTTCCCGGTAGGCAGTCGCCTGGTCGAAGAGCACTCTGACCGCCTGGGCGAGCATCATTTCCGATTTCGCCATCGACGGCCGATGAACCTTTGTCCCTAGGGTGGCTTCGCCGATTCGGGCGCGACTGATGACAGCGGTGGTCGCAAGCCAAGTATCGATACCATAGCCACCGACCTCAATGCTCGGCGGTACCGGATGCTTCTGGAGAAACGTCCGCACCAACCGCCGCGACATCCCCCAGAGACCGCCGGTCAGATCGTGGAGCGGGCAATCATAGACAGCCGACATGATTGGGAAAACGACGTGAGACGAGACCGGTGCTTCCAGATAATGGCGTGTAAAACGCGAAGCGACGAGATCCATCTCACCGCGGTGCACCGGTTCGAGGAGAAGACCCATCCATTCTGAGGTCAGCCCCTGGGTAACCCCGTCCTGGTCGCGACTTCGCAGGTCAGCCTCGAAGATGGCAAGGTCGGCGCCAAGGGATCGAGCGATCTTCATGATTGCCCATACGCCCCACCCTTTACCGCCGGCCCGTTCCGATTCGAGCAGGAAGGCAATCCGGGGGATTTCGTCATCGCCGGGAAGCGAGTTGATGACGCCGAGGGTTTCCTTACCAGCCGGGCTGCCGACGGCGACGATGACCGCCCGGCTCGACGGATAAAACTCCCGCAGTCCATCGGTGACAACGTCGAATACGTGCCCGATGGTGTCCGATTCATTGACGAACGGGATGCCAACGACGATGTCAGCATCGCCGATCTCTTTCGCGAGCCGCAACGGTTCGACAAGGGCGGCAGCAAAGTAGTCAGCATCTTCCGCAAGTGATAACGACATCCTCCGGGCAGCACCGTTACCACTCGCGGAGTCACCGGCAGCCGATGCCAGGTTGCCGCCGAAGCGTCTGTCAGTGGCCGCCTTCAAGATCGGTCCATCTTGCCCTTCCGCAAAGAACAATTACCGCGAAACGCCCGGTGGGGCATCCCGGCCCGAAGCGGCCGATGACTAGCCCGAGCGGAACCACCGCGCCAGCAGACCGCCCCGACCGGATGTCCCGGCAACCGACGAAACCGCCTGAGCCGGCACTTCGGGAAAGAGGCTCTGCGCCAACTCACGATGCCGCTGCGCCTGATTCTCCCAAGAATAGCGAGCGGCGTAAGCGATTCCCGCCTGTTCGATTTCTTTTCGAAGCTTCTCGTCAATCAATACCTGCCTGATTTTCAGGAGCAGGCTGTCCTGATCGGTATCATAAATTGCGCCGGCCTTGCGTAAAGTCTCGCCGACGCCTTCGAGGTCGCGCCCGGCAATCAGCGCGCCGGAGCCGAAAGCATGCGACAGTATCCCGCTCTGGGTGCAGTCGGACGGCCAGTAGAAGTTGACGTCGAAGGCGCGCTGGGCTATCGGTAGCGTCTCCTGAGGGAGCCACAGTTCAAGGAGGTATTTGTCCTTCAGATTCTGTGCGCGGTGCAGTTCTGTGACGTGTCCACGATGGTCCGCCTGTCGCGCCTCACCAATCCGCATGGCGACAACGCGACGGTCGGGAAGAAGTTCCTGGAGCCTGTCACGGGCAGGGAACAGGTACTCTGAGCCCTTGATAGGGTGAAGAAACCCGGTTTGCCCGACGATGACGGTATCCGAGTCAGTGAAGATACGCTGGTCGTCAAGGGCGCGTCGAGTCGCCTCGTCAAGGATCGATTCGCCGATCAGGTAGTCACCCAAGCGCCTCTTGGCATCGGCGCGGCGGAGGCGGTTGGCCTCCGAGTACTGGTGGGTTCCGTGACGGATGACGTGAACCTTGTGGCGATGCTCCGGAAAGGCCAGCGTAACCGCGTGGTAGACGCCGTGTCCGAAGACGGTGATCGCATCGACGTGAGGCAGCAGGGTGCGCAGCAGATCATACTCCCGGCAGCATAACCCGCTGGTCGTCTCGGCACTCTGGAAGTGTAGTGTATGGAAAGTAACTATCTTGGGTAAATCGAGCCCGCGGAACGTCGCCATCAGCGCCAGGCTGTTCGTCCAGATGTTGAACTCGTGCTGGAACCAGACGACAGAATCACTATCCGCGCAGCCGAGCGTCTCGAGTCCTCGCTTGACAACTGGGACGGTGAGATCCTCGGAACCGGGTATGCCGTGCCATGACTCGGGCACATACGGCTTCCCCTGATGAGCCGACACCGGGGTGTCTTCATCCAGGGCGAAAGAAATCACGCGCCATTCCCCAAGGGGGCCGTTCCGCGCGATGTAATGCGTATAGTCAGCGATGCCGCACATGATGGGCGGATAAGTGCCCACGAAACAGACGGTTATCACTCCAGCCACCCCCTACCGATGATAGCCTCCATCATAGTACTGAAGAGGGTGCGCGGTAAGTGACAAAAGTCATGTACCGTAACGAAGGAGACCCGCAACGGTACCGACCATTACCGGCCCATTCAGTTTGGGGCTTTGGGCGGCAATTGTCAAGTGACACCGCCATTCGGATGCCGACGAGATTGAAACCATGGTCATGAAAGAAACCGTAGGGGAGTCGACGATGGACCGCCGGGCGAAGGTATTCGCCGCAGTGGTGAGATAGATGCCAATTGACATCTATCCCGACGAACTTTTCGTTGTGTGCACGAAACTAGTCGTGAAACTGGTCAGAGTTGGGCGAAGTCTGAGGATTATCGTCGAAGATGAGCAGACTGCTATGCTCTTGAGGAATACGTGGGACGCTGAAAGTGCCACGAGCACAGTGAACACTAGCATCCCTAATCCCACCACCAACTAGTCGTCATCATGCTTTCTTCTTGTCGATAAGGCTCAGCAATGGTCTCCGGAGCGGGACGGGCAATCTCCTGTCGGTTAATCACTTCCCGCCGGCCAGGCAGTTGACTCGACACACCTCGTGACATTCTCCTCACCTGTCACTAACAATGATACTGTCTGAGTTCACCGGACACCGAGTAGGATCCAGAAGGCGGTATGGCTCGAGTAGTCTTTCAACAGGGCAGTCGTCAATACAGATGTTGCACGAGCGGCAGTCTACCACTAACCAGTTCTCATCACACATTCTTTGCTTAGTGGTTGCAGCGGCGCAAATTTGCGCCGACCGAAGCGCAGTACGTGATGTTTGACTGAGAGTAGCGGGGGAGCCCGCACCTGTCTCAAACGACGCCACTCTTCCGCGTGTTGCCGCGCTAACACAAGACAGAGCATCCTCGCCAGCAGTATACCATACCCGGCTGAAATAAGAGCCTGGTGTACGCCAGTGTCAACGAGCCGA
>CAZLUE010000011.1:0-19962 GCA_964562625.1 uncultured Dehalococcoidales bacterium | reverse complement strand
GCGTAGGCGAGACTGCCGCTGGAGGTCACTTCGACGCTGATGTCGCCGCGAGTAACGGTGACTAGCTTGTATTCCGGTTCGGCCTCGGCGTCGCCGCCGCGACGACAGCCGCCGGCGAGTGTTCCGATGAGAACGAGTACCAAGAAAGTGATTGCTGTCCTATGCATCCTTCATGACCCCTTGGAGTATCGATTATCCAACAGACACGAGCTGCCCCGGGAGGGCGGAGAAGGCGTCTGTTATTATTGTAATACAGAGTGTAGGTAGAAGATAGTAGAGCGTTGTCTTTGCCGGAGGCGAAACTGCCGGTCGCGTTGTTACCAGCGGAGAGTAACTCTACTCCCAACTGAAGAGGCGGATGGTGAGAACAATGCAGATGACCAGCCAGCCGCCGAGAACGGCGAGATCGATCCCCAGTGGGTAGAGTGGGGTGGCATCGACCATCACCTGGCGGAAGGCGTCGCCGAGATAGGTCAGCGGCAGGGCGGCCATGATCGGCTCCATGAAATCGGGCATCATATCCATCGGAAAGAAGATGCCGGAGAGGAACATCATCGGGAACTGAACGACCTGAATGATCGGCATCGCCCCTTCCACGGTACGAGTCCGAGTGACTGCGAAGTAGCCAATGCTGATGAAGGTCAGCGTGCCGAGTAGCAGAATCCCCAGCAGCAGCCACCAGCTACCGACCACATGGACATCGAAGACGAAGCGGGCGATGGTGACGATAATCAGGGCTTGGATGACCGACAGGATCATCCGGTAGGTGACCTGAGAGTAGACGACAGTGCCGCGATTGAGCGGCGAGGCGCCGAGACGTTTCAGAATCTTCTTCTCACGCCACTCGACGAGCGGCAACCCGCCGAACATACCGAGGAAAAGGACTGACATCGCTAGGATGCCGGGCACCATGAAGTCGATTATCCGCAGGTGGTGGGACTGGATCGATTCCTCGGAGAGGGTCAACAACAGCGGCTGCCGGCTGATCTGACGTTCGATCTCGCCGATGGTCTGCCGGAGTACAGGCAACAACACCTGGGCATTGGTCGTTTGTGTAGGATCGTAGTAGACGGTGATCTTGGCCGACCGACCGGCGGCGAAATCACCGTCGATATCGTCGGGGAGAACTACGACCGCCCGAAGATCGCCGTCACGTAATGTCCCAAGGCTCTCTTCAAGATCGCCGTAGACGATCTTGAAGATGAGGACCTGATCCAGTGCCTGGGTGATCATCCCGCCGGCCTCGGAATCCTTATCGGTGACGACTAGGCCGAGGGAGTAGTTGACAGACTCCTCGCCGCTGAAGACGAGGCCGAAGATCATCATGAAGAGAATCGGAAAGGCAAAGGTGAAGAACAAGGCCGTGCGGTCGCGGTAGAACTGCTTGAAATCGGCGACGAGGAGCTTTCTGAAGGCTTTCATTCGCGTATCGTCCGGCCGGTCAGTTTGAGGAATACGTCTTCGAGAGTGGCCTGGCGGACGTGCAGGTTATTGAGTTGGTCGGTGAGCCCGGCCTCGTCGGCGAAGCGGAGTAGGGCCGACATCGTCGCCGAGATGTTGTCCGAGTAGACGACGACGTCTTCGGCATCGATGGTGAGGTTGGTCACTCCTGGCAGGGCGCGCAGAATGGCTTCATCAGGGGGCGGTGTTATGTCGAACTGGATGGCCTTCTCCTTGAAGGACTCGGTGATGAGGTCCCGGGGAGATGCCATGGCGATGATGTTGCCGTGGTCGATGACGGCGACACGGTCGCAGAGGCGCTCGGCTTCCTCCATGTAATGGGTGGTGAGGAAGACGGTCTTGCCGCGCCGGCTCATGTTCTCGATGACGCCCCAGAGGTCGCGGCGGGCCTGAGGGTCGAGGCCGGTGGTCGGTTCGTCGAGAAAAGCGATTTCGGGGTCATTGATCAGCGCCATCGCTACCGAGAGGCGCTGCTGCTGGCCGCCGGACAGGTTCTTGACGAGCACCTTGCGGCTCTCGGTGATGGCGAGCATCTCGAGGATTTCGTCGACCGGACGGCTAGTGCGGTAGAAGCCGGAGAAGAGACCGAGGATCTCGCTGACGGTAAGGCGCGGCAGCAAAGACGGGGTCTGGAGTTGGACGCCGATCTGCTGCTTGACGTCGGCCGGAGCGCGCGCCACGTCCATCCCGAGGACGGAGACGTTACCCGAATCGGCGATGCGGATGCCCTCGATGATTTCGACGGTGGTTGTCTTGCCGGCGCCGTTGGGCCCGAGCATGCCGAAGACCTCACCCCGGGCGACGTGGAAGCTGATGCCGTTAATGGCCTTAACCTGGCCGTAGTGTTTGTACAGGTTTTCGACTTCAATGACCATGGGCGGCGTTCTCCAAGTGCGGTGAGTGACGCGACACGTTTCCGGAGAAAGGGCACAAGCAATTGTAGCATCGCCGAGGCTGAGTGGTAAAGAGTGTCCTTGAAGGCGCAGCGTCAACCGCCACGATAATACCCATAACGGAGCGGCCGCTGGCCGCGAATGGCCTTCACGGGTTGGTGGTGACGGCACCTGCGGGGCGGTAGCGGGCGCGAAGTACTACGGCGAGACGCCGGCCAGGACAGCGATGGCGGTCTTTGCCGCCAAGGGCACCTCGACCGAGGGGGCGACGCCGTCAAGGGCGGCAAGCACCGGCGCCAGCATCTTGGCGAGGTCTTCGTCCTGCTGGGCCAGGTCGTGGAGGACGTGGTGGCCGCTGGCGCGACAGATCGTCGAATTGGCGCAACTGATGACGAGTCGCAGCACTGGAGTGACAGCTTCGCGGCCGATGGCGATTAGACCTGTGGCGGCCAGCCAGCGGACGTCGAACACCTTGTCATTGAGGGCCAGTGCCAACGCTTCGACGGCCGCAGGATCGGCGATAGTGCCGAGGGTCTTGGCGGCTTCCCAGCGCAGTTGGGTGCGCGAGTCTGCCAGCGTTCGAACGAGTGCCTCGACCGCTGGTTTGCCGATATTGACCAATGCCTCGCGGGCGGCCACCCGGACGCCGCCGTCACGGCTGGCGAAGTCGGCGACGAGTGACTCGATGTTTTCCGGCTGGGCGTTTGATTGTTCTTTCATGGTTGAGTGTCTCGTTATGAACCGCCGGCGGGGCTCCCGATGTCACTGAGAATAGCGGTTGTGACAGTTGAGGTCAATAGGCCCGATGGTTCGACAGATGTAGCCTCTTCTCTTGACCTGGGCTGACTCAAGGTGATGAGTACATGAGAGTGTTCGGCCGGACAATCGCCGGGTGTGGCCCGTCATGATAGACGTCTTGGCGTCTGGCGGCGATGGTATGCTATCATGGTCAGCAATCGACTTGCCCGGTGGCAGGGTGAGAGAGAGGAGATACGCCATGGAGAAGATACGACTGGGCAGGACCAACATGATGGTTTCGCGGCTGGGATTCGGGGGAATCCCGATCCAGCGGCTTGACGAAGAGGAAGCGGTAGATGTCGTCGGGCGGTGCCTTGACCTCGGGGCGACATTCATTGACACTGCCAACGCCTACACCACCAGCGAGGAGCGAATCGGCAAGGCGATTGCCGGAAGGCGCGCTGGACTTTACCTGGCGACCAAGTCCGGGGCGCGTGACCGCGATGGTGTCGGACGACATCTGAACAGAAGCTTGGAAAAGCTCGGGGTCGACTACATCGACCTCTACCAGTTCCACGGCGTCAGCAGTTTCGCCGACCTCGATTTGGTGCTCGACCCCAACGGCCCGCGGGCGGTCGTCGAGAAGGCCGTAAAGGCGGGTAAAGTCCGGCACGTTGGGATTACCTCGCACTCGATGGAGGTTGCCCAGGCGGCGGTCAAGTCCGACCAGTTCGCGACGGTCATGTTCCCTTTCAATTTCATTGCCGCCGAGGCTGCCGAGGAGTTGTTGCCGCTGGCGCGCGAGCACGACGTCGGTTTCATCGTGATGAAGGCGCTGGGCGGCGGGATGCTGGGCAACGCAACGATCGCCTTCAAATACCTGCTGCAGTTCCGCGACCTGGTGCACATCCCCGGTATAGAACTGAAGTCAGAATTCGAGGAGTTGATCAAGATCTTCTCCGGTCCGAAGGAGATGACCGAAGAAGAGACCATAGAGATGCAGCGTCAAAGAGACGAATTGGGCACCCGGTTCTGCCGGCGCTGCGAGTACTGCCAGCCCTGCCCACAACAAATTCCGATTTCGATGGTGATGAACGTGACCGGTTTCGTCAAACGAATGCCGGGAAAACGGGTTTTTGCCGGCGGTATCGCCGCCGACATGGAGCGAGCGGCTACCTGTAACGAATGTGGGGACTGCCTGGAACGCTGCCCTTACCACCTAGAGATCCCGACGAGGATGGCCGAGAAAGTTGAGTGGTACGCCGGAGTCAAGCAGGAATTCGAGAAGCAGGCGGTCTAGTCGGGCGGCCGAGTTCCCTCTCGACCGTCCCTGCTGAGATCTCGCGAGCAACGCCATGGGAGACCTCTCCCTAGAATCTCCCTGCCATGCCATATTGGACGCGTTCGTCGTTCGGTCGACCGCTGGCCCCTCCGGACTTTCCGTGGGGCGAGTCTTTCAGCGGTGCGCTCGCCTGGAATCTGCGCCGGTTCGTACCGCTGCGTGTTGAATCAATGGTCGGTTTGGATTACAATTCGGGGTAGGCTGACGCTCAGGAAACCGGCCGACGCTCCTCTCGGAATGCCCGCTTGCAGGTGAAAACGCATGAGCAAACTCATTGATCGGCTGAACCGCGTGACCCACTCGGCACCACAATCAATCGGCTTTCGGACGTCGCGGGCGGAGGTGGCGCCGGTGATGCAACTGATCGTGCGAGTGGTCGGTGACGTTGTTCCGTCGTCGCGGCGTCTCAAGGGCGCCGACGCGGTGGTGGTGACGGTGACGGCGATAACATCCGGAACTGTCAGGCTCAAGAAGTTGACCAAGAAAACGCCCGACATCGTCTGGGGGGCCTCGCTCGAGGCAAAGTCGCGAGATAACCTCGAAAAGACGGTTAAGCTCGGTGCTGATTTCGTCCTCTTTCCGGCGGCGGGAACACCGGTGTCCGTCCCTCCCGAAGACGGCGCTGCAGTGATCCTTGAAATCGAGGCCTCGACCAGTGACACAGTATTAGTAACCGTCAACGATGCACCAGTCGATGCCGTGCTCGTCCGGGACGAAGAACGGAACGATGAGCCACTCACGTGGGCGGGTATGCTGCGCCTGCAGCGAGTTGCGAAACTGTTGAATCTGCCGTTGCTGGTGGCAGTCCCGGCTACGGTGGCCGCTGGTGAGTTGCGGGTGTTGTCAGAGGCCGGAATCACGGGCATCGTCGTTGACATTGGCGGCGAGGCGGCCAATGATCTAGTGGCTGGTCTGAGAAGGATGATTAACGGGATACCGGCGCCGGTAAGAAAGCACCGTCGCGCCGAAGCGATGGTACCACGTGTCACTCAGGAAACGGTCGCGGTCGATGACAATCTTGAGGAAGAAGACGGCTTTGATTAGCGTCAAAGTCATGCGAAGATTGCCGCAGGCAATCTTCGGGGCCAGTTTTCAGCGTGAGTGACGGCTAGGACTGGGCCTTCTGGTAGGACTTGCCCTCGGTCGTGATCGACGGGGCGACTACCATCTCCACCTGATGCATCTCGTGAATCGTGGCCGCACCGCAGACGCCCATCGCGGTGCGGATTGCCCCCACCAGATTTTCGCTACCGTCGGTTCGTGAAGTTGGTCCGTAGAGTATCTGCTTCAGTGGTGAAGTGACGCCGACCTCGATGCGGGTGCCGCGGGGCAGCGCCGGGTGGGGATGTGCCATCCCCCAGTGGAAACCGCGTCCGGGCGCCTCCTGTGACTTGGCGAAGATCGAACCGAGCATGACGCCGTCGGCGCCGGCGGCCAGCGCCTTGCAGATGTCACCTCCTGAACGGAAGCCGCCGTCAGTGATGACCGGGACGTAACGTCCCGCTTCTCGCTGGTACTGCTCGCGGGCAGCGGCGCAATCCATCGTCGCAGTTATCTGAGGAACGCCGACGCCGATGACTTCGCGGGTGGTGCAGGCGGCGCCGGGTCCGACGCCGACGAGGACGCCGTGAACGCCGGTGCGCATCAATTCAAGACAGGCGCCGTAACTGGCACAATTACCGACGATGATCGGTAGCTTGACCTGTTCCACCAACTCTGAGAAGATGAGTCCCCGGTAGCTCTTCGAGCGGTGCCGTGCGGTCGTTACCGTCGAGGCGACAACGATGATGTCGCCCCCTGCCTCGGCGACCAGCGGCGCCAGTCGCTTGGTGCTGGCCGGGATGACCGCCGCGGCGCAGACGACGCCGGCGCGCTTGATGGCCTGTACACGTTCGCCGACGAGGTTGTCCTTGATCGGCTGGGCGTAAATCTTCTGCATCAATGCGGTGATGCCGTCTTTAGGCGTCCGTGCGATCTCGGCAAGCACTGTCGCAGGGTCTTCGTAACGGGTCTGGACACCATCAAGGTGGAGGACACCGAGACCGCCCAATTGGGCTAGGAGAATGGCGAAATCAACGTCGACGACAGCGTCCATCGCCGAGGCGAGAATGGGGATATCGAGATTGACATCGCGGAAACTGAGGCCGATCTCAGTTTGCTCGGGGTTGATGGTGACGTCACCGGGAACCAAGGCTACTTCGTCGAATCCTAAGGAGCGGCGGAGCCGCTTGAAAGGAGTGACAGTCATCATGCCTTCCTTTTACTCAAATGATAGCGTAAAACTTGGGTCTGGGTCAAGGATGGCGGGGCATCCCGCGGTGCGTTGCCGGGGTGAGCTTTGGGTTGATCCGGCGGGACGGGCGATCCGTCCCGCCGGGCTCTCGGCACCGGCGTGGCCGGTGATCCCAGGGTCTAGACGGAAAACCTGCCGGCAGGCTATAATGGTGAGGCCGATGTGAATGGAGGACGATGCCCAGCCTGTACGTCGTGGCCACGCCGATCGGTAATCTCGAGGACATCTCCCTGCGGGCATTGCGAACGCTACGCGAAGTGAAGCTGATTGCCGCCGAGGACACGCGAAAGACGAGACGTTTACTCACCCGCTACGAAATCACGACGCCGACGACGAGCTTCCACGCTCACAGCGACCGTGGTGGGGTAGTCAAGGTGCTGCAACGACTTAAAGACGGCGATGTCGCCCTCGTCTCCGAGGCGGGAATGCCGGGTATTTCCGACCCCGGGTACGATCTGGTGGGCGCCGTCATCGAGGCCGGGATTGACGTTGTTACGGTGCCGGGGCCGTCAGCGGTGACGTCGGCACTGGCGGTATCCGGTCTAGCGACCGACCGCTTTGTCTACCTGGGATTCTTGCCAGCGAGGGCGAGTGCGCGGCGGCGAACGCTGGCGGCGATCGCCGGTGAAACGGCAAGCCTAGTGATCTTCGAGGCACCGCACCGACTGGCGGATTCTCTGAAGGACATGCTGGAAATGCTCGGCGACAGGAAGGTCGCCGTCTGCCGGGAATTGACCAAGCTGCACGAAGAGGTCTTCCGCGGAACACTTGGCACGGCTCTGGAGTGGTTCGTGGCGCCGCGCGGCGAATTCACGATCGTCATCGAAGGGACACCGGGCTGCGGGCGGCGGCAACTGACCGAGGGAATCGAACAACGACTCGCTGAATTCCGAGAATCGGGGGCGCCGGCGCGAGAGGCGGTGGCGGCTGTCTCCGGCGAGACCGGTCTTTCGCGGCGGGAACTGTACCGAGCCTGGCTTCGCCTCGGCTGATAGACCTGGCGAAACGGTGAGAAGATGAGAACGGCCAACCGGCCTGAGGAGTAAGAATGCGACAGGGATGTATATCGCTGGGGAAAGTAGAGTGCGACGGTTGCCATAACATCGTCCCCTACGCGGCCCGCTATCTGCTTATCCCCGAGGAAGACGGAGTCGAATCTGAGACCGGCGAGCGGAACAGCTACTGCGTCCCCTGCAGCGAGGCCCGCAGCTACATTGAGCGTCGGGAAGACAAGGGCCGGACGGTGCTGACCTTCTTCCAGGTTGATCTTGATCCTCCAGCGACGTCGGTCGAGTAGAAGGGTAGCTGAGAATGACCGAGAGGATACTGGTCTGCGCCGCCTGGCCCTACGCCAACGGTTCGCTGCACTTGGGACAGATTGCCGGCTGCAATCTGCCGGCGGACATCTTCACGCGCTATCACCGCGTCCGCGGTAGTGAAGTCATCATGGTTTCCGGCTCCGACGCGCACGGCACGCCGGTGACGATCCGGGCGGAACAGGAAGGCAAGACCCCAGAGGAGATCGCCGACAGGTACCAGAAGGAATTCCTCGAGTGCTGGCGGAAGCTGGGCATTTCCTTCGACTTGTATACAACGACCGAGACCGCCAACCACACTGCCGTCGTCCAGGACATCTTTCTGAAGCTGCATGAGAAGGGTCATCTGGCGAAGAAAACTGTCTCTCAGGCCTACTGTCCCAACTGCCAACGCTTCCGTCCGGATCGGTACGTCGAAGGGATCTGTCCTCACTGCGGTTCGTCACGGGCGCGTGGCGACCAGTGCGAGGCCTGCGGCAAGCCGCTCGATCCTGAGGATCTGGTCGAGTCGCGCTGTCGGACCTGCGGGAAGCATGTCGAGTTCCGAGACTCGGAGCACTTCTTCCTGAAGCTGCCCGACTTCACCGACAGGTTGCTCGAATGGGCACGCGAGCAGCGCCACTGGCGAAAGAACGTCCGTAATTTCACGCTCCGATTCCTTGAGGACGGATTGATCGACCGGTCGATTACTCGCGATATCGACTGGGGAATCCCGGTGCCGTTGCCCGGGTATGAAGGCAAGCGCATCTATGTCTGGTACGAAGCGGTGATCGGTTACCTCTCGGTGACCAAGGAATGGGCGAGGGCGTCCGGTGACCCCGAGAAGTGGCGCGACTTCTGGCAGGCTCCCGAGACCCGCAGCTACTACTTCCTCGGTAAGGACAACATCTTCTTCCACACGATTCTCTGGCCGTCGACGCTGATGGGCTACGAGGGACTCAACCTGCCCTACGACGTACCCGCCAACGAGTTTCTCAACGTCGATGGCAGAAAACTATCGACTAGCCAGAACTGGGCAATCTGGCTGCCCGACTACCTTTCCCGCTACGATCCTGACCCGTTGCGCTACATGCTGTCAGCCAATATGCCGGAGACGAGCGACTCCCTCTTTTCATGGCGTGAGTTCGTCCGACGTAACAACGACGAACTGGTGGCGACCTATGGAAACCTGGTGCACCGTGTGCTGACTTTCACCTACCGTAACTTCGAGGGACGGGTGCCATCACCGGAGAGTAGCGATGAGGCCGGGGTGCGGCTCGAGGCGCTGGTGACGGAGACATTTCAAGAGACGGGCGAAATGCTCGGCCAATGCAGCTTCAAGCAGGCGCTAGAGCGAGTGATGGCACTTGCCCACGAGGCTAACCGCTACCTCGATGCGCAGGCGCCATGGAAGACGATAAAACAAGATCGGCCGGCGGCGGCGGCTGCGCTGTACACTGCGATCAAGGTGATCGCCGGGTTACGGACGATGTTCTATCCATTCCTCCCATTTAGTTCCGAGAAGCTGCATGGCTATCTCGGGTTTGAGGGAACGGTTGCCGAGAACGGCTGGCAACTGACGGTTCCGGCACCGGGACAGACACTGCGCGAGCCGGCACCACTCTTTGCCAAACTGGATGACAAGGTCGTTGATGATGAGACGGCACGACTGGGGTTGCCTGCCTAGACGACGCTGGTCTCAGAGGACGGGGGTGTCCCGAAAGGGAATATGCGCGAGCTTGTCGAAATTACCCGACCGGTGCTGGAAGATCTGGCGGCGCTTGAGGTCAATCTGAAGTCTCTGGACGAGGTCGAGTCCCGGGACCTCTCGGAACTCCTCAACTATGGCCTGCGTGGCGGCGGGAAGCGAATCCGTCCGACCATCGCCTTGCTTTCGGCGAAATTGCACGACTACGACATCGAGCGGATGATGCCGCTGGTGACGTCAGTGGAGTTGATGCACCTGGCGACGTTGGTGCACGACGACACCATCGACGGCTCGTCGGTGCGCTGGGGAAGACCGACGGTCAATTCGATATGGGGTATCGAACAGGCGGTACTGCTCGGTGACTATCTGTTCGCTTTGGCGGGTAAGCTGGTGACGACCACCGGCAACATCCGGGTGATTCGGTTGCTGTCCGAAACACTAATGGTAATCTCCAGTGGCGAGATCGTCCAAGCACGGAACGTTTTCAATCTTGACCAGTCCCGGGATGATTACTTCCGACGGGTGACGAGCAAGACATCTTCCCTGTTCACACTCGCGAGCGAGGCCGGGGCAGTCCTCAGTCGAGCCTCGGAGATGTCGGTCCAGGATCTGCGCGGCTACGGTCACAATCTCGGGATCGCTTTTCAGGTGATCGACGACATCCTTGATTTCGTCGGTACCGAGCAGGAAATGGGTAAGCCGGTTACTTCCGACCTCGCCCAGGGAACGTTGACACTGCCGGCGATTATGCTGCTTGAAGACTATCCCGAGGATAACCCGGTAGAGCTGGCGTTCGGGCAGAACGATAGGTGTGAGCACGTCGACCGGACAATCGAGATGATCCGCAACTCGACGATAATCGACCGTTGTTTCCGTGTCGCCACCGACTACCGGGAACGCGCTTGCCACTGCCTCGACCGGTTTCCCGACGACGCTTGCCGGCAGGGGCTGTTAGACCTTGCCGAATTCGTCGTTGAACGACGACGCTAGCCAGGCGACTACTCTTTCGTTCCGCGTCCCCGTTACGTCCAAGGCGGCATCACGAGCGTGCGTCGACTAGAAACGCTAAGGGCCAGAGGCTCGCCAGAACGGTGATATTCCGTGTCACTTTCGACAAGCAACGGCGACAACTATGGCAGATGTCCGGTGACCAGCTGGGGAAGCGAAGCGGCCGTGATCATGAAGGGCGTGTTTCGGTATCTAGTCCGATCCGGGGATCGGCTCAGGAATGACTGGGTTAACCGCCGTGGTCTTCCTTGCTCTTGGCTTGTGTACCAAGGTTTCCGGCGCCTCACCGGTGACGACTACCGGCGCCGGTTTTGCCTTCAGCGGCTTCGGTGCCTTTGCCCGTGGCCGTTTCTTGTCGATAAGCGCGTCCAGTTCGTCGCCGTCGAGTGTCTCCCTCTCGAGGAGCAGGTTAGCTAGCTTGACCAGTTTTTTCTTGTTGTCGGCGAGCAGTTCCTTGGCGACCTGGTAGCCGCCTTCGATGAGGAGGTTGACCTCGCGGTCAATCTCGAGGGCGAAGCGTTCGCTGTAGTCCTTCTGTTCGGAAATCTCACGACCGAGAAAGACCATCTCCTGCTTGTCACCGAAGGTGCGTGGCCCGAGCCGATCGCTCATGCCGTACTCGGTGACCATTCTTTTGGCGTATTCGGTTGATCGCTTAATGTCACTGTGCGGCCCGGTGGTGCGCTCGTGGAAGACTAAGTCTTCGGCGGCGTGTCCCGCCAGCAGCGTCGCCAGCGTGTCCTTGAGTTGCGACCGGGTATACATCGTGCGGTCCTCTTCAAGGAATCGGGTGTAGCCGCCGGCCATACCGCGCGGGATGATGGTGATTTTCCTGACGGGGTCGGCGTTAGGTAGTAGTTTGGCGACTAGGGCATGACCGGCCTCGTGGTAGGCGGTGATTTCCTTTTCCCTGTGGCTGATCCGTCGGCTCTTGCGCTCCGGACCGGCGATGACACGGTCGACAGATTCTTCCAGCTCCAGCATGTTGATCGCCTTCTTGTCGCGCCGCGCGGCCAGAATGGCTGCCTCGTTAACGAGGTTGGCGAGGTCGGCGCCACTGAATCCGGCGGTCTGTCTCGCGAGGACTTCAAGATCAACGGCGCTTGCCAGCGGTTTGCCGACGACGTGGACCTTGAGAATTTCGACGCGGCCTTGGACGTCGGGGCGGTCAAGGACGACGCGACGGTCGAAGCGGCCGGGGCGCAGTAGCGCCGGGTCGAGAATATCGGGACGGTTGGTCGCCGCCAGGATGATGACGCTGGTACTGGTATCGAAGCCGTCCATCTCGGTAAGTATCTGGTTCAGCGTCTGCTCACGCTCGTCGTGGCTGCCGCCGAGTCCGGCGCCGCGCTGGCGTCCGACAGCGTCGATCTCGTCGATAAAGATGATGCAAGGAGTGTTACGTTTCGCTTGGTCGAACAGGTCACGGACGCGGGAAGCGCCGACGCCAACGAACATCTCGACGAATTCGCTACCGCTGATCGAGAAGAAGGGGACACCGGCTTCCCCGGCGACGGCGCGGGCGAGCAGTGTCTTGCCGCAGCCCGGCGGGCCGACGAGAAGAACTCCCTTGGGGATGCGCGCTCCGAGGCTCTGGAATTTCTCACGCGCCTGGAGGAACTCGACGACCTCGGTTAGTTCCTGCTTGGCCTCCTCGATACCGGCGACATCCTGAAAGGTGACTGCAGGATTGTCCGGCGGGAAGAGCCGGGCTCGGCTGCGCCCGAAGCCCATTGCCTGCGAGTTGGCGCCGCGGGCGCGAAAGAAGAGGAAGAAGATCAGTCCACCGAAGAGCATGAGCGGCAGAAAACCGAGCAACATGTTGCCCCAGTTAAAGCCGCCAGGGATGATCTCGTAGTCGATGTTGGTGAGGTCGAGGCCGGTGACATCGAAGACGCTGTCCATCCCGAGGTAGGTCGTGAACTTGGCGCCGTCCGTAGTGGTGACGGTGAGAAGGTCGCCCTCGATCAGGAGTTTGTCGATCCGACCATCCTGCGACATGGTGACGACTTCGCTGAGGGCTCTCTCTTCGACACCGGCGGTCGGAGACCGTATGACGAAAGCGATCAGGGTAATGCCGCCGACGAGGATGATCATGTAGAGGAGGCCGATTCGTTGCCATCTGGGTTTCACTGGATACCTCGACCGGGACGTTTCTCAGGGGACATATTGATTATAACAGAAGAACCGCGCATCGGAAAGCAAGTGACGTGCGTCAGGCAGTCATTTCGCCGAGGAGCCGACGATAAGTATCCCGCAGGAGAAGGGCGTCTTCCTCAAGGTTGGGACTCTCGCAGATGACGACACCGCCGACACCGTGGTCGCGAAAGGCGGTGAGCAGCGCGACGTAGTTCATGTCCGATTCGTCGAGGTTCCAGTGCTTGCGTTCGCCCTTGGGACCGTAGTCGATTCCGGCAAGATGGACATGGAGATCCTCGAGGGCGGCCCGTCCCAGCCGTTGCTCGACCAGAGACAGCGCCTCGGAAAACTCGTCGTAACTGTTGTGCTGGCCGGTGCGGGCGTGCCAGTGGGCGAAATCGAGGCAAGGGGCGACCAGGTCGAGCTCGGCGGCAAGGTCGAGTAACTCCGGCAGATCGCCGAACTGGGTCGCCCGCCCCATCAGTTCGGGACGAATCCAGAGTCGGTTACCCTCAGCGGCAAGCTCCTCACGGACCTCGGCGATGCGTCGCCGAACGACTGGGTAGACGTTTTCCGGTGAGTTTCCCATGTTGAAGGCGGCGTGAAAGGCGACGCTGACGGCGCCGCAGAGGGCGCCGGCGCGGGCCGCCTTGAGCAGCCTAGCCTGGCTGGCGGCAATCTTGTCCGGTTCGGGGGAATTAAGGTTGATGTAGTAGGGGGCGTGGATGGTCAGCCGGATGCCGGTGCGCCGCCCGGCCTCGGCGACCTGGCGCGCCTTCACTTCACCAATGCGAACCGACTGCACAAACTCGATCTCCATGCAGCCGAGGCCGATGGCAGCGATGCGCTCAATGCCGCCGATAGTGGACTTCGGCTTGGCGCTATGCGGGACGCCGGCCGTGCCGAAAAGAAGTTCCGCCATGCTACCTCCTCGGAGTTGTGAGGAACATCGACCATCCTAGCAGTTCGCGGCGATACTGCCAAGGGCTCCTTCGAATGGGAGACCTCGGGGGCGCGGGATCGGGGAGCAGCAGTGGCTGTCAGTCGGGCGCGGCGGAGCATGTGATATAATTCGAGAGAAGGCACCGTCGGCTTAGGGAGGCACTCCACCTGGAAGAGATAGAGGTAGCGCGAAAAGCGGTCGAGGCCGCCAGCGAGAGGTTGGCGAGCGACGTCGTCCTGCTCGATGTCAGCCAGATCTGTAATTTCGCATCATATTTCGTCATTTGCAGTGGCGAAAGCGACCGTCAGTTGGGGGCGATCCAAGAAGAGATCGAAAGCGCCCTAAAGCAGGCCGGCATGCAGCCGAGTCACCGAGAGGGTACGCCCGACTCGGGATGGATGCTGCTCGACTTCGGCGACGTCATCGTCCACATCTTCTCCGTCGCCGGACGCGAGTTCTACCAGTTCGACGATCTGTGGAACCAGGCGGTGCTGGTCGTTCGCATTCAGTAGCCGAAGATTTCATCCTCGGTGAAGTAGAGTGCGATCTCGTGAAGTCCGTTCTCTGGCGAGTCCGAGGCGTGAGTCGCGTTGCGCTGGATGTCCACGCCGAATTCGGCTCGAATCGTTCCCGCGGCTGCCTTAGACGGGTCGGTGGCCCCCATTGCGCTTCGGATCTCCTCGATGGCGTTGTCTCCCTCGAAGACGCCGGCGATTATCGGGGTGGAGCTGATGTAGGCGACGACGTCGTCGAAGAACGGCTTGCCGCGGTGAACCTTGTAGTGCCGTTCCGCTAGCGCCCGATCCATCCGCAGCATCTTGAGGGCGAGCACCTTGAGGCCGCGCTGCTGCAGCCGGCTGATGATGACGCCGCCCAGTCCGCGCTCCATAGCATCCGGCTTGATGAGAACCAGTGACCTTTCCATTACGTGCTCCTTACCATGTAGTTGGTGCGTTGCTGTAGGCTATCCGCCGGTGATGCCGAGCAGAATTCGCATTCTGTCAGCGGAGAGTTCCTCCAGCGAGTCGACGATGAAGTCGGCCTGGCCGAGGTTGCGACGCGGATGGCTGGTGGTGACGGCGACGCAACGCATCCCGGCACGACGCGCCGCCGAGACACCGGTGATGGCATCCTCGATGACGATGCAGTTGGCCGTCAGGACGTTGAGTGTCTTGGCGGCGAGGAGAAAGCTCTGGGGACTCGGCTTGCCTTCGCTCACGTCTTTTTCGGTGACCATGCAGTTGAAGTACCGGTCAAGGCCGAGGACGCACATAATCTGACGGACGTTGGCCGGCGGCGCTGAAGTGGCGATTGCCTGTTTGAAGTGGGCGACGGCCAGGTCCTCGAGCAGGGCGACGGCGCCGGGCAGCGCCACGATGCTCTCTGCGATACGGCGGCGGTAGTCAGCCTCCTTCTCCTCGCTGATTTCTCGAATCAGCTCAGTGGGAGTCTTCCTGCCGAGCATCCGGCGGATGACGTTGTCGTTGCGTGTCCCGAAGGTGGCGACGAAGTCCTCGGTGGTGAAATCGATACCACGCTTGCCGAACGCCTCGATCCAGGCGTCGCGGTGATAAGCGCCGGTATCCACTATGACGCCGTCCATGTCCCAGATAATCGCCAGGTTGCTGGCTTTGCCCATGTTCCTCCGTGGTGCCTGTGGTATTATGCTAGCGGTGTTTCGCGGTGGTGATGTTGGGCCGGCGAAGGTAGACGGGCTGCAGCGTGGCGGTGTTGTCGACGTCCCCGGTCTGAAGCCGTTTGAGTCCGAGTTCGGCGAGGAAAGCGGCACGACGCAGTCCGGTGGTCGGTGAAGGCAGTACGGCTCTAGCGCCGAGCCGTTCCTTGAGAATAGCAGCAACGTCAGCCAAGTCTCCGCAGAAAAGCGTCTTCTCGGTCGTTTCACTGGCCAGCTGGTCGATTGTGGTTAGGCATTCCGCAGCCAGCGACGACCACTGGTTACGGTGAAGTCGGTAAGTGGCGGTGGCGATCTCGCCGCGACCGGCGCCGAAGATAGCGGTGACTGGCAAGCCGGTTGCGGCGTACTGATAGGCGGTCGCCTCAAGGCTGCCGACGCCGACGATCGGGATATCGAGGGCGAAGGCCAGTCCCTTGGCAGTGTTGACGCCGACGCGGAGTCCGTTGAAGCTGCCGGGGCCAAGGGCGACGATGATGCCGGCCAGCGCCGAGGTGGCGACTCCGGTTTGGTGGAGCAAGCGTGCTAGGTTAGGCAGCAGTTGCCGGGTGTGGTTGCGGCCACAGAGCCAGGTTATCTCGAAAAGCAGTTCACCCTTGGTGACCAGCGCCAGGCCGGCAGTACCCGTCGAAGTGTCGATGGCCAGCAGCATGGCGCTATTCCGCCGGTCTGGGCCGGGCCCGCCTGGGTGGGGCCGGCTTAGACCGGGTTGCCATGGCTACTCTCGAGAGTAATTCCTGGTATCGGTTCCCCTGGGCGGCAAGCACCAGGGCGCGCTCATTACCTGGCCGGTGACTGATCTTTACTCTGAGGTGCTCTGAGGGCAGCACCGCCAGGCCATTTTCCGCCCATTCGACGACGGCGACGCTGGCGTTGCCATAGAAATAGTCGTCGAGGCCGAGGTCGGCGACCTCGGCGATATCGTCGAGTCGGTAGAGGTCGACGTGGTAGAGGGTCAACCGGCCGTGCATTTCACGCATGATGACGAAAGTCGGGCTGAGGGCATATTCGGTGATCCCGAGGCCCCAGGCGATGCCTTGGGTGAGGCAAGTTTTACCCGTCCCCAGTTCCCCGCTGAGCAGGTAGATGTCACCGTCGGTGGCTAGCTCACCGATGAGCCGGCCGAGTTGCTGAGTCTCATCGTGAGAACGAGTGACGATTTCGAAGCGATCCACCACGGGCGTCATCGGGCAGCGAAGTGGCCCCGACCGGAGCCAGTAAGCTCGACCGGGTTTCCCTGGCAGTCGACAACGGCGGTCACTCCGAGGCCATCGGTAATCTCACCGATGACGGTAACGGGACAGGCCACTGTCTGCCTGACCCGCTCGGCGTGGGCGGCGTCGGTAGTGAAGAGCACTTCGTAGTCATCGCCGCCGCCGTTACCGGCGCCGACAACGTCACCGGGCGCGCCGACGGTATCGCTACCGGCGATGACGGCGTCGTGTTTGTCGGCCAGCTCGATCATGCAGCGATAGAAAGAGAGGACGTCGTCGACTTCCGTGTCGTCGGGTAAAGCCAGCGAGACGAGGACGTGCTCCGGCTGACCACCCATCGCGGCGATGTCACCGAGACTGGCAGCCAGTGACTTCCAGCCGAGGTCTTCCCAGGAGGTGGTCGACAGAGTGAAATGGGCGTCCTCGATGAGAGCGTCTGTGGTCGCTAATTGGACGGGAACGTCGCCCCGCCAAGCGGTGGTCTCATTACCGATGCCGATGATGAAGTGTCTCCGGTGATCGTGGGAGGCCATCCGGGCAAGGCGGTCGACTATGGTGAATTCTCCTAATTCGCATACTTTCATCGTTCGAATTATAGCACTGGCAGGCTCGGATTGTATAGAATGGAAGCGACGCCGGTGGTTGAAGCGCCGTTGGCGTCGGGATATAATCGGCTAAAGCGCCGCCGCCAGACCTGGGGGACCGATGCGCCACGCGATCATCGCCGATATTCACGGAAACCTTACCGCCTTGATGGCGGTGCTGTGCGACATCGAGCGGCGCGGCGGGGTTGATGAGGTCTGGTGCCTCGGTGACGTGGTCGGCTACGGCCCGGAGCCGAAGGAGTGCATCGACCGTCTTCGCGAGACGACAGATGTCTGTGTCGCCGGCAACCACGACGCCGCTGCCGGCGGCAGAATCGATACCGTAAGTTTTAACCCGGCAGCAGCCACCGCCAGTCGCTGGACGGCAGGAGAACTGTCACCACCAGAGAAGGAGCACCTCGGCGGTCTGCCAGTGATACTCGCTAGGGATGATTTCACGCTGGTGCACGGTAGCCCGCGAGACCCGATCTGGGAGTACCTGGTCACCGATACAGCTGCTACTGAGAATCTGGCGTATTTCGAGACGGGTTGCTGTCTGGTGGGGCACACCCACCTGCCGATGGTCTTTGCTGCAGATGACGGTAAGATCCCGGAAGGCGGTAATTGCGCGGCGAGGCACTGGACGACCGATGACCCGGTCACAATCGGAAAGGGGCGTCTGGTCGTCAATCCGGGGAGCGTCGGTCAGCCGCGCGACGGCGATCCCCGCGCCAGCTACGTAATCCATGACGGTGACCATACCAGACTGATGCTGTACCGCGTCGGCTATGACATCCGCGCTACGCAGAAAAAAATGCACGCGTCCGGGTTACCCGCGTGCCTAATCGCGCGTTTGGAGTATGGCGTTTGAGGCCGTTGGCAGCTCTAGAGGTGGGACATCGCCGCGCCGTCGACGTAGAGGAACTGGCCAGAGAAGAAATCTGTCGTGTCCGAGGCCAGATAGACGAGCAGCGGGTCGACCTCGCTGGGGTGTGTGTAGCGTCGCAGCGGCAGGTACTTGAGGAGTAGCTCTTCCTGAGGGCCGCCGGTATTTTTCGCTTCTGCCATCCAGCCGTAGCCGACTGCATTGGTCGTGATGCCCTTGGCTGCCAATTCGATGTCCAGCGCCCTGGTGAGCTGGAGGATGCCGCCCATTGCCGCACAGTAGGCAGCGCCATTTTCGACACAGCGCTCGGCAAGACAGGAAACGAGATTGATGATGCGGCCCTTGCCGTGAGCGATCATCCCATTGGCGACTGCCTGGATGCAGTGGAAGGCCGACATCAGATTGACGTCGAGCAGGCAGCGAAAGTTCTGCTCGGTGGTTTCGAGGAACGGTTTGCCTAACTCGAGATTGGCGGTATTGACGAGGATATCGATCCTGCCCAGTTCGGCGACGACGCGACCGACGGTCTTCGCCACGTCGGCGGCGTCGGTGGTGTCGGTCTTGACCGCCAACGCCTTGATGCCTTTGTCGCGGACCTCGGTGGCGGCGGCGTTGATCTTGTCTTCGCCGCATGCTGCGATGGCGACGTCGGCTCCGGCGTCGGCTAGGGCGGCGGCGGTGTAACAGCTCCAGTACTCGCTGTCCCCGGCGACGAGGGCTACTTTGCCACTAAGACTGAACGCTGCTGAGACCATCCTAGTCCTCCTTCAAGTCGATAACCGGGGCGTATCCGGTGGGGGCGACGCCTCCGGCCAGACCGCCGCCGTCATTGGCGAACAGTCCGCCGGTGATAGAAGCGGACGCGTCCGAGGCGAGGAACAGCCCGAGATGGCCGATATCATTGGGGACGCCGAGGCGACCTACCGGGATGAACTTGGCGGTTCGGTTGCTCTCGCCGGTAGCTGGTTCCGGCTGCAAGTCACGGACATCGATGAAGCCGGGGGCAATACAATTGATCTGGATGTTGTAGGTGGAGAAGGTGATTGCCAGGACACGGGTTAGGTTGATGACGCCCGCCTTGGCGGTGCCGTACATGTAATCATTCCGTTGGCCCCTTATCCCGTTGCCCGAGGCGATGTTGATTATCTTACCGCTGATGTGGTTTGCCTCCTCCGAAGCGAGGAAGAGCGCCATGTTGGAGATGTCCTCGATGAAACCGTGACGGCGTAGAGCGGGGAGACTGGTGTCTACCTTGCCGGTGAGTACCTGCTGGGCGCGGACGCCCTCGGTTTCGACCATGCCGGGGGCAATGCAGTTGACGTTGATGTTGTGCTTCGCCCACTCGATGGTACAGGTCCGCGTGAAGTTGATGACACCAGCTTTGGCGGCGCCGTGATGGGCCATTCGTGGCGACCCAGCGAGGCCGGCGGTCGATGAGATGTTGACGATACTGCCGTTCTTCTGCGGGATTATCACCTTGGCGGCGGCCACTGAGAATAGGAAGACGTCCTTGAGGTTGATGTTGACGACGACGTCCCAGCCGTTGGGGGTAAGCTCCTAGGTCTTGATCGGGAAACTGGCGCCGGAGTTGTTGACCATGGTACCGAACTTGCCGAAGGTATCGACAGTCCGCTTGACGGCGTTATCGACCTGCTCCGGGACGCGGATGTCAGTGGCGACGGGGAGGGCTTCCCCACCGGCGGGTCTTGAGTTTGGCGACGACCTTGTCCAGGTTCTTCTGCTTGCGGCTGGCGAGGACGATTTT
>CAZLUE010000010.1:20165-21211 GCA_964562625.1 uncultured Dehalococcoidales bacterium | reverse complement strand
GCCAGCGGACGCGCACTAACGCCCGTGCCCATCGCGGTGCCAAGAAGACGGTTGCCGGCCGCGGTAAGAAGCGAGGTACCACCAAGAAATAAGATCAATCGTTCGATAGGAGACTAGAATGCCACCAAAGAAACGGACCAGAGCGAGGAAACGAGAACGCAGGATCGTACCATCGGGCAGGGCCTACGTTCAGTCTAACTTCAACAACACGCTGGTGACGCTGACCGACCCCGAGGGTGGGGTCATTGCCTGGGGGAGTTCCGGGACGGCCGGGTTCAAGGGTTCTCGCAAGGGTACCCCTTATGCCGCCCAGCTCGCTTCCCAGGATGCCGCCCGTAAGGGCCTGGCTCAAGGATTGCGTCAGGTCGACGTCTATGTCAAGGGGCCGGGCAGCGGCCGCGAGGCGGCGATTCGGGCACTTCAGGCTTCCGGTCTGATGATTATTAGCATCCGGGACGTCACCCCGATTCCGCACAACGGCTGCCGCCCCCCGAAGAAACGGCGGGTCTAGCCCGGCGAGATATTCAGGGTACAACGGAGCACCCGTAAAGGAACGGGTGACCGACTCCAGAAGGAGATGATACTAGAATAGGAAATGGCGAGATACACTGGCTCAGTTTGTCATCTTTGCCGGCGCTGCACTGAGAAACTTTTTCTCAAAGGCTCGCGCTGCTTCACTCCCAAATGCGCCCTTGATCGGCAGCGACGGCCGACCGGCCGGCGGTTCCGGCGACGCCGGATATCAGACCGCGGTCTCCAGTTGATTGAGAAGCAGAAGGCTCGTTACACTTACGGGATTCTGGAGCGACAGTTCCGACGTATCTTTGCTGCCGCCGAAAAGCAGGCGGGCGTCACTGGAGATAACCTTGTCGTTCTTCTGGAGCGGCGACTGGACAACGTCGTCTATCGCCTCGGCTTCGCCGACTCACGCGCCCAAGCGAGACAGATCGTAATGCACGGGCATATTAAGCTCTCGGGGCGGAAGACGGACATCCCCTCGGTATTGGTCACGGAGGGGGACACTATCGAGTGGCGGGAAGCCAGCA
>CAZLUE010000010.1:0-20155 GCA_964562625.1 uncultured Dehalococcoidales bacterium | reverse complement strand
TCTGGATCGGCAGAAACTCGTCGGCCAGGTGATCTTCCTGCCGACCCCTGAGGACGCCGCAGTCACGTTCAAGGGACAGAGTATCGTCGAGTACTACTCACGATAAGAAGGAGGTATACCTTGTCTCTGTCGGTAATACCGAAGATAGAATGCGTTGCGAACCTAGAAAACTACGGCCGCTTCGTTGCCGAGCCGCTCGAGAAGGGATTTGGGATGACTCTGGGCAATGCCATGCGGCGAGTGCTCCTCGGACACTTGCCGGGCGCGGCGGTAACGCACGTTCGGATCGAGGGCATCCAGCACGAGTTCGCGGTGATCCCTCACGTCAAGGAAGACGTCATCGAGTTCCTGCTCAACATCAAGGGAATTCGCTTCAAAGCGCTGGCTGATCGGCCCGGAAAGATGACGCTCGATGTCACCGGTGAAGGTCAGATCTGCGCCGCAGACATCAGCCCTTCATCGGACTTCGAAATCGCCAACCCAGAACTTTATTTGGCGACGCTCGACTCGCCGGATGCGAGACTTTTCGTCGAATTCGATATCGAGATCGGCACCGGCTACCGGGAGGCCGATTCCGGGGAGAATATGCCGCTGGGAGTGATTCCGCTGGACTCGATTTTCACCCCAATGCGCAAGGTCAACTACCAGATCGAGTCGCTCCCCACTCGCACTGAGGAAAACCTCGAGCGGCTGATTCTCGAGGTCTGGACCGATGGCACGATTGATCCCGGTGATGCCATGAGCGGTAGCGCCGAAGTACTGGTGAAGATCCTCAACGCCTTCGTCAACTACGGCAGTCCGGAACAGGTCGAAATGGAGGAGGATCCCAGCGAACTGGCCATTTCCGAAGAGCAATACAACATGCCGGTCGAGCAGTTGACCCTCTCCGTTCGCACGATGAACTGCTTGCGGCGAGGTAACATCACCACCCTCGGCGAGATTATTAGCAAAGGCGAGAAGAACTTAATGGCGTTGCGTAACTTCGGGCAGAAGTCCAGGGTTGAGCTTGAGAAACGGCTTAACGAACTGGGTTTGTCGCTGGGTCCCAAGTCGGAAGAGGAAGACGCTACTGGCGATGAAGCCGTCGCTGATGACGCCGAATCCTCCGATGATGCTGCTGCCCTCGATGACAAGTTTTCGGTCGGAGCGTCGTCGGCGGATGAGGCTGCCATTATCGAAGACGGCGGCGATGCCGTGAACATCGAAGCGGCGACGGTTGCCGCGGCCGGTGAAGAAGCGACTGACACCGCCACCAGCGAAGATTAACCGGAGCATGGGTGCACTGAATGGGAATGAGAATATCCGGTAGAAAACTTGCCAGGGCGTCCGGCTACCGCCGCGCGTTGAAGCGTAATTTGGTGACTGACCTCCTCAACTACGAGAAAATCGTGACCACCGAAGCGCGGGCGCGAAAGGTGCGCGGCCAGGCGGAGAAAATGCTCACGCTCGGCAAGAATGGTGGGCTTCACTCCCGCCGCCAGGCGCTGTCCTTTATCTTCAACAAGAAAGTGACGGACAAGGTATTCAGTGAACTGGCGGAGCGTTACAGGGAGCGGCCCGGTGGCTACACACGCGTCGTCAAGTTGGGACCGAGACTCGGTGACGGCGCCCGTATGGTCCAACTGGAACTGGTGAAGTAGCTGATGCTATCCTCTGTGGTCAGGCCAACCAGACGCGAAGCCAGCCGTGCGGTTGATGCCACTCGGCTGGCGCTCGTCATTGAATACGACGGCACCGCCTACAACGGTTTCCAGTTGCAGTTCGCGACACCGACGATTCAGGGCCAATTGGAACGGGCGATTCTTTCGCTGACCAGTGAACGGGTTCGTGTCATTGGCGCCGGTCGGACTGACGCTGGCGTCCATGCTCGCGGCCAAGTGGTCAGTTTTGCCACCGCATCGCGCCTCGAACCGGAGACCTTCATCGATGGTCTGAACCATTACCTACCGGAGGATATTGCCGTCCGCGCCGCTCGCGTCGTGGCGGATTCCTTCGACGCTCGCCGGATGGCGCGCAGTCGCCAGTATCGCTACACGATAATCAACCGTGCGATGCGGTCGCCGCTGGCGGAACGTTTTGCATGCCGCGTCGAGGACAGCCTCGACGTCGCCGCCATGGACCAGGCCTGCCGGACAATTGTCGGCGTGCATGACTTGGCGTCCTTTGCCAGTGGCCTCGCCGGTGAGAAGATGAGGACGCTGCGGACAGTGCACTCGGCCACTGTGACGCGAGATGCGGTCGTCCTTTGGGACGATGACTTGATTTCCATCAATGTCACCGCCAACGCCTTCCTTCGTCACCAGATGCGCAGCCTGGCGGGCTGCCTAGTTGCTATCGGCCGCGGACGGATGACACTCGACCAGTTTCGCGAAGTCGTTACCGCACGACAGCCCGGTCTTGCCGGACCGGTCCTGCCGGCACACGGGCTTTGCCTGATACGGGTGGATTACACCCAATCTGTTGAGGACGAGACACGATGATTAAGACCTACACCACCAAAGCTGCCGATATTGAACGCAAGTGGCATTTCGTTGATGCCGATGGTCAGATTCTGGGCAGGATGGCGACCCAAATCGCCGGGCTCCTGATGGGTAAGCACAAACGACTCTTTTGCCGTAACCTCGACATCGGCGACTATGTTGTCGTTGTCAATGCCGCCAATGTCAAGGTGACCGGCAAGAAAATGAAACAGAAGATGTACTACCGGCATTCCGGTTATCCTGGTGGCTTGAAGACAGTCAGTCTTGAGCAGATGATGGAGACCCATCCTACTGGCATCATCGAGCACGCTGTCAAAGGGATGCTGCCGCGCAACAAGCTGAGCGCCAGCATGTTGCGAAGATTGCGTGTCTTTGCGGGTGACGTTCATCCTCACCATGGACAGCTTGTCGCCGCCGCTGAGACCGCTCACACCAGCGATGAAAAGGATGCCAGCTAGCCTGCGCTAGTCGCGCTAGCGCGGGACGTCACCACTGAGGGAGGATCATTTGTCGGAACAGGTATACTTCTACGGTACGGGTCGACGCAAGGAAGCCATTGCTCGTGTCAAGCTGACAGTGGGCGGCGGTGGCGCTATCATCGTCAATGGAATCCCCTACGAGGAACGGTTCCCTCGCTCCGAGCAACGGGCGGCGATTGCTCGTCCGCTGCTCGTTACCGATTGTTTCGAGCGCTACAACGCGGTCGTTAAGGTCACCGGAGGTGGCATAACCGGACAGAGCGGGGCCATCTCTCACGGTATCGCCCGCGCCCTCCTTAAGGCCGACGAAAGTCACCGTCCTTTGTTGCGCAACAACGGCCTGCTGACCCGCGACTCGCGCGTCAAAGAACGCAAGAAGCCGGGGCTGAAGCGGGCGCGAAAGGCAGCGCAATACACCAAGCGGTAGCCACGCGGAGCACGCCGCGCCGGAGTACCCGACGCCCCCGTCGGTGTATCCGACGGCCGTCGTTCTCGGACGCGTTGGCGGTGAGAGGGTCGGGTGAGATGCCGGAGATGGCGCTGCGGACTATCGGGGTTATCAGGAATGGGCTCACTGAGCCGCCGAGTCCGCGTGGTGCCTGGCGGACGATGGTTTCCGAGATCGAGATCGAATACGGCCTGGTGGACGCTCTCGACGGTATCGAGGAGTTTTCCCATCTCATCGTCCTTTGGTGGATGCACCGTCTAAGCGAGACCGGAATGCCGCTCCGTGTGCATCCTGACCGCCGCCCCGACGCCCCGCTCAAAGGCATCTTCGCGGCCCGTACCCCGGACCGGCCGAACCGCATCGGCCTCGGCGTCGTTCGTCTAGTCGCTTGCTCTGGTAACAGTCTCCGCGTCGAAGGGCTGGATGCCCTTGACGGCTCACCGGTAATCGACATCAAACCATACATTGTCGCCAGTGACGCTGTCAGCGACGCCAGGATTCCGGCGTGGCTGACGGGCTGACGGGCGGGACGCCTACGCAACCGGTGCTCGAAGGCGTCTACCGGGATATGCTTGCTGCCTACGGCCCGCAGCATTGGTGGCCGGCCGAGGAACCGTTCGAGGTCATGGTCGGCGCCGTCCTCACCCAGTCCACCTCGTGGCACAACGCCGAATTGGCGATCGACCGTCTCAAGGCCGCCGCGATATTGACGCCCGAGGCGCTGCGCAGCCTGCCATTGTCCCGCCTCGCTTCACTGGTCTACTCGTCGGGTTACTACAACGCCAAGGCGCGCAAGCTCCAGGCGTTAGCAGTCTGGTTCGGTGAGGAATATCGCGACGACATCGCGCGCCTTTCGTCGACGGAGACGGGCGCGCTTCGTCGACAGCTGCTCACCATCCACGGTATTGGTGAGGAAACCGCCGATTCCATCATCCTATACGCGGCCAACCAACCGGTCTTCGTCATCGATGCCTACACCCGCCGCATATTCGGCCGCATCTTTGCCCACCTCGACGGCCGAAGTGACCGCTCCGTTCTGTCACCAGGAAGTGACAGCTACCCCGCCTATCAGCTATTATTTATGGAAGGCCTGCCCTGCGATGCGACCTTGTTCAACGAGTATCATGCGTTGCTCGTACGCCACGGTAAGGATATCTGCCGCAAAGACCCACTATGTTGGCAGTGTTGTCTTCGCGGCAGTCACTGCCGCTTCAACGACAATAGCCTGGAGGAAAGATGCTGATCGGACTTGTCTCCGACACCCATATTGCCTTTTCCAGCCAGATACTGCCTCATCAGGTCAAGGATGCCTTCCAGGGTGTTGACATGATCCTCCATCTCGGAGATGTTTGGATTCCGGCGATACTCGACGAACTGGAAGAGGTTGCCCCGGTACTGGTCGCTCGCGGTGACGATGATATGGACGAGGACTTTGGCAATGACAGTCGCATGGAAGGCCGCCAGGTTCTTCATATCGATGGTGTCACCGTCTGGGCGATGCACGTCAAGCCGCGCTACGGCTCGATTGTCCCCGCCGACCAGACCAACTCCTACGTCTCCCTTTTCAACCGCGATCGCCCTACGGCGTCGGTTGCTGAGGAGTTTCCCGACGTCGTCGTCTTTGGGCACAGCCACTTCGCCGAGATCGAGCACTACAAGGGTGTTCTCCTGGTTAATCCTGGTAGCCCGACGATGCCGAGCTACCTTCCCAAGCTCGGAACGGTCGGCTTTCTCACCGTCGAGGATGGCACCGCTGAGGCCCGCCTGCTCCAGTTGGAGTAGGAACGCCGTTGGCCGCGACGCTAGTTCCGGCGGCACTTGACGTCATTCCTGATGTTCGCTAAGATTGGCCTTGTGCCTTCCTCCAGCTTGTAGGACGCCTCACGGGAGACGAATACCGTGCCCTATTCGGTAATTATCTATAGCAAGCGACGGCACGTCGCCACCATAACCCTGAACCGGCCTGAGGCGGGTAATGCCATCGACCGGCAGCTGGCCGATGAAGTCGTCGAGGCCTGCCGTGAGATCAGCGACGACGACGACGTCCACGTGGTCGTCGTCACCGGCGCCGGTGGCAAGGCCTTCTCGGTCGGAGGGGAGTTGGGTTCGGGGGCGGTCGGTGTGGCTGATGCCGTCGCCGCTCTCGAGCCGCCGGTAATCGCCGCTATCAACGGCGATGCTCTCGGTCAGGGGCTGGAACTGGCGCTCAGTTGTGATATCCGCCTCGCTTCGAGCCAGGCGTGTTTCGGTCTGCCTCAGGTGGCTTCGGGAGCGATACCGAGTGACGGGGGCACCCAGCGGCTGCCGCGAATCATCGGTCGCGGCAAGGCATTGGAAATGGTTCTCACCGCCGAACTCATCACCGCCGACCAGGCGCTTGATATCGGATTGGTCAGCAAGCTTGTCCCCCACGACGGGCTTGCCGCCGTCTCCGAGCTGGCTGACCGCCTCGCGGAAAAAGGTCCGTTCGCTCTGCGCTATGCCAAGGAGGCGGTCGCCAAGGGACTCGACCTGACGCTTGATCAAGGGTTACGCCTCGAAGCCGATCTCTATTTCTTGTTGCACACCACTGAAGACCGGACGGAAGGCATTACTGCATTCCTTGAGAAGCGATCGCCCCGTTTCAGCGGTCGCTAGACGGACGAGCCCGGAAAGGAAGAGACACACCGGTGATAATTGACAGCGATACTGAAGTAGTCCGCTACGAGAAGCGGGATGGCAAGGCGTACATCACGCTCGATCGCCCCGAGGCGCTTAACGCCTACAACATCGCGATGCGTGACGAGCTCTTTCAGGTGCTTGGCGTCGTCCGTGATGACCCCGATGTCCGTGTCGCTGTCCTGCGCGGCGCCGGCGATCGCGCTTTCTGCGCCGGCGCTGACCTCACCGAGTTCCTGACGGCGCCTTCACCGACGCTGGCCCGCAAGGCACGCTGGGAACGCGACGTCTGGGGTCTCTTCTTGGGCAGTGGCAAACCGATCATCGCCGCGCTCCACGGCTATGTTCTCGGTTCCGGTGTCGAGATGGCGCTCTGTTGCGATATCAGGGTCGCCGCCGATGACGCCCAATTTGGATTGCCCGAGACCGGTCTCGGCATCATCCCGGCGGCCGGCGGCAGCCAGACATTGTCACGGGCGGTCGGCCTCGGCAGAAGTTTGGACATGCTTCTTACCGGGCGCTGGCTGACGGCGCGGGAGGCCCTCTGCGCGAGGCTGGTCGACCGGCTCGTTCCACCCGCTGATCTTATAACGGCCGTGGACCGGTTGGCAGACAGGATCACGTCTCTGCCGGGGTCGGCATTGGCGTTGGCCAAGCAGGCGATCGTTTGTGGTCTCGACCTCAGCCTTGCGGAAGGCCTCGAACTCGAAGCGAGAATTGCCAGCCGGTTGGTAACCTGAGGAAAATGGGGTCCAGATGGGCGAGATTCCTCTGACTGGAGTCATGCGCTCGACCGACGGTCGAGGGCAGGGAGGTTGGTTGAAGACAATCATCACGACCGCCAATTACATGGAAAGAAGAAGGAGGCCCAATGAACACCACCGAGTTCCTCACGATTTCCTCGGCGATCTGCCCCAACCAGACGGCAATCGTCTTTGAAGGAAAGCGTTTCTCTTTTGCCCAACTTAGTGGGCGCATTAACCGACTGGCTAACGCCCTCACCGGGATTGGCGTCGCCAGGGGCGACAGCGTCGCCTTGCTCCAGGTCAACTGCAATGAGTGCATAGAAGCCTACTTCGCCACCGCCAAGCTTGGCGCCATCTACGTCCCGCTCAACTTCCGTGCCAAGGGTAACGAGTTGACCTACATGCTGAACACGGCGGATACCAAGGTCGTCTTCGTCGGTGACCGCTACACGGACATCATCGACTCCATCCGTGGCGATCTCACCTCCGTGGAGCACTTCGTCTCCATCGATGGTCCCCGCGAAGGCTGGACGGACTACGCCGCTCTGATTGTCGCCGCCAGTGACGAGGACATCTTCACCGATATCGACGACGATGACATTACCATCCTGATGTACACCGCCGGGACTACTGGTTTCCCCAAGGGAGTCATGCTTTCTCACAATAGCTTTTCGATCTATGTGATGGAGAATGTCACCCCGGCCGACCCGGAGACGGACGAAAAGAACATTCTGACGGTGCCGCTCTACCACGTCGCCGGTATCCAGGCGATGATGGCGGCTGTCTACGGCGGCCGAACCATGGTCATGGAACGGCAATTTGACCCGGTGGAGTGGATGACTCTCGTCCAGCAGGAAAAAGTTGACCGGGCGATGATGGTGCCAACGATGCTCAAACTGCTGTTGGAGCACCCGGACTTTGAAAAATACGACCTCTCTAGCTTGCGCGTCGTCACTTACGGCGCCGCCTCGATGCCGCTGCCCGTCATCCGCAAGGCGATGGAGGTCTTCCCCGATGTCAGCTTCATCAATGCCTTCGGCCAGACGGAAACCGCCTCCACCATCACTACTCTCGGTCCGGAGGACCACAACATCTCCGGTACGGAAGAGGAGAAGAAAGTGAAACTGAAACGGCTCTCCTCAATCGGCCGGCCGATGTCGGATATTCAGATGCAGATCGTTGACGAGGACAACAACCCTCTCCCCGTTGGCGATGTCGGTGAAATCGTCGCTCGCGGACCGCGCGTCATGAGCGGCTACTGGAAGGAATCGGACAAGACCGCCAAGACAATCGACTCCGACGGCTGGGTGCACACCGGGGACATGGGCTACGTCGACGAAGCCGGTTATTACTTCCTCGCCGGACGCAATACGGACATGATTATTCGTGGCGGGGAGAACATCTCGCCGGAAGAAGTGGAAATCGTCCTCAATGAGCACGAGGCCATCGAGGAGGTCGCCGTCATCGGCATCCCCGATGATGAATGGGGTGAGGTTCCGGTCTGCATCGTCGTCATCAAGCAAGGCCAGCTTGCCTCAGAGGATGAGATCAGGAACCACTGTCGGCAATCGCTGGCAAGCTACAAGCGGCCCCGCTCCGTCTTTTTCACGGAGGAACCGTTGCCGCGCAACCAGCTCGGTAAGGTGCTGAAGAAGCAACTCCGCGAAGAATACGGCAGCCAGGAATAGTTATATGAACTTCGCATTGACCGAAGACCAGAAGATGTTGCGCACCAGTATCCGTAATTTCGCGGAGAAAGAGCTGGAACCGATTGCCGCCGAGATTGACGAATCCGCTCGTTTCCCCATCGAGAGCGTCGCCAGGGCGGCCACCATCGGGCTTACCGGCGTCGGCTACCCGGAGGAGTACGGCGGCAGCGGCGGCGGCGCTGCTGATCAGGTCATCGCCTTCGAGGAGGTTGCTCGCGTATGCGCCGCCACCAGCGTCATTCTGCTGGTGACCAATGAGCTGGTTGCCTCTCCCATTTTCGTCCACGGTGCTGAGGAGCAGAAGCAGAAATACCTGGTGCCGATGCTCAAGGGGAAGAGCGTCGGTGCTTTCGGGCTGACCGAGCCCGGCGCCGGCAGCGACGTCGCCTCGATGACGACCACCGCTACACGTGACGATGCCGGCTACACTTTGAACGGCAGCAAGATCTTCATCAGTAACGGCGCCGAGGCGGACGCCGTCGTTGTCTTCGCCACTGTCGACCGGTCGGCCGGCCATCGCGGCGTCACCGCCTTCATCGTCGAAAAAGGGACGCCGGGCTTCTCGGTCGGTAAGCACGAACGTAAACTCGGCATTCGAGCCTCTTCCACCGTCGAGCTCGTCTTTGAAAACTGCGTCATTCCCGAAGCCAACCGCCTCGGTGAGGAAGGCAATGGCTTTCGCATCGCTCTGGAGACGATCGACGCCAGCCGGATGGGAATCGCTGCCCAGGCGGTCGGTATCGCCCAGGCGGCCTTTGAGCGGTCCCTTACCTACGCCAAAGAACGCCAACAGTTCGGTCAGCCGATTGCCCAGTTCCAGGCGATTCAGTGGATGCTGGCCGACATGGCCACCCAGATCGACGCCGCCCGTCTGCTGACGTTGCGATCTGCCTGTCTTAAGGACAGCGGACAGTCATACGTCAAGGAAGTCTCGATGGCCAAGCTCTTTGCCGCTGAGACGGCGATGTCGGTCACCACCAAGGCGATCCAGGTGCATGGGGGCTACGGTTACACCAAAGACTATCCGGTCGAACGCTATTTTCGTGATGCCAAGATAACGGAAATATACGAGGGCACCTCGGAAATGCAGCGAATGACGATTGCCCGACAACTGCTGCGGGATGTCTAACCGACTGCTGGCGTTGGTGGAGAGAGGAGGGGCCGTTGGTGTCGCGCTATGAATCCGCTTTTCGTCGCTCGCTAGCCGACCACGATGGCTTCTGGGGAGAAGCTGCTGAGCGGCTTCACTGGTACCGAAAGTGGGATCGTGTCCTCGACGCCGGCGCCGCTCCGTTCCCGCATTGGTTCCCCGGTGGTGAGACCAACCTTTGCTACAACGCCGTTGATCGCCATGTACTCAGTGGCGGTGCTGAACGCGCCGCCATCGTTTGGGAGACCTCTGCTCCCGGTCAGTCATGCACCATCAGCTACTCCCAGCTCCTCGACGAGGTCAACCGTTTCGCCGCCGTTCTCCTTGGTCTCGGTGTCGGCCGCGGTGACCGCGTTGCCATCTACCTGCCGATGATGCCGGAGGCGGCGGTTGCCATGCTCGCTTGTTGTCGGATCGGGGCGGTACATGTCGTTATCTTCACCGGTTTCGGTGTTGATGCCCTCGCCGAACGGATCGCCGATTGCGGTGCCCGGCTGCTGGTCACCACCGACGCCTCGTTGCGAAGGACTCGTGCTGTCCCGCTGAAGCGGACTGTCGACCTCGCTCTGGAAGAGGCCCCGGTGGAGACGGTGGTCGTTATCGACCGCGGCCTCGCCGAGATCGAAATGCGCTCCGGCCGTGACCTCTATTGGTTCGACCTAGTCAGTCGTTACGCCAATGAGCGGGTCGCCCCGGTGGCGCTGTCCAGCGCTGAGCCGTCGTACATCCTTCACACCGCTGCCACCACGCCCGGCGTCAGGGGTGTCGTCCGTGACACCGGCGGGCACATGGTCGCCCTTGACAACTCGATGCCACGGCTCTTCGACGTTCGCCCCGGCGACGTCTTCTGGGCGGCCTCCGACGTCGGCTGGGTTGTTGGCCACAGCTACATTGTCTACGGGCCGCTGCTGGCGGGGTTGACCACGCTGATGTTCGAAGGGACGCCGGACTACCCTGACCACGGTATCTGGTGGCGTATTATTGAGCGGCATCGCGTGTCGGTAATGTTGGCCGCGCCGACTGCGATCAGGATGTTGCGCCGCTTCTCTTCCGATCACACTCGGAGATACGATCTCGGTTCGCTGCGGTCGTTGTTTCTTGCCGGAGAGATACTGGATGTAGCGACTTGGCAATGGGCCAGTGATACCCTCGGCGGTCGTCCGGTGATTGACAACTACTGGCTGACCGAATCCGGCTGGCCGCTGGTGACCAACCCAATTGGGATCGAATCGTTGCCGGTCAGGCCCGGCTCGGCCACGAAACCGGCGCCCGGCTACGACCTCGTCGTCGCCGATCATCTTGGCGAACCCGTACCGGCAGGTACTCGCGGTCATCTCGTCTGCCGTGCACCGTTGCCGCCAGGTAACCTCGTTACACTGTGGAACGGTGATGAGCAGTACCTCGACGACTACTGGCGTCGGTTCCCCGGTAAATGCCTCTTCGACACTGGCGACTACGCTGTCGCTGACGAGGACGGCTACCTGACCTTGCTCGGTCGTAGTGACAGTGTTCTCAACGTCGCTGCCCACCGGATGAGCATCGCCGAGATTGAGCAGTGCATCGCCGCTCACCCTGCGGTCGTCGAGGTCTGTCTCGTCGGTGTCGCCGACGCCATTAAGGGTGAGGAACCGGTCGCCTTCGTCGTCGCCACGTCGGACAGCCCGCCGCTGGGACATCTCCGGGTCGAAATCAAGAATACCGTCCGCCACAGTCTCGGTGCGTTCGCTACCCCACGCACGATTCTGTTCCTGCCGAAACTGCCGAAAACCAAAGTCGGCGGCTACATGAGGAACGTTCTCCGCGCCGTCCGTGAGCGGCGTGACCCGGTATCTCTCGATATCGAGGAAGCCGGGGCCACGCCCGCTGAGGTTGCTGATGCCTTCGATGAAATGCGGCGTCTGCTTGACTAAGCGCCGCTCGCGCCGTCGGGGCCGGCGGCGGGGACATCATCGGCAGTTGTGGCGTGGCGGTTGATCCACGTTTTCCGGTCGGCGATGTCACGGTCGAACAGCAGGCGGTTGCCTAAGAGTCGTGCTGGTGAGACCGTACGGCCCAGTTCGCTGCTCGGCACTATCAACCGGCGCGAGATACCGAGCACGGCCATCGCTGCCACCCCGACCGTCATCGGTAACCGTTCGTTAATGCCCAACGGTTGGGCGAGGAACCAGGCGATAAACGGCATCGACGAAAACGCAAAGAAAACCCCGAGGGAGAGTTGCCGTATCGGCGCCAGGGAGTATGCAATCGTCAGGATGATCAGCCCGAACCAGGGTGACATCACTGTGATTGCCCCGAGGGTGGTGAAGACGCCACGCCCACCACGGAAACGAAGGTAGACCGGCCAGTTGTGGCCGACGATCGCCAGTACACCAGCGGTCACCTGTTCCGCCGTATCGAAACCGAGTAGTTGCGCTACCCAGACGCATAGCGCTCCCTTGCCGATGTCGAACACGGCCACCGGCACTGCCAGTCGCCGGGAGGCAGTGCTTAGTACGTTGGAGGCGCCGACATTACCGGTGCCCTGCCGGCGGATATCTACTCCCTTCGTCCAGCGTACCGCCAGGTAGGCCACCGGGACCGCCCCCAGCAGGTAGGAAACAATCGCCAGTGGAATGATCGCTGCGTCCACGTGATTTCCTCATCAGTTGCGTCGCCGTCGGGGATGGTTACCGTTGCGCCAGTGACAGCAGCCGCTCCACCGACTTTGGCGGCACGGCCACTTGGCCGAGCGTTACCTCGGTACCGTCGAGACCATGATAATCGGTACCGCCGGTCGGAATCAAGCCGTTCCGCGCTGCCAGCGCCTCCAGCCGCCGCACCGTCGCCGCCGAGTAGCTGGGGTAGTAGACCTCGATCCCGACGAGACCGCTGGCCTGCAATTCGCCGATCATCGCCTCCGGGTCGGGAACCGTTGTCGGGTGCGCCATTACCGGCAGGCCGTGGGCGGCGAGAATCAACTTGACCACCTCGGTCGGTGTTATCTTGTCACGCCCGACGTAGGCCGGCCCGTTACGTTCGAGGTATCCGTCGAAAGCCTCCGCTAGGCTGCCGATGTATCCCTTCTCGAGCAGCGCCTGAGCAATGTGCGGCCGGCCGACGGAACCATCACCGGCAAGCTCGAGGACGCGTTCCCAGGCAACCGGAAGATCCAGTTCGGTCAGTCGGGCTACCATCTTGCGAGCCCGCGTCATCCGTGAGCTGCGCATCCACTCCAGTGTCGCTAGCAACTTCCGGTCGCTATAGTCGAGGCAGTAACCGAGCAAGTGGACTTCCCCCTCGGGTGTTTCACTGCTGATCTCGACGCCGGGAATGACGCGCAGTTGCGGAAAGGCGGCGGCCGCCGCTAGCGCCGGGGCAATGCCGTCGACGTTGTCGTGATCGGTAATCGCAATGACGTTCAAACCGGCCTTGGCGGCGCGGCCGATGATTTCCTCGGGAGAGAAGCGGCCGTCTGACGTCGAAGTGTGGACGTGAAGGTCTATCCCCGGCATCAGCCGTCCTCACGCGTGATCCGCTCGATACTCAGTGCCCGCCCCGTGGCGTCGTCCACCTCGACGAGGACGGCGTTGACGACCACTTGCCCTTTACCGATTGCAAACCGGTGCGGCAGTATCGTCAGGAAACGTTCGAGCACGTTTTCGGTGCTGTCGCCGATGACCGAATCAGTAGGTCCTGCCATGCCGATGTCGGTCACGTAGGCGGTGCCGTTTGGTAGCACTCGGGCGTCGATGGTACCAACGTGGGTATGCGTGCCGAGTACTGCGCTGACTCGCCCGTCGAGGTAGCGCCCCATTGCTACTTTCTCAGAAGTGGCTTCGGCGTGAAAATCGACGATCACTACCGGTGGTAGTTTCTCCGGCCGTTCGAGCAACCGGTCCATCGCTTGGAACGGGGAGTCGTAGGCGTCCATGAATGTCCGTCCGATGAGGCTCACGACGAGGACGGACTTCCCGGCGTTACTGGTGCCGCCGGCAACGCTGGTAACTAGACTGCCCCGGCCCGGTACTCCCGCCGGGTAGTTGAGCGGCCTGAGGACGGGCACCTCGCTGTCCAGGTAGGGGATGATCTCACGGTGCGCCCAGATGTGGTTGCCCGAAGTGACAACGTCGACTCCTGCCGCCAGTAGTTCGTCGGCCGTCGCGGGTGTTAGCCCGATGCCACCGGCGACGTTCTCCCCGTTGGCGGTAACAAGGTCGGCGTCGAGAGTTCGGCGTAGTCCCGGTAGTATCCGGCAGACGGTGCTTCTCCCCGGCCGGCCGATGATATCACCGATTGCCAGTATTCCCATCGTCGCTCACCGTTGCTTGGCATCGATCTGGGGTCACTTGGCGAAATCCACGGCCCGTGTCTCGCGCAGCACCGTCACTTTGATCTGGCCCGGATAATCCAGGCTCTCCTCGATCTTCTTGACGATCTCGCGAGCGAGTTTCATGCCGCCGAGGTCGTCGATCTCCTCCGGCTTGACCAATATCCGCATCTCGCGCCCAGCCTGGATTGCGTAGGACTTATCTACCCCCTTATAGCTGTTGGCGATGTCTTCTAGTGCCCGCAGCCGTTTCAGATAGTTCTCCATCGATTCGCGCCGGGCGCCAGGACGGGCGCTGCTGATCGCGTCAGCCGCGGAAACGATGAAGCCCCAGGTGCTGGTGTCGCTCGTGTCAAGGTGGTGTTCGGCGATTCCCTGGATCACCTCGGGGGATTTCTCCCACTGACGGACGAGGTCGGCGCCGATCGCCGCGTGCGTGCCCTCAACTTCGCGGTCGACCGCTTTGCCGATGTCGTGAAACAGTCCTGCTTTCTTGGCGATATTCGCGTCAGCTCCCAGTTCGGAGGCAATCATCGCCGCCATGAAGGCGACCTCGGTGCTGTGCGCCAGTACGTTCTGGCCGTAGCTGGTGCGGAACTTGAGTCGGCCCAGTAGTTTCAACAGTTCCGGTCGGATGCGGTGTATCCCCATCTGGTAGGCGGTTTGCTCACCGGTAGCCTGGATGTCAGCGTTAGTCTCCTCTTCGGCTTTCTGGACTATCTCTTCGATCCGGGCTGGGTGGATGCGTCCGTCGAGGATTAATTTCGTCAGTGCGTTGCGGGCGATCTCACGGCGAACCGGGTCGAAACTTGACAGGGTGACCGCTTCCGGCGTGTCGTCGACGATCAGATCGACCCCGGTAGCCTGTTCCAGCGCCCGGATATTCCGTCCCTCGCGGCCGATCAGGCGGCCTTTCATGTCGTCACTGGGTAGCGATACGCTGACAATCGTCGTCGAGGCCACGATCTCTGAGGCGCTGCGCTGGATTGTCTGTGAGAGGATTTCCTGCGCCCTGATATCGGCCTCGGCTTTCAGCTTTTCCTCCCACTCATGGAGGCGCCGTGACGCCTCGTCGCGCATCTCGACATCCATCCGTTCTAGTAATTGCTCCTTGGCTTCGGCGCTAGTCATGCCGGAGATCACTTCGAGCTGCTTCAGTTGCTTCGTCTTCGCCTCGTCGAGTTGCGATTGCAGCTGATCCAGGTTCTTCTCACGAGTGTCTAGGTTGCCCTCGCGCTGCGCCACCACTTCAAGTTTGCGGTCTAGGTTCTCGGTCTTGGACTGTAGTCGGTTCTCCTGGCGTTGCAGGTCACTGCGTCGTTCGCGGTACTCGTTGTCGGCTGACACCCGCTCATTACCAGCGTCGATTCGTGCCTTGTCAGTCACTTCCGCCGCTTCGCTCTTTGCCTCTGCTAGCGTCCGTGCCGCCTTGCGCTGGGCGGCGCGCAATTGCAGGTTGACGCTAATTCGCCGGAAGAAGAAGATTATCAGGCCGCCGAGTACGGTGCCTACGATGAAACTGGCTATGAAACTGACTATGAATACTACGATATCCATATGGACTTCTACCTCACTTCCTCTCTTCGGTTCGTATCCCCAATTCGCGGTCGGTCGCAACCGATGACGCGTTGCTATCTACTCCGCATTGCTCCGTTCGCGCCACAATCGTGAAGTAGTTTGGTTGATTATCTCGTAGCCGAAGCCGCGACGCCGCAGGAAGTCACCGAGGCGGCGGCGAAAGGCCTCGTGGTCGCTGACCGCTAGCCGGTCGGCTCTGGTTTGCGCCGCCCGATAGGCGGCGGCACCGTCGCCGCTGTCATTGACAACCGCGCTTACGATGTCCTCGGAAACGCCCTTCCTGCGTAGTTCAAGCCTGGTCAGCCAGCCGCTGCGTGGCTTGAAGGCGTTGCGGTTCTCCTGCCAGGAACGAGCAAAGGCGGCGTCATCGATAAGCTCCAGGGATTTGAGACGGGTGATCGCGGCGTCGATACTGTCGCCGCTGAAATCGCGTCGCCTGAGTCGCTCGTGCAACTCGGCCTCACTGCGCGCCCGGTAGCCGAGCAGTCGCATCGCTGCATCCAGGCAGCGTCGGTGGCTGTCGCCGCTTGCCAGTTCCGCCACCCGATCTGGAGGAAGCTCCTGACCGACGACCAGTCCTTCGTCTTCGGCCGCTTGCGCGGTTAGGCTGAAGGCGAAACGCTCGTCGAGGAAGATGTTCAATCGTTTACCGGCCCTCTTGCCGGCGCGGATAGCCGTGATCCGGCTCGTCTCGGTTTCCATCTCATTCCCTTTTTGGGGATAGAGCAAAGGAACCAAGGGCCCAAGCCCCAGTTCTGTCAAATGTCAGCCATTCTCTTCTTTCGGCGTTGAGGTCTACTCGGCGGCTGCCGGAGTTTCCGGAGAGGCTATAGCTGACGCTCTGACATGTTGCTCTATCTCCTGGGCGAGTTCCGGATTCAGGGAAAGGAACTGCTTGGCGTTCTCTCTTCCCTGACCCAGGCGAATTTCACCCCAAGAGAAGAAGGCACCGGTCTTTTTCATCAGTCCTTGCTCAACACTGAGGTCGAGCAGGTCGGCCTCGCGGCTGATTCCGTGGTCGAACATGAGGTCGAAGTGGGCGACTTTGAAGGGTGGCGCCACTTTGTTCTTGACGATTCTGGCGCGGACGCGGTTACCGACCGCCCGGTCACCTTGCTTTATGGTCTCGACACGTCTCAGGTCGATCCTGATCGAACTGTAGAACTTCAGCGCCCGGCCACCCGGCGTCACTTCGGGGTTACCGAAGAAAACACCGACCTTCTCCCTCAACTGGTTTATGAAGACTACGGAACAGCCCGATTTGCCGATGGCCCCCGCCAGTTTTCTCAGCGCCTGCGACATCAAGCGGGCCTGCAGGGCCACCTGAGTGTCGCCCATCTCACCTTCGATCTCAGCCCGTGGGACGAGAGCGGCGACGCTATCGACGATGATGACGTCGACGGCGGTGCTTCTGACGAGCGCATCAGTGATTTCCAACGCTTGCTCACCGGTGTCCGGCTGTGAGACGTACATCTCGTCGACGTCGACGCCGAGATGTGACGAGTAGATGGGGTCGAGGGCGTGCTCGACATCGATGTAGGCGGCGATGCCGCCGCTCTTCTGGGCTTGGGCGATGATGTGCAGGCCGAGGGTCGTCTTGCCTGACGATTCTGGGCCGAAGATTTCGATGATCCGCCCGCGCGGGATTCCCCCTAGCCCCAGGGCCATGTCGAGTGTGATCGAGCCGGTCGGGATTGCTCCCAGCGGCGCTATTCCCCCCGACTCTCCCATCTTCATGATCGAGCCCTTGCCAAACCGCTTTTCGATCTGGCTGATGGCCAACTCTAGTGCCTTTTCCTTCTCCATGGTCATGTTTCGCCTGACGTAAGAGTAGCACAGCCGTCATCGGTAAAGCAAGAACGGAACTGTGTCGCGCGGCGAGCTTGCGGACACGTTCAGGTGGCCGTTACCCGCTGCCGAATCAGGGAAATCGGTTTCTTCGGCCAGTCTCCTCATGGTGCCTGTTTCCTCGGACGCCTTGTTGCCTCTCCGGGCACCCCGTTGCTACCGTTGCCCCGCCCGCGTCGCCGGTAGTATACTGGTCTCGGAAACATTCGCCAAAGGAGAGTCCCAAGAGCCATGCCGCTGGCCGACCTGATCCTCAAGAACGCCAACGTCATCACGATGAACCCGGCGCAGCCTCGCGCCTCTACGGTCGTAATTCGTGACGGCCGTATCCTTCTCGTTAGCGACGCCGATGCCACCGACGTTGCCGTTATCGACTGTGCCGGTGGAACGATCGTCCCTGGCTTCAACGACGCCCACTGCCATGTCTTCTCCCTGTTGCGAAAGCTCATTAGCGTCGATCTAAGCCCACCGGCGGTGCGCTCAATCATCGACATCCAACAGGCCATTGCTGCTCGCGTCCCTGAAATACCGGAAGGCGGCTGGCTCACTGGCACGGACTACAATGACTTCTACCTAGAGGAGCAACGCCACCCGACGCGCTGGGACATCGACGAAGTCGTCCCTGACTTGCCGGTTGTCATTTCGCATCGGTCGCTGCATGTCTGCGTCCTCAATACTCGGGCACTCGAACTGGCCGGCATCACCCGTGAGACACCGCAACCTCCCGGGACGATGATTGAGCGCGACCTCGACGAGGGCGAGCCCAACGGCGTCCTCTACGAGATGCTCGGGCACATCCGCGAGCGAATGATGCCCGGCTGGACGGACGACGAGCTTACCAGGGCGACTGCTTTGGCTGACGAACTCTACCTGTCGCGCGGGATCACTTCCCTTCAGGACGCCACCGTCGTTAACGATCACCGCCGCTGGTTGCGCTTCCGCCGCCTTGTCGATAACCGCATGCTCCACTCCCGCATCTCGATGATGGTCGGCTGGGAGAAGATGAGTGAATTCCGCGAGGCCGACCTTACCTTCCGTGACGGCGGCGACCGTCTGCGCCTCGGAGCGATGAAGATCATCCCCAGTAACCCCACCGGTAGTCTCTACCCGTCGCCGCCGGAACTCGACCGAATCGTCTTCGAGGCCCACCGCGACGGCTTCCAGGTGGCAGTCCACGCCGTCTGCGACAGCACCGTCAGCGCCGCTCTCGACGCCTTCGAGCGTGCTCAAGTGCGCTTGCCGTGCCGCGATGCCCGCCACCGTCTTGAGCACTGCGCCGAGTGTCCGCCTGAAATCCTCGACCGCGTCATCGATACCGGGACGATGGTTGTGACTCAGCCGCCCTTCATTCACTACGGTGGCGAACGCTACCTGTCCACCGTCGACGGCGAGAAACTGCCTTGGCTCTACCGCATTAAGTCCTTCCTCGACAACGACGTTGCCGTTGCCGCAAGTTCCGATTCGCCGATTGTCCCGCTCGACCCGCTGGTCGGCATTTACAGCGCCGTCACCCGCCGCGCCGCTTCCGGACAGCGTCTACTGCCGGCGGAGCGGGTCACTCCTGAACAGGCGCTCGGACTCTACACCACCGGCGCTGCCTTCGCCGCTTTCGACGAGGACATCAAGGGGTCGCTCGTCCCTGGCAAGCTTGCTGACATTGTTCTCCTCAGCGATGACCCCACCGCCGTACCCCCGGAGACGATCACGGATATCCGTGTCTTGAAGACCATCATCGGCGGTGAGGTCGTCTGGGAGGCTTGACTGTGCGCCCCACGGAGCGCTAGACTGGTGGTGGGGAGAAGAAGATGCCACTCTACGAGTATGTCTGCACTGATTGTGACATTCGGTTCGAGTTGATTCGCCCGATCAGCTACGCCGCCGAGTCGGCCACCTGTCCCGACTGCGAGCAAGAGTCCGACCGGGCGTTGTCGCGCTTTGCCTGTTTCAGCACCGGCGACAACGGTGTCCCGGTGGCCGTCGGTGGTGGCGGCGGCTGTTCCGCCTGCAGTTCCTCCGATTGCAGCACCTGCGGCTAGCCTCACGGACAGCGTCTCCACCGACGCGAGGCGTTCCTGAGGAGGCCACTCTTGCTGTCGCGACGCACCGGAATTGCCAATCTCCCCTTGTACCACGGCCGCGCGCCGCGCTGGCTGTTCGACCGCATGGTCGAGCTCGCCCGCTAGATCACCATCGCCATCGTCAGCGACTACGGTTCGGAAGAGATGCTGCGCCGCCTGTCGTATCCCCACTGGTTCCAGGCGTTCGGTTGCCTCCTCGGCTTCGACTGGCACTCCAGTGGGGTGACCACCACCCTGTGCGGCGCCGTCAAGGAGGGCGTCAAGGGGCTGGAGCGGGAGTTGGGACTGTTCGTCGCCGGCGGCAAGGGCGCCGCTTTACGCAAGACCCCCGCCGAACTCGAGGCCTGGGGCGACCGCCTCTCGCTCAACCCGGTGCCGCTCGTCTACGCCAGCCGGATGTCGGCCATCCAGGCCGGCCCTCGCCGTTTGTACGGCCTTCTTCCATTTCGGCCAACTGTCAAGCGCTTCCTGCCACTTCTCGGACATGGTTCCTCCTCTGTGAATGCGCCAGCTTCCTGGTTGTTCATTCTGATTCAGGAACCAGACTGTGTCAATGGATGGGGGTGACTGCTCTTGGTGATACCTGGGCGCACATGAAAGGGAAGAGCGAGGGTCTTGCATGACCTGCCCCCGGCAGTGGCACCACCTACAGAGTTAGAGTTTCGAGCATCTTAG
>CAZLUE010000009.1:0-21618 GCA_964562625.1 uncultured Dehalococcoidales bacterium | reverse complement strand
ATCGGAATCCCTGTTTCGCGACTCAAACGGGCCATTGCCTCTTCAGGAAGGTAGGAATAGACCTCCTGTAACTCCTGCAGCATGGCAATTAGGGCATCCTCCTTACCTCTATACTTCTCGAGGACAGGCTCCAGAAGAGTCAGATCGATGTGTTCGCTCACTCGGGTATTTCCTCCAGCCAGTTAATCCGTTTCCAGCAAAACAGCGAGGTTCTCAACACACGGACCTCCATCGCGGATTGCCTGTTCAATGAACCTCGTACTCCTTCACAACCCACAACCAACCGAGATAGTGGGCTACCACTTCTCCCGTGAGAGCAGAGGTATGAAGATCTTATCCACTAGTGGCTCATCCATCTTGGCGCTAATTTGGGATTCTATCCAGTGCCAGTTGCCAGCTCCAATAGCAGTAACCTTAGCCGGTGTCAGGTCGTAGTCCTCCAGTGCCGCGGCGTAATCCTCCACCAACTGACTATAGAAGTTGATGTCGTCCGATGCTCTTCCCGGAACTGCCAGGACAGCTTCCTTGCTCACTATTCCTCTTCGTACCTGTCTGTCTGCAACTGTTATTGACTGCCAAGTCGGAACGGCCGAACTCGGTTACCCGTAGGTATTGCGTCGCTCGCAGTGTTGGATTATTCGTACCCGGAGCTGCCGGGATAGCCACGGGAGCCGGCTGCCGGTATTCCTTGGCCGAGTGAGACCGATACTCATTATACTCCCTTTACCACCATCCCGTCAGCCTCCAGGCCTCTCCGAGTGTCGTGGAGATTTCCCGGTTCAGCGGTCCGCTTCCCCGAAACTCCCTCGTGCCTCACGAAATACCGCGCATTACATGACCAGACTGCGGGCAGTGTCAACAGGAGGCAGCGACAAGGTTCCCCAAGGACACTGAAGTGCGAAGGGCATCGGGGAAGTCGAGGAAGCAGAAAAGCCCAGTCAGAGACAACTGGTACCAGACATCGATTTCTTGACGCGATGTCGTCGATAGCGTAGCATGACGTGCATACCCGCCACGGACTGGTCTAGGTTAGGGTTCGGCACGTCCGTTCGATACCCGGCATTCTGGTGTGAGGTGACCGACAATGGATTTCGACTACTCGCCAGAGGAAGAGAGCTTTCGGCAGGAAGTCAGGGACTGGCTTGCAGAGAACATGAAAGAGTTGCCGGCCTGGTGGGGGCGAGCCGACATGCCTGGACCGGAGATAAACTCCGACGAGTATCGCGAGTTCAGCATGTGGTGGCATGGCAAGCTCTACGACGCCGGTTTTGTCGGCATCGCCTGGCCAAAGGAATATGGGGGTCGCGGCGCCAGTTTGCTGGAACAGGTGATCTTCAGCGAGGAACTGGCCAGGCACCGGGCGCCGGGACCGGCTAACCAAATCGGCATCGGTTGGGCCGGACCGACCATTATGGCGGCCGGCACCGAGGAACAAAAGAAGCGCTTTCTCCCCAAGATATTGAGCGCCGAGGAGACTTGGGCCCAAGCCTTTACCGAACCCGGGGCTGGTTCCGACCTGGCAGGTATTCAGACTCGGGCCGTCGAGGACGGCGACGATTTCGTCGTCAGCGGACAGAAGTTCCCGACCGGCGAGGCCGAGCACGGTGATTGGGCCATCCTCTTGGTGCGCACCGATCCCGAAGCCCCGAAACATCGGGGAATCAGTTACCTACTGCTAGACATGCACGCTCCCGGCGTTACCATCAGTCCGCTTAAGTGGATGGACGGTGACTGGGGCAACTGCGAAGTGTTCCTTGACAACGTGCGCGTCCCGAAGACGATGCTCGTCGGCGAGAAGAATCTGGGTTTCTACGTGGCGATGGGCACTCTCGAGTTCGAGAGGTCACAACTAGGGGCAACCGTCGGGCGTGAGAACATCCAGACGGACCTGATCAAGATGATGAAAGCGACTCAGCACAACGGCCGGCCGCTGATAGAGGATCCGGTGATGCGACGGGAACTGGCCCAGCATTGCATCGAGACCAAGGTCTTGAAGTACATGGGCCTGCGCACACTGACGAAACAGTTCCACGGGGAGGTCACCGGGCCAGCGGCCAACCTCGGCTTTGTTATGGCGGGCGAAGGTATCCAGCGCCTGCATGACTTTGCGATGAAGGTGCTCGGTCCGTACAGCCAACTGGCCAAGGGCTCCAAGCACGCTATCGACAACGGTAACTGGCTGCGTAGTTACCTTTCGTCACGGGGAGTGCCAACCATCGGTGGCGGTCCGGTTGAGATTAAGCGAAATATCATCGCCATGAGGGTCCTGGGACTGCCCAGGCCTTACTAACGAGGACAGGAGACCGTCATGGATTTCAGTTTGGCCGAAGAACACGTCATGTTGAAGACGTCCGCACGTGACTTCCTCGACACCGAATGCCCAAAGCGACTGGTCAGAGAGATGGCCGACGATGCCACCGGATACTCGCCGGAGCTGTGGAAGAAAATGGCCGACCTGGGATGGCAAGGGCTGGTCATCCCGGAGCAGTATGGCGGCGTCGGCAGCAGCTTTCTCGACCTGGCAGTGCTCCTCGAGGAGATGGGCCGGGCATTGGTGCCGGGCCCATTTATTCCGACAGTGGTGCTTGCCGGCCGACCCATCCTGGCCGCCGGTAGTGAGGAGCAGAAACGGCGGTTCCTGCCAGGTATCGCCAGTGGTGACCTGATTGCCAGCTTGGCCCTGCTCGAATCAGAAGGCGATCTCAATGCCCCCGGTGTCGCCGTCACCGCGGTACCCTCCGGCGATGATTTCATCATTAGCGGCACCAAGCTATTCGTTGCCGATGCCCACGTTGCCGATCTCCTACTGGTGGTTGCTAGGACCAGGGACAGCGCCGACAAGCAGGATGGCGTTAGTCTCTTTCTGGTAGATGCCAGGACAGCCGGCATCAGTACCGATGTCATGGCGACAATGACCGGGGAAAAGCTGTGCGAGGTCGTCTTCGGAAACGTGGTGGTGCCGAAGGATCGCCTGCTGGGAGAACTGAACGAGGGTTGGCCGGTAGTCGAGCGTCTCCTCGATGAGGCCGCCGTGGCCGAGTGTGCCTGGATGGTCGGCGGTGCCCAGTGGGTCATCGAGGCATCGGTTGAATACGCCAAGGAGCGGATCGCCTTCGACCGGCCGATCGGTAGTTTCCAGGCAATTGCTCATCGTTGCGCGAACATGGCTATCGAGATTGAGGGAGCACTCTCTATAACTCACTACGCCGCTTGGTCGATAGCGGAAGAAGACCAGGAACTGAGCGTGACCGCGTCCATTGCCAAAGCGTGGTGCAGTGACATGTACAAGAACGTCGCCGGCGGCGGGATTCAGGTCCATGGCGCGATCGGCTTCGCCTGGGAACATGACATGACGCTCTACTTCCGGCGAGCGAAGACCTCGGAGATCGCCTACGGCGATGCCGACCACCACCGCGAGAAAGTGGCCGCCTACGTCAGCTGCGAGTCAATGACCGTCTAACAGGGACGACGACGAGACGGGCCTCACCACTCGACGGCCGTTGTCCGAACCGGGTAGCGGTAAGGCCAACCGCATAAGCGGCAAACCGAAGATGCCCGCCAGCACTATCAGCGCGCTAGATACCACGAACGGTATCTGATAGCTGCCAGTCGCGTCGTGGATTACCCCCGCTATCGTCTGGCCAACGGCGCCCCCGGCATACGAAAACAGCGCCAGAGTGCCCATTATGGTGCCCAGCGACCGAGTGCCGAACAATTCTGCCGGTACCGCTGTCTCCAATACGACGAAGATGCCGAATGCCAGGCCAGAGATAGCGGCGAAGGTGTAGAAGAACCAGCTGCCGGTGCCGGTGAGGAGAAACAGCAAGGCCACCGTCAGGAGCACGAGGCAGCCACTGATGACCTTTCTGGGACCACCGAGACGGTCGGAAAGCGGTCCTGTCATCAGCCGCCCGAGGATGCTGACGCCGGCGATGATGGACAGCGTGGTCGCTGCCATCATCGCCGGGATTCCCTGGTCGATGGCATAAGCGGTGATGTGCACCAGAATGATGCTGAACACGAAGAAGTGGCTGAACAGAATCGGTACCCATAGCCATAAGTGCCGGGTGCGCGCCGCCTCCCCGAGTGACAAACCCTGGCTGACCAGTGCCGGTTCCCCATCCTTGGCAGCGACCACGCTGCGGCCGTAGGGACGAAGCCCAACCCGGCCCGGGCTGTGTCTCAGGAACTGAGCAATCGGAATCGCCGTTACGCTGGTGATGACGCCCAGCACGAAGAACGCCTGGCGCCACCCTCCGAGGTCGATCAACCATTGCGTCAACGGTGGCCAGACAACCGCCCCGATGGCCATACCAGTCAACGTAATCCCGATTGCCGTCGCCTGTTTCTCGGCAAACCACCGCGGTACCGTCGACATCACCGGGAAGAAGCAGCAAGCGAGGCCGATCGGCATCAACAGTCCCAGTATCAGATATACCTGCCAAAGTGACTCGACTCGCGACAGCAGAACGAACCCGGCGGTGGTAACGACACCGAAGGTGGTCACCAGTGCCCGCGGCCCGAAGCGGTCACTGAATCGCCCAGCGAGGATGGCGGTAATCGCGGTAACGGGCACGCCGACGGCATTGGCACCCGACAGCGCGCCCCTTCCCCAATTGAATTCGGCGGTCAGCGGGACCAGGAAGACGCCAAAGGAGTAGATGCGAATTGCCATCACCGCCAGAACAAGGGCGCAGAAGGCTACCATTAGCCAACTGTGGTGGGGGCGCCTCACTTTCCTGCTCCTAACTACAGACGATGTACCGCTCCATCCCGGCCCGCTGCCTGAGATTGTACCACGTTCGCATTGCGGAGACGCGTCAGGCCGCCCAAACGACGCGTCGCGACCGACGTGTCGTCATTGTCCCACCCGGGGGCCAGATGCTATTATGTCCTTTGGTCGAATCACACCTGTGGCAGTCTAGGAGGGTCATGAGCGATAAGAACAACCCGGTTCCCGACGGATCCGGCGACGAGTTCAAGGCGTACTGCCGCGACATCCCCGATTTTCCAACAAAAGGCATCATCTTCCGCGATATCACCAATCTGCTTAAGAACGGTGAGGTCTTTCGCAAGGCAATCGACCGAATCGCCGAGCGCTTTAGCAGCGAGAAGATCGACGTCGTCTGTTCGGTGGAGGCCAGAGGCTTTATCCTCGGCGCGGCGATCGCCTATGCGCTCGGCGCCGGGTTTGTACCGATAAGAAAGACCGGCAAGCTGCCGTGGTACACCCACCAGGTGTCCTACGATCTCGAATACGGCGTGGACGAAGTCGAGGTCCACATTGACGCCGTCAACGTCGGTCACCGGGCGCTGCTGGTCGACGACGTCATCGCCACCGGCGGTACGATGAAGGCCGCGGTGGACCTCGTTTCGAAGATGGATGGCAAAGTAGTCTGCGCCGCCTTCCTCATTGAGCTACTGGCGCTTGATGGCCGCAGGCAACTGGAAGGTATTCCCGTCTATTCGCTGATCAAGTACTAGGCGGGTGTTGAAAGACTCTTTCAGCCATTCCGAGGTTCGCCCGGAGGGTGGTGTCAGTTAACCCCGGTGATACTGCCAAAGGCTCACCCTTTCGGAGAGCCGCACCTACCCGAGCCCAGCCGCCTCGTACTTCTTCGCGAGTGCCAGTAGATCCGCCGGTTCGAAGAAGGTCGTTCGATAGTCCATCCATCGATCATGGTCAGCGTCGTAGCGACCGTCGTAGGCATCGTGGACACCGTCGTAAACGCGTTTCACTAGCCGGCTCGTCCCGGTGAGCTTGGGACGAGAATCAGAGGTCTCACGCTGCCGGTTGAGGACCGATACGATGCCGTCGATCCCGGATAGCGAACCGATACGGCTTATCTCTACCTCATGGCGCCCAACAACGGCCGGATCGATCGGTAAGTAGATGAGGCCACCTTCGGCCTTGCTCTGGCGCTGCATTCCCGTCTGGTGGAGGCCGGCCTGGGTGGCGAAGATGTTGTTGCCGATGACGGGCTGCTTTTGCGGTAGGCTGATCCCGTCGCTCGACATCATCTCGGCGATTTCGGTGAAGGTTTCCAGATTAAGGCCGGGGTCACCGTAGAGCCGGATGTAGTTGACCAGTATCTGTTCCAGCGGGGCATTACCGGTGCGTTCGCCAAGGCCGCCAAAGGTGACGTTTACCCGTTTGCAGCCGTAGCGGAAGGCGGCGATGCTGTTGGCTGTTGCCAGTCCGAAGTCGTTGTGCCCGTGAAACTCCAGTTCGGCGGGGGATACCCGGCTGATGGTGGCTACCAGCCGCGGGATGCCGAAAGGCAGTGCTGCCAACGGGTCGGGCACGCCGACGCCGAGGGTATCGCACAGCCGGAAGTGAGCCCTGCCCTCAGTCTCTTCCATGACGCGCTCGACGAACGGTATCACCCAGCCGTCGATGTCCGCCCTGGTGACGTCTTCGAGGTGGACGCGAGGCGTAATCCCATGCTCGCAAGCCGTCAGGATCGGTGCCAGGTAGCGCTCGACTGCCTCCGCCTTGCTTTGAAAGCCTAGCTTGTCAAAGATGTGGTGATCGGAGCACGAGGCCAGCATCCCGGTCTCGGTGACGCGACCCTCGGAGACGCGCACCAAGTCGCGGATGTCCTTGGGAGTCGCCCGTGTCCAGGTAGTGATCCGGGGGAAATCGTAACCACGTTCGAGCAGCTTGTCGAGCGTCCACAGGTCGCGCTTCTGGTAGATAAAGACTTCGACGGCATCGATCGTCCCGGTTCCGTTGTCTAGTTTGTGGAGAAGGTCGAAGTAGCCGAGCTTGGTCTCGTTAGGAAGAATCGCGAAAGACGGGTCTTGGGCACCATCACGCATCGTCGTGTCCGTGATCATCTTGGGATGAGTGTTCAGTCCCTCCTGTGGTACTTCGGCGGCGAGGGGTCCAAGTGTTATCGGCGGAATCCCACCCTGAAAGTTAAAGTACCTTCGGGCTGGGTTGACCTCACGGCAAGTCATCGGGAGCCTCCTCGTGTGAACCTCTCCGTGGTAGTTGTGCCACCGCCTGGCGACGCGAGCGTTGCGGGTTGCGCCTGTCAATTCAGCTAGTAATCTTCCAGGGTTGACGTGTCACCCAGCGGCAGGCCCAGTTCCTGCGCCTTGAGCAGGCGTCTCATGATCTTGCCGCTTCGCGTCTTCGGTAACGTTGCCACGAACTCGATTTCTCGCGGCGCCACCGCGGCCGCCATCTTGCTCCGGGTAAAGCGAATCAACTCGCGGCGTAACTCCGGGGTCGGTTCGTAACCTTCCTTGAGAGCGACGAACGCTTTGACGATCTCCATCGCGATCGGGTCCGGCTTGCCGATAACGCCGGCCTCGGCGACCGCCGGATGCTCGATCAGGGCGCTCTCGACCTCGAACGGCCCAACCAGATGACCGGCGGTGTTGATGACGTCGTCCGCGCGACCGATGAACCAGAAATAGCCGTCAGCGTCGCGGCGCGCCCGGTCGCCGGTGATGTACCAGCCGTTCTGGAAGTGGGACTGGTAAGTTTCCTCGTTATTCCAGTAGGCGCGGAACATCGAGGGCCAGCCCGGCTTGACGGCGAGGTGTCCTTCAACACCGACCGGCGCCTCGTTGTATTCGTCATCGAGAATCGCCGGAGTGACGCCGGGAATCGGACGGCCCATCGAACCCGGCCGCACCGGCATGAAGGCGTAGTTGGCGATCAGAATCGCACCGGTCTCGGTCTGCCACCAGTTGTCGTGGATCGCCTGGCCGAAAACTTCTACGCCCCAGACGACCGCCTCCGGATTGAGCGGCTCGCCGACGCTGCAGATGTGGCGCAAACTGCTCAGGTCGTGCTGCCTGGGAACCTGCTCGCCGGCCTTCATCAGCATCCGCACTGCCGTCGGCGCAGTGTACCACACGGTCACCTTGTGTTTCCCAATGATCGAATACCAAGTACCCGCTCGGAAACCACCTTCGTAGACCACCTGGGTTATCCCGTTGGTCCACGGGGCGAACATTCCGTAAGAAGTGCCGGTGACCCAACCGGGGTCGGCGGTACACCAGTAGACGTCGTCCTCGTGGAGATCGAGCACCCATTTCCCAGTGGCATACTGCTGAATGCTGGCTTGGTGACTGTGGACAGCCCCTTTCGGCTTGCCGGTCGTTCCCGAGGTGTAGTGCATCACCGAGTAATCGTCACGGCCAGCGCCGAGTTCGGTGAAGTTATCCGAGGCGGTCTCCATCGCCTGGAAATAGTCAGTCTCGCCGGTCTCGACAGCGTACTCGCCGCCACGGTCGATGACGATGACGTGCTTCAGGTCGGGCAGGTCGGGCAGTATCGAGACGATCTTGGATCGTAGCGTTGGGCTGGTGAGAAGCACCCTAGCGCCACTGTCCATCAGCCGGTCCCTGACCGGATCCGGCCCGAAGTCAGCGAACAGCGGCCCGACGATGGCCCCCAATCGGAGCACGCCGAAGACGGCGATGTACAACTCGGGAACACGCTCGACAAAGGTGAAGACGCGGTCGCCCTTGCCGATGCCGAGCCTGGCGAGAACGCTCGCGAACTTGCGCGAGAGGGAGGAAAGCTCGGCAAAACTGTAGCGCTCGGTATCGCCGTCCTTTCTTTCCCAGATGAGGGCGGTCTTGTCACCTCGACCGGCGGCGACGTGCCGGTCGAGACAAAGATTGGCCTGGTTGACGTCGGTCGGGCTGCCGATACCGAGTTCCCGCTCGATCTGCCCCCAGTCAAAGTTACCGCCGAGAGCGTCGACGCTGTCTAGGTTGGGAGGTACCGCCATTATGTCGACGACTGGCTTGTCGATCTCCTGATACTCCATTTCCTCCCGTCTCTCCGCCTGATCGCAGGCGGCGCTCCTATCCCTACCGACGACACGGATGCGTAGCTGTCTTATTGGTCGGTAGGATACTACGAGACGAGGGGAAACGTCAAGGCACGGCGCGAACTGCGCCGTGCCTGATGACCTTCAGTGCAACCGGCTCGCCAAACGAGGAATGGATGGCCCGCCACTGGCCGGATTGTCTGCTTCGTTGACCTGCGTCGGCTATCCATAGCCGCTGGTATCCTCTTCTTGCTGGTTCGTCTCTGCATGATACAGGCTTTACTGGCCCCGGCAACTGTTCGGGCCTTGCCGGAGATAGGGGGAATGGTGACTACGCTGTTCCACGGTCTTGGTGGACCCAAGGTCAGTCTGTCTGTCACGTCCAGTCTCCGGCGGGCATTGTGTCACCTTGCTCAAGATACGGGGGATCTGCCGGTGTGTGCTAGGCACATCGGGGCAAGCGTTACGCATTGGCCAGAAACGATTCTATGATCTAGCCTTCACCCGGAAAACTGGTATGCTAATCGGTCACCGGGCAAGAATAATGCGAGACCGCGGCCTGAATGGATGGCGCCATGCCATCCCTGACCGTTCAACCACGAGGTTGGAGTTTCCGTCCGCAAATGAACGGACGTTGATGCCACCCCGGCGACGACCACTCCCGTGATTTTTCGCCGGCAACATTCGCCAACAACGCTTTCACACTGTATTGACAGACCTACTGGCCTGCCGTATACTGCCCATGCGTGGTGGTCCCAAGGACTCTGAAACTGCCCGCCAGTGTCGAATGGTCCTACCTCGCGGACCGTTCAGAGCGGCACGATGGCAGAATGGCGCTCCTGCCGGAAACGATTGAGTTCTTTGCCATCGGTGGGTCGGTTGGCACGGATACCAGTGGCGATGGCCTCGTGCCCTGTCGCTACCATCGCCATCAGCCTGACCTAATCAACGCCGGCAAGACGTGGCGCCAAGGGGGTAGGACATGACCAGAGAACTAAAGGAACGCAAGCCCGACTTCACGACAACCGTCGGTGGACCGTCGGTCAACCGGGTTTACACTTCAGCCGATATCGCCGGACGGAGCGAAGCCGCCCTCGGTCTACCGGGAGAGTTCCCGTTCACGCGCAACGTGCAGCCCGCCGGCTATCGTAGTCGCCTGTGGACGATGCGCCAGTATTCGGGATTCGCCACCGTCGAGGAGACCAACGAGCGGTACAAGTACCTCTACCGCCAGGGGCAGACCGGCTTTAGTGTCGCCTTTCACCTGCCGACGCAACAGGGGTTTGATTCAGACCATCCGTTGGCCATCGGCGAGGTCGGCCGTTGCGGCGTGGCCATCGACTCGCTGCCCGATATGGAGCAGCTTTGGGACGGAATACCGCTCGGCGAGGTCAGCACCTCGATGACAATCAACGCCACCGCACCGATCATCCTGGCGATGTACATCGCCGCCGCCGAGAAGCAGGGTGCCAACGCCGACTCGCTGGCCGGCACTGTCCAGAATGACCTCCTCAAGGAGTACGTTGCCCGCAACACCTACATCTTCGGGCCGGCCGCGTCAATGCGGTTGGTGACCGACGTCTGTTCCTATTGCGCCGGTAATCTGCCCCGCTGGAACTCAATCAGTATCAGCGGATACCACATGCGCGAGGCCGGCGCTACCGCCGCCCAAGAGCTCGGTTTCACGCTGGCCAACGGTATTGCCTATGTCGAGGCGATGCTCGCCCGCGGCATGGAGATCGACTCCTTTGCGCCGCGTTTCTCTTTCTTCTTCACCACCTACGGCAACCTCTTTGAGGAAGCTGCCAAGCTGCGGGCGGCGCGCCGAATGTGGGCCAGAATCGTTAAAGAGCGCTTCGGATCGGATAACCCACGGGCACAGATGCTTCGCTTCCACGTGCAGACCGGTGGCGCCACTCTGACGGAGCAGCAGCCGCTGAACAATATCGTACGGGTGACTATCCAGGCATTGGCGGCGGTTCTTGGCGGCTGCCAGTCACTGCACGCCTGCTCATACGACGAGGCACTGGCATTGCCGAGCGAACCTGCGGTACAGCTGTCACTGCGCACCCAGCAGGTGATTGCCCATGAAAGCGGCATCGCCGATACGGTGGACCCGCTTGGCGGTTCGTATTACGTCGAAGCACTGACCAACCAGCTTGAGGAAGAGGCGATGCAATACATCGCCCGGATCGATGAGATGAACGGCTCCGTGGGCGCCATCGAAGCTGGTTACATGCAGCGCGAGATCGCCAGTTCCGCCTACAACCACCAAAAGGCAGTCGACAGCGGTGAGCAGGTCGTTGTCGGTCTCAACGACTTCAAACAAGAGGAAGAGGCTGAAGTCGAGATCTTCGAGATCGACCCCGAAACCGAGAAGAAACAGGTGGCAAGACTGGAGAAACTTCGCGCCGGGCGGGACAATCGGGTGGTTACCGAAATCCTCAAGCGGGTCCGCCAGACCGCCGAGACCGACGAGAACGTGATGCCGGTGCTGATCGAGGCGGTCAAGAGTCACGCCACCGTCGGTGAAATCAGCGACGCGCTCCGTAGTGTCTTCGGGGACTATCGGGAGCCGAACAGCCTCTAGATCGGAGGGCAAATACCATGATCGAAGGCAAGACTAGGGTACTGATCGCCAAGCCGGGCTTGGACGGTCACGACAGAGGCGCCAAGGTCGTCGCCCGCGGGTTGAGAGACGCTGGCATGGAGGTAGTCTACCTCGGCATCCACCTCACCCCTGATGAGATAGCCGAGGCGGCAATCCAGGAAGATGTTGATGTCGTCGGCATCGACTGCCTGTCTGGCGCTCACATGTCACTTTTCCCCAAGACGGTCGATGCGATCCGCGACCGGGGTGGCCAGGACGTTCTCGTCATTGCCGGTGGAATAATACCGAAGCAGGACGTCCACAAACTGGAGGAAGCCGGCATCGCCCGCATCTTCGGCCCGGGCACCCCGATCGGTGACATCGCCGACTTCATCAACGATACGCTCGGTAAGGATGGCCAATGATTACCCGGATAAACCACGTTGGTATCGCCGTCGGCAGCATTAACGCCCACCTCAAGCTATATACCGAGATCCTCGGGCTAAAACTCAACGACATCGAGATTGTCGAGGACCAGAAGGTAAGGACGGCGATCATCTCGATCGGCGAGAGCCGCCTGGAGTTGCTCGAAGCGACTGACCCCGAGAGTGCCATCGCCAAGCACATCGAGAGCCGTGGTGAAGGACTGCACCACCTCGCTTTGGAGGTCGATGACGTCACCGCCGCCATCGCTGACCTCAAAGCCAAAGGAGTGCGCCTGATTGACGAAACGCCGCGTGGCGGCGTCGAGAATTCCAGCATCGCCTTCCTCCATCCCAAGGAGCCGAGGGTGTTGCTTGAACTGGTTGAACCGTCGGCGGACTCTGTCTGATCTATGGCTACCAGGACTATTTGAGGCAACCGATGGTGCCGGAGAAGTGAGGGTTGTCGGCGGGGTGATAAGTCTGGGAGGCGCAGATGAAGCTTTTCGAGTTCGAGGCAAAACGAATACTTGGCAGCTACGGGGTAGCTGTCCCGGAAGGTCGTATCGCCGTCACGCAGGATGAGGCGGTGACGATCGCCGGCGATATTGGCGGTCGGGTAGCGATCAAAGCGCAGATACTGGTTGCCGGCCGCGGTAAGGCAGGCGGCATTCAGTTCGCGGCCGACCCCGTCGAAGCCAGAAACAAGGCCACCGCCCTACTCGGCAAACGGATCAAGGACATTTCGGTTGGTAGCCTGCTGGTGGAAGCGGCGCTCGACATCGCCGACCAGTATTATCTCTCGGTGACTACTGACCGGACGACTCGAAGCTACGTTGTCCTCGCGTCAACCGAAGGTGGCGTCGATGTCGAGGAAGTTGCTGCGAGTGCGCCTGAGAAGATCGCCCGCCATCGAGTTGACCCGCTTGCCGGTTTCGGAACGACCGAGGCTGCCGGCTTGCTGGCCCAAATTGGATTGAGAGGCGCTGGCACCGAGAAGCTGGCGGCGGTGTTGGCGGCACTTTTCGCGGCGGCGATGGAAAATCCCGCCTAACTGCCGTCGATAAACCCACTGGTAAACACAATCGGCGGCGAGTTCGTCGCCGCCGACGCCCGGATGATAATCGACGACAACGCCATGTTTCGCCATCCCGAGTTTGCCGAGCGGGACCTTACCGAAGAGGAGTACACCCCGCTCGAGGTCAAAGCCAGACAGTACAACCTCGCTTACGTCGACCTCGACGGTGACGTCGGCATCGTCGGCAACGGGGCCGGTTTGGTGATGGCGACTCTGGACATGGTCCACTATTTCGGCGGTAAGCCGGCCAACTTTCTCGATATCGGTGGCGGCGGTAACCTCGAGGTCACCAAGCGTGGGCTGCTGCTAGTAATGGCCAAACCGTCGGTCAAAGCCGTATTGGTCAACATCCTCGGAGGAATCACCCGCTGCGACGTCGTCGCCCAGGCGGTGCTCGAAGCACTTGCCGAGTCCAGAACCAAGAAGCCGATAGCGGTCCGCATGATCGGCACTAACGAAGAAGAGGGCAATCGGATGCTGAGCGAGGCCGGCATCAACAGCCATTCGACGATGGAGGAAGCCGTCAAGGAAATCATCGGAGCGAAGCAGGCACAATGAGCATTGTCGTCGACGAAAAGTCAAGGGTTATCGTCCAGGGGATAACCGGTAATGAGGGTCGCTTTCACGCGGCCTCCATGCGTAGTTACGGGACGAATGTCGTTGCTGGGGTGACGCCGGGCAAGGGTGGTCAGGAGACAGACGGCGTACCGGTCTACAACTCGGTCGCCGAAGCGATAGAAAAACACGATGCCAACACGTCGATATTATTCGTACCGGCCCGCTTTGCCGGTGGCGCTGTTATCGAGGCGATCGACGCTGGCATCGAGACGCTGGTCGTCATCACAGAGGGTATCCCACAGAAGGACGCCATTGAATTCGTCGCCATGGCGGAGCGGCGCGGCGGCCTGACGATGGTTGGCCCCAACTGTCCCGGTGCGATCAGTCCGGCGAAAGGTGTTAAAGTTGGCATCATGCCGAGCCACATCTTCACCCCGGGCAACGTCGGCATCGCCTCGCGGAGCGGCACGCTGACATACGAGATTGCCTGGCACGTCACCAAAGCCGGACTGGGCCAGAGTTCCTGCGTCGGCCTCGGTGGCGACGCCATCGTCGGGCTCGACTTCATCAAGCTGCTGGAGATGTTCAAAGGCGATGACGAAACCAAAGGGGTGCTCCTCATCGGCGAGATCGGCGGCACGCTACATTGCCGAAACGAACTACCCGAAGCCGGTGGTTGCCTACATCGCCGGCCGGATGGCCCCGCCTGGCAAGCGGATGGGCCACGCCGGGGCGATAATCATGGGAGAGGCCGGCACCGCCGCTTCTAAGATGCAGGCGTTCCAAGCCGCCGGCGTGCCGGTTGCGGAGAAACCGAGCGACATTGCCGGACTGCTCAAGCTCTAGCCAGCCGTCCGGGGAAAGCCGAGAAACACCGTGGATGTCTTCCAGATTTCACCGTCGACTTGGTTGATCGACCTCGACCCGTTCGCCGGCTACCGGCGCTTCATTGGTGGATACCTCATCTGCGGTGAGGAGAAGAGGGCGGTCGTAGAGACCGGACCAACTGCCGCCGTGCCGAACCTGCTGACTGCACTGGACGACCTCGGCGTTGCTCGTGACGAGATCGACTACATTTTTCTGACCCACATTCACATTGACCATGGTGGCGGCATCGGCACGGCAACCAAGGCGATGCCTAATGCCCACGTCGTCGTCCATGAACGGGGCCGGCGCCACTTGGTTGACCCTACCAGGTTATGGCAAGCCAGCGTCGATACTCTCGGGGAGATGGCCCACCGCTACGGCGAGATCGAAGCCGTCCCTGAAGAACGCATCATCGACGCCAGCGACGAGATGCAATTCGACCTTGGCGGCGTCGTCCTCGAGACACTAATGACACCGGGACACGCCCCCCACCATCTCAGTATTTACTGCAGACCGGACGACATGCTCCTCGCCGGTGAGGCCGCCGGCTGCCTCTGCGACGGTAAGCCGCGACCGGCAACGCCACCACCCTTCCGCTTGGACGTTTCGCTGGCCTCACTCGACCGACTGATCGCCCTCGCCCCGGACAAGCTCTGCTTCGGCCACTTCGGCTGCCACGACGACGCCGTCACACGGATGAAGACGGCGCGACTGCAATTGGTGACGTGGTACAAAACGATCAGCGCTGCCGCTGCCGCCGGTAAAGAACCGGCAGAAATCCTGACTCGACTGCGCGAGGTGGATAGTGCCCTCGATTTCCTCGACGGCCTTGACGAAGCGACCTTCGAGCGTGAACACTCCCTGCTTTTCAATACGATCCGCGGTATGGCGACGACTGTCGGCTGACGCTATCGGTCGTTTGGGCGGAGCTTACGCTCCACTGGTGACTCAGAGTTGACGCCGCGAGTCGCTCCAGGAAACCGGCCGGCTGAGCTTGTTAGTGACTGGTGCCTTTGGCTACCACTGGCCACCGAGGACAACACCGCCACCGACAACTTGGCCGATGTGGGCGTTGCCGTACTCGGCACGGCTGCTGCCGTAGCCATCCCCAACGTTGGTAAGTTCATGATCCAGGGTAAGACCGAATCGTATGAAACGGAACTGCATAACAGCCAGATTGCGATGCTGGCCGACAGTACCACCAGTGCCTTGACCCCGGTAACGATCACCACCGCCGACGGGACGATCGTTCAGACTACTCCGCAGTCTGGGAATGCCTCGGCCAGCTACTCAGCGTTCCCAGAGAACGAAGAGCTTGCCACCGAATGGCAGATCGGTGGCAAGCTCTTTTCGTGTTTGCGCCTCGGTGGTGCCGCGACGGTTGTGCCGGCGGCGGTTGACATGAGTCAGATGATGCCTGATACTAGTGGTCGGAAGAAGATGGAGCGCACCCAGCGGTGATGCCGACTCGGCCGTACGGAAGAGAATCGACGATCGGGAAGAGAGGAAGATCGATGGCACTCGATGACAGCATGAAAGGAGTATTCCGTCCTGAAAACGTTCACATGGGGACGATGCTGCTGGACGCCGAAAAATGCGACGGCTGCGGCCTCTGCGTCCTGAACTGTCTCTTCCGCACATGGGAGATGGGCGACGACAAGGTACCCGTTTACAAGCCGGGCGGAGCCTGCTTCAGTTGTTACAACTGCTTGGTGGCCTGTCCAAAAGACGCCATCAGCGTCGATCAACCGTACCACGTTGACTCCGGGTTCTGGGCGACCAACCCGCGAGGTATGCCACCAGTTCGTCCGCTGGAACCACGTGACGCCGACGGTAATCCCGACACCTGGACCGAAGTCGAAAGGATCGTTTTCACGCGGCGAAGCGTACGTAACTTCTCCAACAAACCGGTCTCGGAACACCTTATCCGGCGAATCATTGAGGCCGGGCGTCATGCCCCCAGCGGCGGTAACTCACAGCCATGGAAGTTCGTTGTCGTTACCAACAAGGCTCTCATCAACCGCATGAACGAGGTCACCAGGGCGACGATGCTCGGGATCGGTGATGCCTACACCAGCGACAAGGGCGTGGAAACTCTGGCGGCCAACTTCAATCCGGCGGCGCCGGGCGGCTTCGATCCGCGGATCATCCTCGGTGGAGTCGGCACAAATATCAGGAACAATGTCAATCCGATCCTGCTCGGTGCCCCGGTGGTGATACTCATCGCCGGCGACCGTCGTGCCATTGGTGGGCCGCAGACGCAGATAGCCATCGCTGGGACGAACATGAACCTGGTGGCGAATTCGCTGGGTTTGAAAGGTACCTGGGTCGGCTTCGTCGCGGCCACCAACAGCAACCCCGAACTGATGAACACCCTCGGCATCAAGGACCCGTTCTCGATCGTCACCTCGATGGTATTCGGCTACCCTAGGTTCAAGCAGGAGGGCGTCGTGCCCCGCGAGTACCGCCCGATCAGTTGGTTTCGCGAAGGCGTCGAGGCTCCCCAGATCGAGACGGAGCCGCCCTTGCCCGAAGTCACGAACTAGAACCTCCGCCGGCGGCATCGGTGCATTCGTAACCAGGGGATGGTGGGGGGTAACATCTGGGGGACACGGGACCAGTCCTTTGGGCTTACCCAGCACTTATGGAATCCCCCCCCTTGTCATCGCCGTGCCGGGTTCGATACCAGCCGGCATCCGGGGCGTCGCCCGGCGGGCCAAATCAAGCGAGGATCGGGTCTTCCCGGCGGCCTGCTTTTTGACAAGTTCACGGTAACGGGCGTGGTTGATACCGAGCAACTCCCGCAGCACCGACTCGCTGTCACCACCGAGGTCGGGCGCCGTTCCCCATATCCTAACCCGGTGTCGAATGCCGGCCGGTCTCGCCGTAGTTCGGTTCAGCGACGTAACCACTGGGCCGGAGATGGGAATCGTCGAGCACATCGCGAGTGCGCAGAACGGCACCGGCGGCAATCCAGCAACCTTGCAACTGTCGCGTCAGATCAAAGCGGTCATTATGACCGTCCAAGTCTCGATGCAACGGTCCAGTTCAATTGAGAAGCGTCGTCCGGTGTGGTATTTCTTCGCGGTGGAACCCCTCGGCCATCTCGAAGTCCAATCGTTCGGCCGACGCCTGTGCGCGTTCCCGTATTCGGACGGCCAACTCCGGTCTATCTCCGACTTGGCTGAAGTGGCAGCGTAGCGCCTCAATCTTGGTATCGATGGTGTCGGTGACGTCGACGTAGTGGTTGGGTTCACTCGTGCCACAAAACCAGACCTCGCTCACCCGGTGAGGCAGTAGTCCCTCTTTCAGCAGATCGGGATAGGCGTGTGCGCTGACCGCGTAGGCGCCGACGGCGTCCAGTGTCACTTGGGCGGCCGTACGATGGTCACGGTGGTCGAGACGGCCGCGGTATGGGTCGACGGTGACGACCGTCTTCGGCCGATAGGTCCGTATCGCGCGTACCAAGTCCTTTCTGAAATCGTCGCAATCTTCGAGACTCTGGTCTGGGTAGCGTAGAAAGACGACGTCGCTGACGCCTAGCACCTTGGCTGCGGCCAGCTGTTCTTGCTCACGAATCCCAGCCAGCTCCGCAGGTGGCAGCTCAGGGTCGCCGGAACCCTTGTCTCCGTTGGTACAGACGACGTAGACAACGGCCTTACCGGTACGCGTCCAGCAGGCGACGGTACCTCCCATGCGTGATTCAGCGTCATCGGGATGCGGTGTGATCACAATCACGTCGGCTTGCTCGGTCATTCGTTTTCGGGTCCCTTCGGTTGGCCCTCGGTACCTGGTGACAGATGTTGGCTCTGAGATAAATACTACCACATCGACGACCATTCAGGACTGGTTTGGCGGTTAGGCGCGGGCACGACACGGATTCCGACCCGCAAAGTGGTACAATCCGTGGAAACGGGTTGCCGCTGCAGGGTCAGCAGACAGGGGGGGGACGAGATGACCGAGCTAGCCGGATTCGAGAATGTCCTTGCTCCAATCACCATCAAGGGCGTCAAATTGCGCAACCGTATCGCGATGGCGCCGCTGCACACCGGATTCATGCAAGGGTCCCAAGTGACCGAGCAGCTGACCGCCTACTATGCCGAGCGCGCTCGAAACGGAGTCGGCCTGATCGTCACGTCGACAGTTTCCGGAGCGGTGATTTCGGGAATGCCGCAGCCGCCGTTACTAAGCAGTCCGGCTCACGTACCCGGCTAGAACGAGCTGGTAGAGACGATCCACGCCTTTGGCGCCGGGGTCTTCATCCAGTTGATGCCGGGGGTCGGCCGGCATGCCGCCAAGGGACTGCCGACCAAGGCGCCTTCGCCGCTGCTGCTGCGCATACCGTCGGAGAACCTGCCGGCTAAGGCGACCGCCTTCGCCCAACGGAAGAAGCTCGGTAACGTCTGGGAGCCGCTGATGGAAGGCGAGATGCCGGAGGAATTGACGCTGTCTGAAATCAATGCTGCCGAGGATAGCTACGCGATATCGGCGAGACTGGCCCAACCGGTGCGGGGCCGACGGTATCGAGCTGCACTTCGCCCACGGTTATCTTGGCTACAGTTTCCTTTCGCCCCGCACCAACTTCAGAGAGGACGCCTATGGGGGCAACTTCGACAATCGGAGTCGATTTCTTCTCAATGTCATCGCCAAAGTACGACGCGGAGTCGGCAACGAGTTCGTCGTCGGCATTCGGATCAGCGGAGACGAACGGATGCCGGGCGGGCTCGGCACCGAGGAGACCGTTCGAATGCTGGCCAACGCCGAACAGACCGGGCTCGATTTCGTGCACCTCACCGATGGCTGCTTCGAGGCGGCGAAATGGTACGTCCCCGATGAAGACGGAACGATGCTTGGAGCGGCCGCAGCCGTCAAGGCGGCGCTCGACATCCCGGTGATTACGCCGTCGATACACGATCCGCTAAGTGCCGAACGGGCACTGGTGGGCGGGCAGACGGACATGGTCTCACTGGGAAGATCAATCCTAGCCGACTCGGAATGGGTCACAAGGGTTACTGAGGGGCGTCCCGACAAGATCGTCAAGTGCATCAGGTGCCTGACCTGCCTGCGACGCACTCGGAACGGACTTCATATCCGGTGCGAAGTCAATCCCCGGCTGGGAGCAGAAAGATACCTGCCGGTGAACTACCGCGTGAACGCTCCCCACCCAAAGTCCCTTCACTATCCTGGAAGACTGTCGGCGTAGTCGCCTGCCGACAGCCGTCCACGCGGTGCGGCGTCGCGGTCGGCGCCTCTTGACACGCCTCCGGTATGTCCTTAGACTGAGGAGACAGCGCCTCCACGGAGACGTTCGGCGTGAACTCGCTCGAAGCGCGTCACGAGAGTGTTAGCCTGCGATGGTCGGGTGAGCCAGTAATCTAGTCACGAAACGGGAGAGAGACATGTCCGAAAAGATAGACGACGTCTTGGCACTTCTCAAAGGGTTCAGCTTTGACAGTGACACCGGCAGAACGATTAACGATCTCTATTCGGCGGTGGGCGGCACGGGCTGCACCAGAGACACGCCATTCGTCATGCCGTGGTGGCTCGAGGGGGAAGAGACGCCAGCGGCAGTGAACAGCTTCCTCGGCCCCGACGGTCGGCGAGTGCACGTCATCTGGCAGTCCGATGACTCCGGACTATCGCAGGTTGTCGACGTTGTCTTCGATGCTCCCTCGCTGGCCAGGGAGAAGTACGATGGTGGTGACTGCGACGCCTGCAGCATCGAGATGATGAAGCAGATGTCGCTCGGCGAGGTGCCCGGCGAAGATGACTAGCCGGGCAGCATCCCACCGTCGGAATCTGCCGCATCGCAGGCATCGCGGGATCACCGATTCTGGAGAAGGATTGTGAATAATGGGATCGAAAGTCTACTTCATGGATGCCCGGAGCAATTCACCCCAGACGAGCCTTGTCGCCAAGATGACCACCGTCTTCGAGGCTGCCGGCTTCGATGACCTCATCAAGCCGGGTGACGTGGTCGCTGTCAAGCTCCACTGCGGCGAGTGGAACAACAGCGCCTACCTGCGCCCCGTCTACGCTCGTACATTGGTCGACAGGATCAAGGAACTCGGCGGGCGGCCGTTCGTTTGCGACACGACGACGTTACCCTACAGCCCGATCGCCAGCCGCTGCACCGGCCTCGACCTGCTGGTCACCGCCGAGCGAAACGGCTACAATTCGGCCACGCTGGGATGCCCGTTCATTTGCGCAGACGGCTTTGCCGGCACTGATGACTACCGGATCGACCTCCCCGAGGGCTACATCCTCAAGGAAGCGTACGTCGCCAAGGCAATCGCCGCCGCCGACGTGCTGATCGCCATCACCCACTTCAAGGGACACGCGATGGGCGTCATCGGTGGCGCCATCAAGAATCTGGGCATCGGCGCCCAGTCAAAACGAGGCAAGTTCAACGCCCACATGGGCGGCCACCCCACCTATGGCTTCTCTACCAGTTCTATCTTCCATCCGGAGAACTATAAGGGACGCAACGGGGATAAGAACTGGCAGGCACTCGAGGACAGCTGCCCATTCGGACTGATACACGCCACCGAGGACTCTGTTAAATGGAACCGTGAGAAGTGCACCAGTTGCATTGGCTGCCTCGGCGCTATGGCCGGCCGCGGCATCGTCGAGTTGATCCCGCAGCACTACCAGGCGACCAACGCCGCCATCGCTGACGCCTGCCTCGCCACCATCAAGGCGGTCGGCCCGGACAAGGTCGGCTTCGTCAACCTGGCAATCGACATCTCGGCGGGCTGCGACTGTGTCAACTTCGCTGACGTACCGATACTACCCCACCTTGGAGTGTTTGCCAGCACCGACCCAGTGGCGATTGACAAAGCCTGCGTCGACAGGGCGATCGAGACCGGCGGGGCCCATGGCTCCAAGGCTGAGGAGATGGGTGTCCTCGATTGCGGCCAGCGTAAGTTCGAGACTTGCTCGCCGCTGATGGGCGGTCTCGGAGAGGAGACGCAACTCAACACCGGTGAAAGCATCGGCCTCGGCTCACTGCAATACGAACTGATCGAGGTGCCCTCGAAGAAGATGGCCGAATTTGCCTTCCCACCCGACCCGAGAAGCTCCGGCGTTCGGCTGCGGCGGATGTTCTCCAAGCACCAACCGTTCCCCTACGACCGCCACGACGGCCACGGCTTCCTGAGAGAGGTTGAGGTCGATCTGGAACGCGTCAACACCTACCAAGAAACTACCGAGTAACCCACCGCCAAGCATGAACGAAGGTGAATTCTGATGATTCCAAAGGGCATTGAAAACGCTGATGCCATAATCACAGCCTGTTGGGCGACC
>CAZLUE010000008.1:18205-21825 GCA_964562625.1 uncultured Dehalococcoidales bacterium | reverse complement strand
AGGAATGAATGGACAAGCATCCTGTGGGAAAGGAGACACTGTTTGATATCTACTGGCCCAGTGCACCCCCTTGAGTCGGCAACCCCGATTGACTATACTCAGACTAAGGAAGAAACTGTGGGATCTCTGAGACGCTGTCGCGTCTCTTGGGAAGCGGAACGTATGGCCCTTGACCTGACGAGGCTCGTGTCCCAGGTCGGTGAAATGATATCCCGGCTGAAATCCGATGGTGACGAACGCCAGCGGCGTTTCGACAACGCCTGGCAGACCTTAGCCGAGCACGCCGGCAAAGCCGAGGACCTTAAGCGCAGAATCGACGCCAGCAAGATTGGCTGGCTCTACGCCGGTATCGTCGAAGGACTGGGCGGACACTATCCGCCGTCGCCGTTACCGGACGATTTCGTCGTCGTTGCCAGTGACGGTTCACAAATTGACGTTGACCGGCATCGCTCACCGCGGTGCTACCTGATAAACATCGGTTCGGCGGTGCTCCGATACGGTTCCACCCCGGCTGCGGCGCTCGAAAGTCAGTCTCATCTCTCCACTCGGGAAGAAGACCTAGTAATTCGTGACAGGGGGAATCCGGCGCAGGAACAGGTGATTCAGGGCGCGATACTCGGTCTGGTGCGTGACGTCAGGGAAGTTGAACGGCTGGTGGACCTGGCCGGGAACATACCTGCCGAGTGCCCCGCCCTGGCGCTGGTTGACGGGACGCTGATCAAGTGGGGATTACGGCAGTTCGCCAATTTTGTCACTGACGAATTGCTGGAAGGAGCCTTCCTCAGACTCCTTGACGAGCTTCGGAAGCGCAGTGAGAAAGACCGGTTGGCGCTGGCCAGCTACATCAGTTATCCCGGTGGCTCCGACGTGGTCAACACCCTCAAGGTGGCACTCTGTCCCCGGGAAAAGGTCGACACCGATACCGACTGCCCCAGTTGCCAGACGCGTGAGTGCGACGCAATCGCACGCATCCGGGACCGCGATCTTTTCGGCGAATTTCTGGCATGCGGGGAGAGGACGGACGTTTTTCGGGGTTCCTCAATGATACTGGACCGATACGGCCCCCACCGCGTCTATTTCTTTTACCTGAATGTCGATGACGAAATTGCCCGTCTTGAAGTGCCGGAATGGGTCGCTACCGATCCCGACCGGCTGGGGCTAGCCCACGCACTGGTTCTCGACCAGTGTCGGCGAGGTCATGGCTACCCAGTAGCGCTCAGTGAAGCGCACGAGAAGGCGGTCATTACCAGCGGCGACGTTGAGAATTTCTGGCGGCTGGTTGAGTTGCAAATGGCCGATGAAGGACTGTTCCCGACCGGCTCGGCGAAGAGCCGAAGCAAGCGCACCCGGAGATTGTAGCCGAAGTCAGGTCGAACCAGCAAGATCCGGTTTGACCCAGCACCGATGCCAGTATAGAATACGTCGGTGCGCAATGCCCTGGGCAATCGGAAATGGCGCCCGGTGCGACGCCGGCGTCGGAGTGGTTCGGAGGGGAAAGATGGGGGCGAAGGGCAGGAAGAACGTCAAGAAGGCCAAGCAGCCGAAAGGCAAGAAGCCGATTGCCGGGGAGAAACGGAATAACCGCTAGCGACGACGACCTCCGGGTAGGCGAAGTGATCGAGGCTGGCACCGCCAGTTTCGTCGCTGAGTGCTACCAGCTTTACGAGCTGCCGCCGCTGGGCAGTCTGGTGCGCGTCACCTATTCCACCGGCGATAGTGGATCTGTTGGCGACGTCTTTGGCATCGTCCACGTAGCAACCACCTCGAGTATAGATCCGGGGCGGCGCCCGATCGCGCGCGGCCGTGACGAGGCCAGTGAGAAAGACATCTACCGCGCCAGTCCGCAGTTGGAAAAGCTGCTCCGTAGCGAGTTCACCGCGCTGGTCGTCGGTCACACTGCGGATGGCGAGTTGCGCCACTACTTGCCGCCGCGACCGACGCGGATTCACAGCTTCGTCTACCGGTGCGACGACCAACAAGTCAGAGAGTTCAGCCGACGGCTCAATTTCCTCGGTCGGCTGCTCGACAGCCAATTACCGGTACCGGCCGAAGAGGTTATCGCGGCGACGCTGCGGCTGATGGGCGATGCCAACGAGGACCGCCACGGTTTCCTAGTGACCGCCGGCAAAGAGTTGGCCAACCTGCTCGGTGGTGAGTTCAGCCGGCTTCGCACGGTCCTCAACAGAATCGGGACGACCTGAGCCGTGACTGACTTCGTCTTCTACGACTACGGGGTGCTGACCGATGGGGAGATCGACATCGTCGTCCAATTGATGGACCCGGGCAATCCGTCCACCGGTCAGGTCCCGGCCTACGACTTCGCCGTAAGGCTGGCCGGCCGCCGGGAATCGGTGGGACGAGTCGGCCTCAGGCTGGGCAGCACCGACTACCTGGAAAAGTACCTCGGCCACATCGGCTACAGTATCGCCGAGAAACATCGCGGCCACAGCTACGCCGCCAAGGCATGCCGGCTAGTACGTCCGGTCGCCATCGACCACGGCTTCCGGGCGCTGTGGATAACATGCAATCCGGAAAACTACCCATCGCGCCGCACCTGCGAGGCGCTGGGCTGCGACCTCATTGAGATCGTCGATCTACCGCCGGACTCGAACATGTACCTGAGGGGAGAACGGCGCAAGTGCCGCTACCGGTGGAACCTGTAGACTGCTAATGACGGGAGAACCGAATCGTGTCTAGCCAGGATACGCCCCTTCTCGGCGTCGTTGTCACCGGCTCGGTCGATCGCGGTATTGAGGTTCGCCTCGACAGTGCGACGTCGGTCGAGGACATGGTCGTCGGCCGCTACGTCACCATCGAGGGCCGCCTCCGTCGCTTCTTCGGGATGATCACCGACATCGGCCTCGGTGTCACCGACCAACAGATGACGGTTGTCCCGCCGGATACCGGTGACGCCTTCTTGAACGACGTCCTCAGCGGTTCCGCTACCTACGGCACGCTGCACGTGTTGCCGATGCTGACCATCGGTGACGATAGCGCCAGTCTCGTCGACGGACCGCAGCCGGTAAAAACCGTCCCCACTCATTTTTCACGGGCCTACCTCGCCACCGAAGAGGACATGGAGTTCGTTTTCGGTCAAGAGGACACAAGCCATTTCTTCGTCGGCAACCCGCTCGACATGGAAACCAAACTCTGTCTCGACCTCGAACGGTTCGTCACCCGCTCCAACGGCATCTTCGGCAAGAGCGGCACCGGTAAGACTTTCCTCACCCGAATCTTGCTGATCGGGATGCTTCAGAAGAGTCGGGCGGTCAATCTCGTCTTCGACATGCAAAACGAGTACGGCTGGGAAGGCAGCAGCGAGCACGGCGGACGCAAGGTCAAGGCACTCAAGCAACTCTTCCCGGAGAAAGTGGCCGTCTTCACCCTCGACCCGGAGAACTCGCGACGTCGCGGCGTCAGCACCGATTTCACCGTCGTCATCGGTTACGACGAGATCCAGCCAGAGGATATCTCGCTGTTGCGCCAGACGCTGAACCTCACCGAGGCCGCGGTTGAGGCCGTCTACCAGTTGCGACGACGACTCGGCAAGGCCTGGATCCAGCGCTCGCTTGACAGCCCTGACGACGAGGAAACACAGGAGATGCTCAAGGAACTGAGTA
>CAZLUE010000008.1:9964-18195 GCA_964562625.1 uncultured Dehalococcoidales bacterium | reverse complement strand
CCACGAGAGCACTTTTCAGAATCTGAAGCGGGGACTGGCGACGGTCCGCCGGCTGCCATTCATCGAGCCACAGGCGCCCAGCGACGCCGTGAGGACGCTGCTCGAGTACCTCGACAAGGGCAAGAACGTAGTCCTCGAGTTCGGCCGCTACACTGACACCACGGCCTACATACTGGTTGCCAACATGCTGGCTCGGCGCATCTACTCCCGGTACCAGGACCGGATGGAACAGGCGATGGCTAAGGACGTGGCACCGCCGAACCCGCTGGTGATCACCATCGAGGAGGCACACAAATTCCTCAACCCCGAGGTCGCCAACCGAACAATCTTTGGCACAATCGCCCGCGAAATGCGGAAGTACAATGTCACCCTTCTGGTGATAGATCAGAGACCGAGCGGCATCGACGAGGAGGTGATGTCGCAAATGGGCACCAAGATCACCTGTCTGCTCGATAACGAGCGCGATATCGACAGTGTTCTCGCCGGTGTCGCCGGCAAGGCCGAACTGAAGTCGGTGCTCACCAGGCTGGCGCCAAAGCAACAGGTGCTCGTTTTCGGCCACGCCGTACCGATGCCGGTCGCCTTCCAGCCCCGGGAATACGGCTCCGCCGAGTCGTACAAGAGTTTCGGCGCCGGTGTCGCCTCGGCGGAGTCCACCAAACAGGACATCGACGAACTCTGGGATTAGGTTCGTTGCTCCGATGGACCTGAGCTAGACCTGACGGAAACGCCAGCGTGGAGCGGGGAGAAAATGCCGCCTGGGTTTAAGCGCGTCGGATTTGTCGGTTGCCGGGTATGGCTGCGCCCAGCGACCGCCGCCGACGCCGCCACGACTTATCGCCTGGTGACCGACGACCGGATACATCGCAGGCTCCTCTGGGATGGGCCGGACGTCGAAGTGGACCTAGTCGATACTTTCGGGCGATGGCAGCGACAGTTACGCCACAGCGAGAGCTGCGGCTTCGCACTCGAGCGCCTGGATAAGCCCGGTCTTATGGGCTGCATCAGTACTCGATTGGTCAAGAATCCGCAACAGGCGGACATCGGCTACTGGCTGGGCGTCCCTTTCCGGAAGGAACCTTGGTTAAGTGACGGAGGCGATTGGCCTGATCAATAATTTCTCGTTCGAGTATCTTGGTATCGCCCGTACCTATGCAGAGGTACTGGTTGTCTATGACGGCAGCCGCCGGACCTTGGAGAAGAATGTATTTTCCCTGGACGGCACCCTGCGGGGCAGAGCGCTCAAGCGCGGCGAGTGGCGCGACGAGTGGTTCTTTTCCCTGCTATGTTCCGGCTGGCAAGCCAGGCATGAGCGCTATCTTCCTCACCACGAAGACATTGTCGCCGCTGGGAGCGTTTAGATGTTGTCCCGGAACGAGACACCGCCGTCGCTGCTGGAACGGACGCGGCTGCTGCTGCGCCACCTCGGTTTACAGGCACGCAAATCACTCGGCCAGCATTTCTTGATCGACGAAACGGCGCTGGCCACGATCCTCAATGCAGCCGAACTAGGCCCCGAAGATACCGTCATCGAGGTCGGATCCGGCCTTGGGGTTCTTACCGAAGAGCTGGTCGGGCGCGCCGGGCGGGTGATCGCCGTCGAACTCGATGACGAGTTGGCAGCCTCTCTCCAGGAACGCCTGGCAGCGCTGAACAACGGCAGCGTCGTCAATGGCAACATCCTCAATGTCGATCTGGCGGAACTACTAGGAGATGCCGTAACGAACTACAAAGTCGTCGCCAATCTGCCCTACTACATCGCTTCATTAGTACTGCGACGCTTCCTCGAAGCTCCGCAACGGCCGGAGACAATGGTTGTCATGGTGCAGCGCGAGGTCGCGGAGACAATCGCCGCCGCCCCCGGCGCAATGAGCTTGCTCAGCGTCAGTGTTCAGTTCTACGGGGAACCGGTCATCGTCGGCATCGTTCCGGCGGCGTCCTTCTACCCGCCGCCGGCGGTCGACTCGGCGATACTCAAGATCACCCGCCGCGCCTCTTTCGAGTCCGTCGTCAGTGACCCGCCCGACTTCTTCCGCCTGGTACGAGCCGGATTCAGGGCCACGCGCAAGCAGTTGGCCAACTCGCTGGCAAGCGGCCTCGGCCGGCCCCGGGACGAAATCCTGCCGCTGCTGAAGACGGCCGGCATCGACCCGAAACGGCGGGCGGGAACGCTCTCGGTTACCGAATGGATACGGCTCTGGCAGGCCCACACTCCCGAAAGTGACCGATGCTGACAGCGACGGCCCCCGCCAAGCTCAACCTGACGCTGGAAGTGCTCGGCCGGCGCGACGACGGCTACCATGAGATACGCAGCATCGTCCAGACGATCGACCTCTGTGACCGCCTCACCTTCGAAGCAGCCACCGCCACCGAAGTCAGTTGCACGATGCCCGGCTGGAACGCCGAAGAAAGCCTGGTGACGCGCGCCATTGATCTCGCTGGTGATGAGACCGGACGCGACCGCGGCGTCACCATTGAGATCGAGAAGCGGATACCACTGATGTCCGGACTCGGCGGCGACAGCAGTGACGCCGCCGCAGTGTTGCTGGCCCTCGACCGTCTCTGGCAACTGGGGCTATCCCCGGAGAAGCTCCTCGATCTAGCAGCGCAACTGGGTTCGGACGTACCGTTCTTCCTCAGTGGTGGGCCAGCAGGATCCACCGCAGGCACCGCCCTGATGTCCGGTCGGGGCGAGCAACTGGCACCACTGCCTTCGCCGGCGGTGACCTGGACGGTGGTCGTACTGCCACCGACGACGCGCCAGCCCGGAAAGACGGCCCGTGCCTACGGCCGCCTCGACACCGATGATTTCACCAGTGGGGAGCATACCGAGCGGCTGGCGGCGAACTTACGCTCCGGTGATGCTCTTGACGGGAATCTGTTGTACAATGCCTTCGATCACTCGGCCTTCGCTAGAGCCAGTGGCGGCGTTTCACCGTTCCCACTCGCCGAGTGCCGTGATGTCATGCTTGCCGCCGGCGCCACCGGGACCAGCGGCACCGCAGTACACCTCGCCGGGTCCGGACCCGGTCTGTTCGCCGTCGTCACCGAGCGTCTGACCGCCGAGGCTCTCCACTCCGGCCTCAAACGTCGCGGACTGAGGACCTACCTAGCGGCGACGCTGCAACGCGGGATTATGCTGGAATAGGTCGTCAGCACCAGCTATAATGGGCGGAAGAGAGTTGGGCCCGCAGTGGCGAGCAGAAGGAGGCTATAATGACCGAGAGCGAGGACAACCTGCAGACCGCGTTCGCCGGCGAGAGTCAGGCCAACCGCCGCTACCTGTTCTTCGCCGACAAGGCTGACAAAGAAGGGCACCATCAGACAGCAAGGCTTTTCCGAGCGGCCGCCGAGGCCGAGACGGTTCATGCGCGCAATCACTTTAACGCCATGGACGGCGTTGGCACGACCCGCGATAACCTCAATGCGGGCGTTATCGGGGAACACCGCGAGTTCACCAGGATGTACCCACCATTCATCGAGCAGGCCCGAACCGACCAAAACGAGCGCGCCAAGCGAACCTTCGATTTCGCCAACCGGGTGGAAGAGATCCACTACGGTCTGTTCCAGACCGCGCTGAAGGCTCTCGACGCTGGGGACCAGTTGGCCGCCGAGCCCTACTTCGTCTGCCAAGTCTGCGGCCACACCGTCGCCGTCTCCGCGCCAGAGAAGTGTCCGATCTGCCAGGCGCCAGCCGGCTCCTTCAAGCGAGTGGACTAGCCAACGTCACGCCAGCCGGCTCAATCACCGCCGGCAGCAAACGTCATTTCATTGTCATCCCGAAAGGATGACAGGCGTAGCGCACCGGCGTCTCAACCGATGCCCTTGAGCCAGCAACGTACCATCGCCACTTCGTCTTTTCGTGTCGCCACCTCACCGTCGAGCCGAGCAGTGAGCAGCTGGTCGAGTACTTCACCGACCGGCTTGCCTGCGGTGACTCCCATCTTCGTGAGGTCGTTGCCGGTAAGCTTCGTCTTGACAGGACGCAGTTCTTCCTTGTACACGCGAAGCCACCTTTGCGCCATCGGCAAGCTGGCCACCAATTGCGCCGCGGTGATCACCACCGGCGAGTAGCTTTTCAGTATATGGTAGACGTCACTCGGCATTAGGCTTGTCATCCCCAATTTCCTCAACTCCGTCTTGAGGCGGTGGCTGTCACGCAGCGTCCGCGTCATCGACCCCGGCAGATGAAGACGGCCGATCACGTCCTCGACCTCCACCGAGGTCAACGTGTAGGTCAACAGTGCCAGGTACAGACCAGGCGAAGGGTCGTCGGCGGCACGGGCTGCTTCGAACTTGTCCACCAACCAGGGGTCGGCCCGTAGCGCCGGATGTAACGCCGACAGCACCTTGAGTTCGTCGGCTCGAACGAGGATCTTCTCCGGTTCCCTCTCGGCGAGGGCCAGTTCAAACTCGTGCCGTATCCGGTCGCCGCTGACCGTAGCCAACATCGGAATGTCGCGGGCAACCAGCTTCTCTGTAGACCGTTCCAAGCGAAAGCCCAGCCGTTGTTCGTAACGCAGTCCCCGCCAGATGCGAGTGGCGTCGTCGACAAAGCTCTTCTCGTGAAGGACGCGGACGAGGCGGTGTTCCAAGTCGCGGCGGCCGTCGTGCCCATCGATCAGGTCACCGAACGAGCCGGGGTCAAGGCGGATGGCCAACGAGTTGATCGTAAAGTCCCGCCGAGCGAGGTCATCGCTGAGCTTGCCTGGGGCCACCGTCGGTAGCGCCCCTGGACTCGAATAAGTCTCGGAACGGGCCGTAGCGAAGTCGACCAGCCATCTCCGCCAACTGAGCTTGGCGGTACCGAAACGGGCGTGGTCGGTGAGCTTGCCGCCGGTGCTGCTTGCCAGTTGCCGTGCGATGCCGATCGCGTCACCTTCGACAACGATATCGATGTCGAGGTTTTCGCGGCCAATGAGGAGGTCGCGCACGATCCCACCGACGAGATAGACGTGGTACCCCTGATAGGTACCCACCGCCGCCACCGCTTCCATGAAGCCGACGAGATCCGCGGGCAGCCCGTCTCGGACGCGACTCGCTAGGTTCACTGTCCTCGTCATCAGCCTTCTCTCCGGGCGCAGTGAATTATAGCACATGCCGTGCCGCCGGGTTGACTCCGGTTGTGCCTGATGCGGTGAAGCTGCTAGGATAGAGACTATGCCTCCCGAGGAGGACACCCGCCCGCCAGTTTCCTCTTTCGTGAAAGATGGACGCGTCCGAGTTCGGCCAGCTTCAAGAAACGACCGCGCGCCTCGGTACCGAACGGCTCAGCAGGCTGCTGTGGCGTCTCAGCTTGCCGAGCGTGATCTCGATGCTGACGATCTCGTTCTACCATCTCGCCGATACATTCTGGCTGGGCAAACTGAGCTACCAGGCGATCGCTGCGGTGACGGTCACTTTCCCCTTCTTCATTCTGGTGATCGCCTTCGGCGTCGGTACCGGCGTCGGCGCCAACGCACTGGCGTCACGCCGCTTCGGCCAGGGCGACATCGAGGCGACCAACCGCATCGCCGGACAGATTTTCCCGCTCTCGGCCTTCCTCGGGGCGCTCCTGGTCATCGTCAGCTTGGCCGTGCCAGAGCAATTGGCCGACCTGTTCGGCGCCCCCGGCGACGTCCGCGAGCAGGCGGCTGACTATATCCGTCTCTTTGGTCTGGGATCGCCGTTCTTCATCTTCCGGCTGATATCGCGCAACGTCTTCCAGGCTTCCGGCGACGCCGTCAAGCCGATGGTGTTCACCATCGTCGGGGCGGTCGTCAACGTCGTCCTCGACCCGTTCCTCATCTTCGGATGGGGTCCGTTTCCGGCGATGGGCGTCGGTGGCGCCGGTCTGGGAACCTCGATCGGTTGCCTGGTTGGCGCTGCTATCAGTTTCTTCTACCTGGTGAGCGGCCGTTCCGCCTACCGGCTGAAGCTGCATCACCTCAAGCCGGACTTCGCCATGATCGGCCAGATCTACCGGGTGGGCTTGCCCTCGATGATGATGGTGCTGACGGAAACGGTGGTCTTCACGCTCTTCAACCGGGTCGTCGCCGGCTTCGGCTCGACGGCGCTGGCGGCGCTCGGGATCGCCATCCGCATCTCTGACATAGCCTTCATGCCGATCATCGGCGTCGGTCACGGTCTGCTGCCGATTGTCGGCTTCTGCTTCGGTGCCCGTCTCTGGAAACGTCTCTGGGCGGCGGTGCGGCTGGCGACGCTGGCGCTGGTCGTCATGCTGGCGGTGGCGACCGTTATCATCGAGGTTTTAGCCCCGCAGTTCATCAGCGTGTTCAACGATGACCCCGGGCTGCTGGGGGTAGCCGTTCCCGGGATGCGCATCTTCATGGCCGGGCTGGTGTTGATTGGGCCGACGATCGTCTTCATCACTACCTTTCAAGGCCTGTCCAAGGGTTGGACGGCCAGTCTGCTTTCGCTGGGACGCCAAGTCTTCTTCTTCGTGCCGGCGCTGTTCATCCTGCCCCGCTTCTTCGATCTCAACGGCGTCTGGTTGTCGCTGCCGCTGTCGGACACGCTGGGAACGGTCCTTGCCGGCGTGTGGCTCAACCGCGAGTACGGGCGCCAGAAACAGAGCGGTATCTGGGACGATCCCCCGGTCCCGGGGTCGATCGCCGAACCGACGCCGGAGCCGGTCCTCTATGGCCGGCCGCCGCTTGATTGACGCCTTTCGCCGGTACTGCCATGGTTCTGCACGACTCGCCGGCTCCGTCCCTTTGCCAGCCGGCGGCCTGATTGCCTATAATGGTCACATCATGAAGGTCGTCTCGATCGTCGGCATGGCCGGCGCCGGTAAATCGGAAGTGGCGCGGATGTTCGCCGAAAGCGGCTTCGTCCGAATTCGCTTCGGCGACGTTACCGATGACGAGGTACGCCGTCGCGGCCTCGAGATCAACGAGGCCAACGAGCGCGCCGTCCGCGAATCGCTCCGCGCCGAGCACGGTATGGACGCCTACGCCCGCCTCAACCGTCCCCGGATCGACGACGCCGTACGTGATTCCAACGTCGTCATCGACGGGCTCTACTCCTGGGAGGAGTACGTCTTTCTCAAGGACTGTTACGGCGACGACCTGCTCCAGGTGGCCGTTTGGGCGTCGCCGGCGACGCGGTATGCCCGCCTCGCCGACCGCAGGCTGCGCGGACTGACCGGGGCGGAGGCGGAGGCGCGGGACCGGGCGGAGATCGAGAACTCGAACAAGGGCGGCCCGATCGCCATCGCCGACCACATCATCGTCAATGAGTCTTCGCTGGAAGATCTGGCGCGGGAGACCGCCGGCGTCATCGAGCGGATCGGGGAGCAAGTTGCAGCGGCTTAGTCTCGACGACTATTTCCTGAAGATCGCCTCGGTGGTCGGTGAGCGTTCCACCTGCCGCCGGCACAACATGGGTGCGATTTCCGTCAGGGACAAGCACATTCTCAGCACCGGCTACAACGGCGCCGCCGCCGGGCTCAAGGACTGTCTCGAACTGGGCTGCCTGCGGGACGAATTGGGTATCCCCTCGGGAGAGCGGCACGAGATCTGCCGGGCGATTCACGCCGAGCAGAACGTCATCATACAAGCGGCGCTCCATGGCGTCAGCCTCGAGGGCGCCACCATCTACTGCACGCACACTCCATGCGTGCTCTGCGCCAAGATGCTGGTCAACTCCCGGATCGACCGTTTCGTCAGCTTCGGCAGGTACAACGACCAGTCCTTCGAAGAGCTGTTCCGAGAGTCGGGGATCGAGGTCGAGCTGCGGCCGCGGCCGTCGGACCGGATCGGCTTCCTGGACTAGGGCCGCCGCGGGGCGGCGGCTTGGACGAACAGCCTGTCGGCTCTTCGTCAGATGACAGACCCCACCTGACTAGAGGTTCTCCCGCTGGTAGGCCCCGGAATAGCCCTCCGTTTCCCCGGTGAGCGGCAGGAAGATCATCTGCACGATTCCGGCGTTGCGCTGCAGTCGGAAGCCGCGCTGGTTGTAGACGACCAGCAGGGCGCGCGACCGTCCGCTGTAGCCCGCATCCCAGACGGCGCCGTGGACGGCGACACCGCTGCGCAGCAGACTGGAGCGCGGCCGGGAGAGCGCCATCAGGTCGTTGGGCAGGTGGACGATTTCGTTGAAGGTGATGATGTAGCTCCCCGCCATCAGGTCGATGAAGCCGAGCCCGTCAAACACCAGCGGCGCCAGGTCGGAGACGACACGTTGGCGGTTGTCGGCGGCGATTGTCCCAGCGGTCTGCGGCAGGGCAA
>CAZLUE010000008.1:2435-9954 GCA_964562625.1 uncultured Dehalococcoidales bacterium | reverse complement strand
CGCAGCGTCAGGTCAAAGCCGTTGGGCTGCAACTGCGCTTCGAGGTCGCGGTACTCCTCGAGCAGCGGCGGCGTCCCTTCGAGCAAGTCCCGGATGGCCTCTCGGGAGAGGACGGCGGTCACTTTGGTCTCCGAATGGCTGCCACGGCACCAGTATAGCACTTCACCGGGGACGAGCGGCAAAGGGAACGGTTCAGCGGCGCCCGGTCGTTGCCACGCCCCGGCGACGGTGCTATTCTGGTCTTGGGCTGTCCGGTAACCGGGATGGAGGAGTCTTGCTCAAACTGTCCCCGTACGCGATCGGCATCTACGAGCAGTGCCCGCGGCGCTACCGGTACCAGTACGTCGAACGGCTAATACAAAAGTACCGCCGGCCGTGGCCGTGGCTGACGATGGGGGCCAACGTGCACGCTGCCCTGGCGCAGTTCTTGGGCGTCGTCCCCGTGGCGGAAAGGACCCCGGCGACGATCGAGAAACTGCTGCGGGAAAAGTGGCGGCGCAGCCGGCAGGGATTCAGCGATGACGAGCAGGAACGCGAGTACGGCGAGCGGGCACTGGCGCAGCTCCGCTGGTTCGCCAGCACCCAGCCGGTCGATGTCCGGCCACTGATGATCGAGCGGTTCCATGAGGCGCCGGTCGGCGAGAACCTGGTCCTCCGCGGCAAGATCGACCGGGTCGACCGGGAGGAGGACGGCAGCCTTCACGTCATCGACTACAAGACGGGTAAGGTACCGGAGCACCCGGATACCTTCCAGCTTCTCCAGTACGCCGTCATCCTGCCGAGGATACTGGACCGGCCGGTGGCGCGGGCCTCCTATCTCTACCTCGAGGGCGGCGAGTGGCGGACGTTTCCGATCGACCCTGACGACGTCGACAGGACGATAGGCGCCGTCCTCTCCATCGCCGGGCGGATCGAACGGGAGACGGAGTACCCGGCGATGGCCGGCCGGCTCTGCCGGTACTGCGATTTTCTCGATCTCTGCGAGCCGGGCCGGGAGGCATACGCCCCGGCCGGTAGCGGGGACGAACCGTCCGAAGAGTAGCCGTGACGGCGCGATAGATGGGCGCAACACTGCTGATTGCGGTCTGTTCGCTGCTGATGCTGGCCGGCCTCGCCGGGGTTGTCCTGCCGGTTCTGCCGGGGATGCCGCTTGCCTGGCTGGGGCTGTTCGTCTACGCGCTCGTCACCGGTTTCGAGACGATCCCGGTGACGGCGGTGGTCGTCTTCTTCGTGGTGATGGCGTTCGCCTTCGTCCTCGATTTCCTGGCGCCGGGCGAGCAGGCTCGGCATGTTGGGCGCCTTGTCCGGCCTTCTCGTCGGACTGGCTGTTATCGGTTTCTGGGGCATCGTCCTCGGGTCGTTCGCCGGGGCGCTGCTCTCGGTGAGCTGATCGCCGGCAAGAGGCCGGAGTTGGCCCTGAGGTCGGCCTGGAGCACCCTGGTCGGCTTCGTCGCCGGGACTCTGCTGAGAGTCGTCGTCGTCCTGACGATGATCGGGTTCTTTATCGCCTCGTTCTTCCAGTAGACGACGCGCCGGCTATCCCAGGTCCAGGATGAGGTCGTCGAGCGGCCATTTGGGAACGTGGCGGACACGGTGCTCGTCCCACCACTGGTGCGTCGGGCCATCGACTACCTGCGTCTCGATGACCTGTGGCGTCTCGATCGGTTTGCCCAGCGCCAGTATCAGCAGGACTTTATAGCGCTCCGGTATCGCCAGTGCCTTGCGCAGGCCTTCGCGGTCGATGGCGCCGATCATGCAGCCGCCGAAGCCCTCCTCGACGGCGGCGAGGTGGATCGTCTGGGCGGCGATGCCGTAGTCGGCCGGCATCGCCATCCGTATTTCCATGTCCTCGAGGATGATAACGTAGTCGGAGGGTCTTTCCCCCTCCGGCGGGTTGCCGTCCATGCGTATGAACGGGTAGATGACGGCATTCTTCACCGGGTCGCTGGCGAGGATGAACTTTAGCGCCTGCCGGTTGGCTGCCGAGGGTGACAGCCGTGCCAGGTTGACCAGCTCACGAAGTGTCTCCATGCCGATCGGCATCCTCTGATAGAATCGCCGATAGCTGCGGTTGCCGATTACCAGGTCTTCGAACATGATGCCTCCAACGTCTTCCCCGGCCGGTTGCCGGCCGGACCGGCCCTCTAGATGGTACACTATGTGGTACCGGTCGGCCATGCCGATGACCTGCCGCCACCCCATCACTCGCCAGACGTCAGGTACCGGTGGGGTCCGGCCAGTCCGAAGCGGTAATGGAGGCAGTGATGAAGAGCCTGTTGTGGCAGCCGTCAGAAGAGCGCCGACGGAGCGCCAACATGACCCGTTTCATCGATTTCGTCAACCGCCGCCACCGGATGACACTCGGTTCCTACGACGAACTCTACGACTGGTCGATCGCCGAACTCGCCGATTTCTGGGCGGCCGCCTGGGACTACCTCGACATTCGGGCTTCGCGGCGCTACGACAATGTGCTTACCGCCGCCGGGGAGATGATGGACACCCGCTGGTTCGCCGGCGCCCACCTCAACTTCGCCGAGAACCTGCTGCGCTTTCGCGACGACCGCACCGCCCTCATCTTCAAGAGCGAGGCGCTGCCTTCCGCTGGAATCAGCTACCGTGAACTTTACGACCGGGTCGCCCGTCTCGCCGCTTCTTTGCGGAAGCTGGGCGTCGTTCCGGGTGACCGCGTCGCCGGTTTCATGCCGAACATGATCGAGACGGTGGTCGCCATGCTCGCTACGACCAGCATCGGCGCGGTGTGGTCGTCCTGTTCACCCGATTTCGGCATCAACGGTGTCCTCGACCGCTTCCGGCAGATCGAGCCCCGCGTCCTCTTCACCGCCAACGGCTACTACTACAACGGCAAGACGTTCGACTGTCTCGAACGGGTCGCCGACATCGTCCGCGAACTGCCGTCGCTGGAGAAGGTCGTCGTCGTGCCCTACACCGGAGAGGGGGCGGACATCAGCGCGGTGACCAACGCCGTCCACTACGCCGATTTCGTCTCGGCGGAGAGCGGTCTCGAAATCGATTTCGCGCAACTGCCCGCCGACCATCCCCTCTATATCATGTTCACTTCGGGGACGACCGGCCTACCGAAGTGCATGGTGCAGAGCGCCGCCGGAGTCCTCATCAACCAGATGAAAGAACTCGCCCTCCACAGCGACCTCCGCCGCGAGGACACGATCTTCTACTTCTCCACCTGCGGCTGGATGATGTGGAACTGGCTGGTCTGCTCGCTGGCGCTGGGGCCGACCCTGGTGCTCTTCGACGGCTCGCCGTTTCAGCCCGACGCCGGCGCCCTCTGGCAGATGGCCGAGGCGGAGGGGGTGACCATCTTCGGCGCCAGCGCCCGCTATCTCGGGGAGATCGAAAAGCGCGGCCTCAAGCCGCGTGAGGCATTCGACCTGACGGCGCTGCGGGCTGTCCTCTCCACCGGCTCACCACTCCCCGAGGACAGCTTCCGCTTCGTCTATCGCGACATCAAGAGCGACGTTCTCCTGTCCTCCATCGCCGGCGGCACCGACATCAACGGCTGTTTCTTCGTCGGCAACCCGCTCGGGCCGGTTTACGCCGGCGAGCTGCAGTGCCGCGGACTCGGTATAAAGGCCGAGGCCTTCGACCCGGACGGCCGTTCCGTCGTTGGCGAGAAGGGTGAACTGGTCTGTACGGCGCCGATGCCGTCGATGCCGCTCTACTTCTGGAACGACCCTGACGGAGAGAAATACCGCAGCGCCTACTTCAACGTCTACCCCAACGTCTGGGCACACGGCGACTACGTCGAGATCACGGATACCGGCGGGGCGATCATGCACGGCCGTTCCGATTCGGTACTCAATCCGGGCGGTGTCAGGATCGGCACCTCGGAGATTTACCGTCAGGTGGAGGGCCTCGCTGAGGTCGCCGACAGCGTCGTCGTCGGCCAGCGGTGGCAGGACGATACCCGGATCGTCCTCTTCGTCAAGCCGGCCGATGGCGTCTCGCTGACCGAGGAACTCGCCAAGAAGATACGGGGCACCATCCGGCGCAACGCGACGCCGCGCCACGTGCCCGCCAAGATCATCGCCATCGGCGATATCCCCTACACGATCAGCAACAAGAAGGTGGAAAAGGCGGTCGCCAACGTAATCCACGGTGAGCCGGTGCCCAATCTGGATGCGCTGGCTAATCCCGAGTGCCTGGAACTGTACCGTGACCTCGAGGAACTGAGGAGCTAGCCGGCGCAGCGGCTGCATGACATCGACCATCTCCCCTGTGACTTCCCCGGCCTGGCCAATGGGGCACGGTTTGCGGAAGGCGAGAATCACCCTTCGCCGGTGGTACCGGCGATACGTCACGCCCGGTGAGCCTTGGCGCGTCCCGGGGACTCCCGATGGCGGTCGACACGATTCTTCCTCACACACTAGCCGATTGGCGCAGAACATCGACCATCCCGCCACTAGCCGTACACAGACAACTCCGCTATACTACTTGTTATCGCCAGTCGCTGATACCACACATCGGAGAGAGTAATATATGTCTCAGACAACGAAGTCTCAAGCTGCTTTCGGCGGCGAGTCCATCTTCGCCGAGCTGCCGTTCAAGGTTGCCGACCTGTCACCGGAAACGGTGGCTTTCGGGCGAAAAGAAATCGAACTGGCCGAGTACGAGATGCCGGGACTGATGGCGCTTCGTGCCGAGCATGGCGGACAACAACCCCTCAAAGGGGCGCGGATCACCGGCTCGCTCCACCTGACGGTGCAGACGGCGGTGCTGATCGAAACACTGGTGCAACTCGGCGCCGAGGTCCGCTGGGCGTCTTGCAACATCTTCTCGACTCAGAACCACGCCGCCGCCGCGGTCGTCGTCGGACCAGATGGCACGATTGAGAATCCCGCCGGAGTCCCCGCCTTTGCCTGGAAGGGAGAGACCCTGGACGAATACTGGTGGTGCGCCCTGCAGTCGCTGCGTTTCGGTGAAAGCCAGGGCCCAACACTGATCGTCGACGACGGCGGTGACGCCACGCTGCTCGTCCATCTCGGCGACCGCTACGACAAGGCGGGCGCGGTGCCGGGACCCGGCCCCGAGGCGTCGCCCGACGAACTGGCAGTGCACGCCCTGCTCGCCGAGATTCAGGCAGTCGAGCCGCGTTTCTGGGAGCCGATCGCCGCTGGAATACGCGGTGTCTCTGAGGAAACGACCACCGGCGTCCACCGTCTCTATGACATGCAGAAGGACGGCACGCTCCTCTTCCCGGCGATTAATGTCAACGATTCCGTCACCAAGAGCAAGTTCGATAACCTCTACGGGACCAGGCACTCCCTGATCGATGCCGTGATGCGCGCTACCGATGTCCTCATCTCCGGCAAGAAGGCGCTGATTTGCGGCTTCGGCGATGTCGGCAAGGGCAGCGCCCAGTCGATGCGTGGCCAGCAGGCGCGGGTGTCGGTCACCGAGATCGATCCGATCTGCGCCCTCCAGGCCTGTATGCAGGGCTACGATGTCGTCACCATGGACGAGGCGCTGGAGAGCAGCTTCGACATCTTCGTCACCGCCACCGGCTGCTGCAACATCATCACCGCCGAGGACATGAAGCGGATGAAGCATAACGCCATCGTCTGCAACATCGGCCACTTCGACGACGAAATCGACATGGCCGGACTCGAAGCGATGCGGAGCAGGGGCGAGGCCGAGCGGATCGAGATCAAGCCGCAGGTGCACGAATGGCGCTTCAAGGAAACGGGGCGAAGCATCATCGTCCTCGCCGAGGGGCGGCTGGTCAACCTGGCCTGCGCCACCGGGCATCCGAGCTTTGTCATGAGCAACTCGTTCACCAACCAGACGCTTGCCCAGATCGACCTCCACGAGCACGCCGAGGACTACGGCAAGAACGTCGTTACCCTGCCCAAGTACCTCGACGAGAAGGTCGCCCGGCTCCACCTCGACAAGTTCGGCGCCAGTCTCAGCCGCCTCACCGAGGCGCAGGCGGGATACCTGGGACTTCCCCAGGACGGTCCCTTCAAGACTGACCACTACCGTTACTAAACGGAGGCCGGCTCGGTCGGGAATCAGTGACAGACAAGCGATGAGGGGCGCCGGTAAGTTGAGCGCCCCTCGTCATATGTGGCAGCAGTAGCGCGGGAGGTTTCGTGATGGCTCGTCTCGACCGGATGAGTGAGGCTGAAAGGCAGCACGTGGAGCAGGTTGTCTGCCCAACCTTCTCCAGTCAGCCGTGGGTCACCGGGCCACCGCTGGCGGAGCGGCGCGTCGCCATCGTCTCCACGGCGGGCCTGCACAGGCGTGGCGACCGTCCCTTTTCCTTCGATGCCGGTGACGGCTATCGCGTCATTCCCGGAGACATCGCCGCCGCAGACCTGGTGATGACGCATGTTTCCGCTAACTTCGACCGTAGCGGCTTCCTGCTGGACTGGAATGTCGTCTTCCCGGTGGACCGGCTGCGGGAAATGGCGGCGGACGGCATCATCGACAGCGTCGCCGCATGCCACTTTTCCTTCATGGGGGCCCACGATGAGACGGCCGTCGAGGAGCAGGCCCGAAAGGTTGCCGCTATCATGAAGCAGGACGGGGTGAACGCCGTTCTGCTGGTGCCGGTCTGACCGCTGTGTACGCGCGCCGTCGGCGTGCTGGCGCATTACTTCGAGGATGAAGGGCTGGCGACGACGCAAGTCAGCCTGATCCGTCTCCATACGGAAAAGACGAACCCGCCGCGGGCGCTTTGGGTGCCTTTCGAGCTGGGCAGGCCGCTCGGTGTCCCCGGTGACGCCGCCTTCCAGAAACGGGTTCTACTGGCGGCGCTGGAACTGCTCGATGCGGAGAGCGGCCCGGTAATTGAAGATTTCCCCGATGACGCCCCGGTATCCGTGGCCCAGCCGGCGGTACTGGCCTGCCCCGTCGGCTTCACCCAGCCGGCAGTGGCCGCCGGCGAGACGGCTGAGCTCTGCGCCGCCTTCAAGAGCGAGATGCTGTCACTGGGTCCCTGGTATGATCTGGCCGTCGAGAAACGGGGACGCACCACCGCCGGCAGCAGCGGTATCGAGACCGGCGCCCTGGCTGATTTCATTTGTTCATTCCTGGGCGAAACTGTGCCGGAGAGCTCGCTGGCCGGGGTACCGGTAGGTCTTACGCTGAAGCTTGCGGTGGAAGATCTCAAGGCGTACTACCTGGAGGCAGTCACCGCTCAGCCCGGTCAGGATGTTGCCGCCAGCGAAACGCTGATGAACTGGTTCTGGCTGGAGACAAAGGCGGGACAGCTTCTGCTGGCTTTGCGGGATGCGCTGGTCGCCAGTGAGAACCGGATGTTGAAAATTACCGCCGGTGGGCTGATTGTCCCCGGAAAGATACTCTCCCGTCTGTCCGGCGGCTAGGCGGCGTTGAAGCGCACCACCACGATGTCCCCCTCCTGGACTTCGTAAGTCTTGCCCTCGATGCGCTGCTTGCCGGCCTTGACGACGGCCGCCTCGCTGCCGAGTTCAAGCAGGTCGTCATAGCGCATCACTTCCATCCGTATGAAGCCGCGCTC
>CAZLUE010000008.1:0-2425 GCA_964562625.1 uncultured Dehalococcoidales bacterium | reverse complement strand
GGTGTGAATCTTGCCGGCGGCGACCGGGGCCTTGTCTCCCTGGCGGCATGTCCAGGCACGGACCTCGTCCTCGCCGACGGTAAAGAAGTTCACCAGCCCGAGTTTCCGGTAGGCGGCCTGCAGCAGGCGTGCCATCGATGATTCCTGCAAGCCCAGCTCGGCCAGGAACTCCTGGCGGTCGGCGGGGTCCAGCTGGCTGATTTCGGCCTCATCGCGGCCGCAGATGGGAATGACCTCGGAGTCATCGGCGTCGACCGTCGGCTGAAGCACTCTGACGCACTCGTCCCCATCGGACATGGACTCCAGATTGGCGATATAGAGCACCGGCTTGAGCGAGACCAGATTACATTCGCGGACACTCCCCAGTTCTTTGGCGTCCAATCCCTGGCGGCGAGCCGGTATCCCCTCATCCAGTCCCCGCTTCACCTTCTCACAGTCGGCCACCTCGCGGACGACGTCGCTGTCGCTGGCCTTCAGCTTCTTCGACAAGCGGGTGATCTTGTTTCCCAGCGTCTGACTGTCAGCCACCATCAGCTCGAGGTCGATCGTCTCGACGTCGCCGGCGGGGTCGATGCCGCCACGCCCGGGGGAGGCGCCGGCGGCTTGAAAACAACGTACCACGTGCAGCAGGACATCGACATCCTTTATGTGCTTGAGTAGCCTCGTGCTTTGCCCCGGCCTGGTAACGGCGTCAGTGGCCAGACCGGGAATATCCACCAGCTGCATGGTCGCCGGAATCATCTTGACGGGATTGTACAGCTTCGCCAGCGCCTGAATACGTGGGTCGGGCGCATTGACGATGACTCGATGCATCTCGGAGCCGTCGTAGCTCGCCGCTCCGGAGGCGGTGACCGCATTATAGATGGTGGTCTTGCCACAGGCAGCAAGACCTACCAGCCCACAGGCTAAACTCATCTGGTATCCTATTCAATCAAGTTGGCAGGTTGATAAATGCCAGCTGATTTCGTGATTTGGCACTAGATCGCTCTGCAGTCACGTCTTGGACTCTTTGCAGACCCGCCCCTAATAGTGTACCACCTCGGATACTGGAGTTTCTGACCTTAGCGCTGGCCGGATGGTCACTGGAACTGGCTGGGGTCGGCTCCTCCGAAAAGACAGAGCGCGGAAGGCGACAGGGCAATCATGCCACGTCCTCTCGCTATCGGGAGGCAGGTCGAGAGATTCTCTCAATCAGGCTGCCAGAATCTGAAGTCTCACACTCTCATACCGTGATGACTCGCCATCCCAAACACCTAAATTGTTCGGTCACCACTTCGTGCCGTTCAACATTCTTCCGAAATTTTTCTCTTCCCAGAAGGCAGTATTGCTCTTGGGTGTGTATGCGTGTTTGCAGCCAGGGTGTCTGTGCCAGAAGCAACCACGGACGAAGACGACTGCGGCATGCCGGAACAGCACGATGTCAGGCCTGCCATGGAGGTCCTTACCGTGCAATCGGAACCAGTATCCTGCCTTGTGCAGAACGGAGCGAATGGCCTTCTCAGGCTAGCTGTCCTTTGAGCGGATTCTGGACATGTTCCAGCTCCGGTATTCTCTTGTGAGTTTGTCACCCATGGATATTCATGGTACGGGATGATGACCGATTGCGTCGGTTTCCTGCAATGGAAGCACCATCTGGCGGCCTGCCGGTTTGAATACAACTGCCGGGACAATCAAGACTGGACAACCAGTCTCCGCCAAGTTTACCACCTATGGGCAAAACGATCCAGTATCCCGTCTCTTGCACTTTGTACCGCTACGCACGAGTTCACGCGTCGCCGGCTGCCCTACCAAGGGCATTCGACTCCCGCGCCACTGAAATCCAGGCCTAAAGTAAACTCCAGTATCACTTCGAGAAACGCACCTGAAAAGGTGGACGAAACCACCACGCATCTTCGATGATCCGCACTAAGACACCACGAATCCACACGAAAAGGTAGTGGCAGCGGAGGGATTCGAACCCCCGACCCGAGGCTTATGAGTCCTCTGCTCTACCAACTGAGCTACGCTGCCGGGTAAGGCCAATATAGCATTATCACGCTCAGGGGTCAATCTTCGCCCTCGTAAATCCGCAGCTCACCAGCATGTTTTCTTCCTGCCCCTGATTGGCCTGCCGCTCAGAGCCGTCTTGCCGAAATCTGAAAGCTTTCGCGGGGCAGGACAACACGACGGTAGCAGTTCAACAACAGCTGGTGTCACCCGATGTTTGAATTGTCCCAAGTGTCCATATTTGCCACCGTGTTCAAATATCCCCGCCGCACTCACCTTGCCGTAGCGCTCAGTCGGCCCCATCATGTCTTGTTGATTGAGGCTGTCGTAAACTTCCCTTGGTATCCTACCTTTAATCCGTAGCATGATTCCTTTGGGAACCAAGTGCTCTTCGGCATGTCCCGCCGATTCTAGTCATTCGCTCAGGACAATCGTCTCA
>CAZLUE010000007.1:9084-22854 GCA_964562625.1 uncultured Dehalococcoidales bacterium | reverse complement strand
GATCCTAGCCGTCGATGCGGATGCCAACGCCAATCTTGGCGAGAGTCTCGGGATCGAAACCTCGCACACCGTCGGAGAACTCTTGGATGAATTCCAGCGGAGCAAGATACGCCTGCCTGCAGGGATGACCAAAGAAGCATACCTCGACTTCAAGTTGAACGAAGTTCTGGTGGAGCGTCCCGGTCTCGACCTGCTTACAATGGGTCGCGGCGAAGGCCCGGAATGCTACTGCTACCCCAACCTGATCATCAGAAAGTTCGCCGACAATCTGTCTGACAGTTACGCCTTCGTAGTAATGGACAACGAGGCGGGCATGGAGCACCTCAGCCGACGAACGACGCAAAACGTGGACGTTCTTCTCCTCGTCTCCAACCACTCGGTGAAAGGTGTCCGTACGATCGCGCGTATCATCGAATTGGTCGACGGTCTGAAACTGAGAGTCAAGAGGCAGATGGCGGTGATCAGTATCGCTCCTGACGAGCTTGACTCGCGAGTTGTCGAGGAAATGGAGCGGCTGGGAATCGAACTGGCAGCCACGATACCCACGGATGAGGAGATTCTCCAAGCCGACTTGGAACAGACGCCGCTCACGGAACTCCCCGTCAACTCCGCGGCGGTACGCGCAGTTGACAAACTGATGATCAAGATCCTCGATGGCAGTTGAAAGCGGGCAATCGTCGGCGCTGGCCACGCGCGGAGTAGCTCGGAAGTTGGCACAAGCTACATCGTAAGGCCTATAATTGTATCGGAGGGTACATGAGCGCACAGATCATAAGTGGCACCGAGGTCGCCAAGCAGATTCGTGCCGAACTCAAGCTGGAAGTGTCCCAACTCAAAGAGCAACATGGCTTGGTTCCCGGACTAGTCACCGTCCTCATCGGCGAGGATCCAGCATCCCAAGTGTATGTCGGACAAAAGGAAAAAATCGCGAATAACCTCGGATTCTACTCGAAAAGGCACGACCTTCCCGCGAACACCACCGAGACCGATCTGTTGGCGCTGGTGGATCGGCTCAACAATGACTCCAGGATTCATGGAATCCTCATCCAGATCCCCCTTCCGAAGCAAATCGACGAAACGAAAGTCCTCTTCGCGATCGACCCTAGAAAGGACGTCGACGGATTCCATCCGGTCAATGTCGGCAAACTTATGATCGGTGAACCGGACTATCTCCCCTGCACTCCGGCCGGAATCCAGCAACTCCTCATCCGAAGTGGCACCAAGATTGAAGGCGCCGAGGTGGTCGTCGTTGGGAGAAGCAACATTGTCGGCAAGCCGATCGCCAATATTCTCCTTCAGAAGGCGAACGGCGCCAACGCGACGGTAACGGTCTGCCACACACGCACCCAGAACCTGACCTTCCATACCCGCCGCGCCGACATCCTTATCGCTGCCGCGGGTCAGCCGAAAGCGATCACGGCCGACATGGTCAAAGATGGCGCGGTAGTAATCGATGTCGGGGTGCACCAGATCGGAACGACCGACTCCGGCAAGCGGATTCTCTGCGGAGACGTCGACTTTGAGAACGTTGTGGAGAAGGCCACCGCGATCACGCCGGTGCCGGGTGGAGTCGGTCCGATGACAATCACGATGCTGATGTTGAACACGGTCCACGCGGCGAAACTAGCCGCCGGCCTCGAATAGGGAAGGGAGCGAACCGATGGAATACGAAATCAAGAAGACGAAGGCACCCGGCCGAAAGACGGTCGAGGTGCTAGGAGCAACATACGAAGACGGCCAGCCCGATGGCGAAGATGCCGGGCGGTGGCGTCAGAAGCTCGGCACGAGGGCAGATAAGCTGAAGTACCTCGAAACCGGTGAACGATACTGGTACTCGGACGAATGGTACGGCAGCGAAAAGAGGAAGACGCCGGCATAGATGTACTATTCGTGTAACGGGAAACAAATCGAGCGTGGCAGGCATAAATTATTCTTCCGGTTATGTAAACTCAACCAAAGGCAGGAGGGCAATAATGACTATTGAGATACCGAAGACTTCCTACACCGGCAAGGTGAAGGAAGTCGAGTTGGGCAAGGGAGACAAGGCGGTCGCCGTGGGCGGTGAGACGGCCTACCCGTTCTACTTATTCGAGGGCGCGATGCCTCGGTCACCGCGGGTCGCGATGGAGATCTGGGACTGCCCACCCGATGAATGGGCCGAGGCAGCGCTGGCGCCATTCGCGGGGGTCACCGACGACCCGGTGGTCTGGGCGAATAAGTGCGTTGACGATTACGGGGCGGAGATGATCGCCCTGCAACTGGAGAGCACCGACCCCAACGGTCTTGACCGCAGCCCGGAGGAAGCCGCCATCGTCGTCAAGCAGGTCGCCGATGCGGTCGACGTACCGTTGATCGTCTGGGGGACTGACGCCGTCGAAAAGGACAGCGACGTGCTGCGCGCCATCGCAGAAGTCTGCCAGGACAAGCGCCTGATAATCGGACCGGTGCAAGAGGCGAACCACAAGCGAATCGGCGCGGCCGCGATCGGATACAAGCACACCGTGACAGCATCGACGCCGATCGACATCAACCTGGCAAAACAGCTCAACATCCTACTCGGTAACCTCGGCGTTCCCGACGAGCAGATAATCATAGACCCGACCGTCAGCTGCATCGGCTACGGCATCGAGTACGCCTACTCGGTAATGGAGCGGATGCGGATGGCCGGTCTCACCCAACAAGATGACCGGCTCCAATTCCCGATCATCTGCAACCTGTCCAAGGAAGTCTGGAAGTCCAAAGAAACCCACCTGCCGGATGGCGAACTGAACATGGGTGACGCCACCAAGCGGGGTATCATGATGGAGGCGATGTCAGCGATAGCGCTGCTCGTCGCCGGCGGAGACGTCATCGTGATGAGACACCCGGAGGCGATCAAACTGGTCAAAGAAATGGTGTCTGAACTGACGGCCACTCAATAATCGCCGAACTGACGGTGGCGCAGTAACGAGAACGCGCGGAAGAACTGCGAGAACGTGCGGAAAAATTGCGGAGACACGCCCGGGCATTGCGGAAACAAACGGAGGAAACACGATGGCAAACGCCGAAGAAAAGAGCATCGACCCAGCAACGGTCGAGATGATAGCCAAGGCAGCCAGGGACGGCACGAGCACGGTCTTTGACCGGGCGGCGTCAATGCGGCCATGTCCGATCGGCGCCGAGGGCAGTTGCTGCGCCCACTGCGCGATGGGGCCGTGCCGGGTTCCCCTGCCGAAAGGAAACAAGGAAGAGACGCCGGAGCAGAAGAAGAAACGAATGGGACTCTGCGGGGCAACCGCAGAGACGATATCGGCACGCGGCTTCGTCCGCAAGATTGCCGCCGGAACGGCCTCGCACGGCGACCACGGCCGTCGAGTCGTCGCCGCCTTCATCGCCGCCGCCAAAGGCGAGACGCCGGGCTTCGAGATCAAGGACGAGCAGAAACTGCTGCAACTGGCCCTCGACCTGGGTGTTACCATCGGGGAACGCAGCAACGAGGAGATCGCAATCGCGGTCGGCGAACTGCTCCAGACGGAATTCGGCCAGCAGGAAGGCGAACTGCGCTTCATCAAGCGCGCCCCGCTGAAGAGACAGGAAATCTGGCGAAAGCTCGGTGTCGTGCCACGCGGCATTGACCGCGAGGTCACCGAATTGATGCACCGCACCCACATGGGGGTCGACCAGGACTACAGGAACTTGCTGCTGCAGGGGGCGCGATGCGCCCTGGCCGACGGCTGGGGCGGCAGCATGATCTCCACTGAGTTGCAGGACATCCTGTTCGGCACGCCGTCACCGGTACTCAGCCAAATCAACCTCGGCGTCTTCAAGGACGACGAAGTCAACGTCGTCATCCACGGCCACGAACCGTATCTCGCCGAGATATTGGCGGTTGTCGCCCAGGATCCGGAGATTATCGAGTACGCCAAGTCCAAGGGGGCCAAAGGCGTCAACCTGGTAGGGATGTGCTGCACCGCCAACGAAATACTGATGCGCCATGGCGTCCCGCTCGGAGGCAACTTCCTACAGCAGGAACTGGCGGTCGTGACCGGCGCTGTTGAAGCAATGGTGGTGGACATCCAGTGCATCATGCAAGGCCTGGTGGAGGTCGCCAGGTGCTATCACACGAAGATCATCACCACCGACTGGCGCGCCCATATCGAAGGCGCCACCCACATGGAGTTCGAGGAACACAAGGCCGCCGAGTCCGCCAGGAGCATCCTACGAGCGGCAATCGACAACTACCCCAACCGCGGCAACAACGTACGGATTCCCGAGGTCAAGACCGACTTGATCGCCGGGTTCAGCCACGAGACGATAAACTACCTGCTCGGCGGCGTATTCCGCGCCTCCTACCGACCGCTGAACGACAACATCATCAACGGCCGCATTCGCGGCGTTGCCGGCGTGGTCGGCTGCAGCAACGCCCGAGTGATGCACGACGAGGTCACGGTCAGGCTGGTCAAGGAATTGATCAAGAACGACGTACTAGTGCTCCAGACCGGCTGCGCGGCAATGGCCTGCGCCAAGGAAGGACTGCTAGTACCGGAAGCCGCCGAATTCGCCGGCGAAGGGTTAAGATCCGTCTGCGAGGCGGTCGGCATCCCGCCGGTGCTGCACCTCGGCGCCTGCATCGACAACTCCCGGATACTGATGGCGGCAACGGCGATGGTAAAGGACGGCGGCCTCGGTGATGACATCAGCGACTTGCCGGCGGTCGGCGCCGCTCCAGAATGGATGAGCGAGAAGGCACTGGCGATCGGGCAATACTTCGTCAGTTCCGGCGTCTACACGATCTTCGGCGCCAGTTGGCCGACACTCGGCAGCCCGGAAGTAACCGACTTCCTCTTCAAAGAAATGGAAGAACTGTACGGCGGCAAGTGGGCCTTCGAGGCCGACCCGATCAAGATGGCCGAGATGATGATCGAGCAGATCGACATCAAACGCAAGGCGCTCGGCATCGACAAGGCGCGGGAGAGGGTGCTCTACGACATGGAGATGAGACGGGATCTGACATAGCATGGTGATGAAGAGTCGTTTCAACTATACCAACAGTTCGTCGGGACTAGCTAGCGCTGTCCCTTGGGCGAATTTCCAGGAAATTGCCCGAGGGACAATTCCACCTAACCATCATCCTGTCCAGGAAGTGGGCAAGAAGAGTGTCGGTAGTATTGAGGGACGCCCTCAAACTCCTGCGATAGGGTCTCCGTCCCTTTGGACTCCCTTTGTTCGGGAAGAGGCAAAGAAGATAGAAAGTATCTGGGGAAGACCGGCGCCCGACTTTCGGACGAGCGCAAGACCACAGGCGGAAGGGGGATCTCGCTCTCCGGGCGAACTCTCGGCCCCTCTGGATGCCACTTTTGGGGAACAGTATACGAGCTAACAGTAATCATCCATGGTATGAGATAAGGACAAACTTGGGAGGATCGAGCGGATGTCAAAAATCATTGCCTCGGCGGCGATAAACGGAGCCCACAAGATCGTCGACCAAGCGGAAGAGAAATGGAAGCAGGCGATGGACAAGTGGGGTGCCAGCGAGCCGGTGGGTTTCCCCAACACCGCCTACTATCTTCCGGTAATCTACGGAATGCTTGGCGCCAAGGTCGAGACGCTGGGTGACATGGAAGGCATAATCAAACGCTGCCGAACCCTGTTGCCAGAGCCGGTGAGGGAACGCCATCCGCTACCCTACTTGGCACCGGCGCTCGACTCGGGAATGGCGACGCTATTCGCCGAGGAACTGCTCGAGGCGATACGCTACCGCGAAGAACCCAACTTCTACACCAAGGCGGAGGACGTCAACGACGACAACCTGTGGCTCGGCGCCGCCGACGACATTATCCTGCGAAAAAGAGGCGTGGAGTTCGTCGACGGGACGGCGCCCGGTTTCGCAGCGATACTCGGGGCAGCTCCCAACGCCGAGATTGCCAAAACAATCGCGGAAGAACTGCAACAGAAGAACCTCTACGTCTTTATGTCCGCCGAATACGGCGGCCAGCGATTCTCCGAACAGCTGGTCGAGGCCGGGGTGCAGATCGGCTGGGGAACACGTCTGGTATCGTTCGGACCGGACGTCAGCGCTACCGTATTCGCGATGGGTTTTGCCACCCGCGCAGCGATGTCCTTCGGAGGAATCGAGCCGGGAGACTTTCGCAAGATCCTGATCTACAACAAGGATCGAATCTTCGCCTTCGCACTGCCGTTGGGCTACGTCACCGACGAGTGGTACGCCAACGCCGCGGGAGCGATCAACTGGGGTTTCCCGACAATTGCCGACACGCCGATACCGGAGGTGTTACCGACCGGCATCTGCACCTACGAGCACGTCGTCTCCAACGTCACTCACGACGAGATCGTCGCCCGCGCGATTGAAGTCCGCGGTCTCAAAGTGAACATCACCGAGGTGCCGATTCCGGTATCCTACGGTCCCGCCTTCGAGGGAGAGCGGGTACGCGGCGACGATATCTACTTGGAGTGCGGCGGCAACCGCACGGCGATGGTCGAGTGGGTCACTTCAAAGCCGATGGATGAGGTCGAGGACGGCAACATCGAGGTAATCGGGCCGAGTTTGGACGACATAAAGGCCGGGGAACGGTTACCGATGGCGATCGTCGTCGAGGTGGCGGGACGCGAGTTCGAGGACGATTACGAACCTATCCTAGAACGCCAGATTCACCACCTGATCAACTACGCCCAAGGTGTGATGCACATCGGCCAACGCGACATCGCCTGGATACGCGTCGCCAAAGGCGCCGTGGAGAAGGGATTCAGGATCGAGGACATCGGCAAGTTGCTGCACGCGAAGCTGCACCAGGACTTCGGCCGGATATTTGACAAGCTCCAGGTGAAGCTCTACACCAATGAAGAGGACGTCCAGGCAATGCTGGCAACAGCGCGGGCAGTCTACTCGGAACGCGACACTAGAATCGAGGGGATGACCGACGAAACGACCGAAATGTACTACTCGTGCACGCTTTGTCAGTCGTTCGCGCCTGCCCACGTCTGCGTCATCAGCCCGGAACGGACCGGCCTCTGCGGATCCTACAACTGGATGGACTGCAAGGCGTCATTCGAAATCAACCCGACCGGCCCCAACCAGCCGGTACCCAAGGGGGCGACGATCGACGAGAAACTGGGGCAGTGGAAAGGCGTCAACGAATTCCTCTTCAGCGCCTCGCGCGGCAAATTCGACCACTACAACTTCTACAGCATCGTCAACGACCCGATGACGACCTGCGGCTGCTGTGAATGCATCGCCGCCATACTGCCGCTGTGCAACGGAGTGATGACAGTCAACCGTGAATTCGCCGAGATGACGCCCTCGGGGATGAAGTTCACCACGCTGGCGGGCACGATCGGCGGCGGCATCAGCACGCCGGGATTCGTGGGACACGGCAAATACAACATCTGCCAGCGCAAGTTCCTAGTCGGCGACGGAGGGCTGTTACGGATTGTCTGGATGCCAAAGATGCTCAAGGAAGAGATCGGCGACCGGCTCAGTGTGCGAGCCGAAGAACTTGGTGTCACTGACCTGCTCGACATGATCGCCGACGAAACAATCGGCACTACCGAAGAGGAGATTCTACCCTTCCTGGAAGAAAAAGGACACCCCGCCCTGACAATGAGCTCGATCCTAGGATAAGGCTCGTTCGCGAGTTGAGACTCGATACGAAACAAGCAAAGGAGACCCGAATATGGCACTAACTGGAATAGCGATATTCAAACTGCTGCCGAAGACGAACTGTGGCGACTGCGACGTGCCGACCTGCCTCGCCTTCGCGATGAACCTGGCGAGTGGCAAGGCAGAGCTTTCCGCTTGCCCCCACGTCTCCGAGGAAGCGACCGCTCAGCTGGCCGAGGCGGCGGCGCCGCCGATCCGACAGGTTACCATCGGCAGCGGAGACAGTGCGGTGAAAGTGGGCGGCGAAACGGTCTCGTTCCGCCACGAGAAGCGCTTCGAGAACGAGCCACCGGTGGCGGTACTGGTAACCGATGCCCAGTCCAACAGCGAAGTCAACGGACGGATGGCACGATTCAAGGAACTGCGCTACAACCGCGTCGGATTGACGCTGCGACCGGAAATAGTCGCGGTCAAGAGCGAGTCCGGTGACGCTGCCAAATTCGCCGCGCTGGTGGGAAAGATCGCCAAGGGCAGTGACGCCGCCATCATCCTAATGAGTCGCGACAGCGACGTCCTGGCAGCCGGCCTGAAAGAATGTGCCGACGACAGACCGCTACTATACGGGGCCGACAAAGACAATCTCGAAGCGGTGGCGGCACTCGCCAAGGAAGGTGGTTGCGCCGTCGGGATCAAGGGCGACGGGGTCGAAAATCTGGCGGAACTGACCGAGCAACTGGTAGCCGCAGGGATCAACGACATTGTCATCGATCCCGGATCGAGAGGTACGCAGGCGGCGTTCCGGGACGAGATCGTGATCCGCAACTTAGCCCTCGCCAAGAAGTTCCGGCCGCTGGGATACCCGACGATCACCTTCCCCTGCGAAATGACCGATGACCCGCTAAAGGAAGCAATGCTGGCCTCGATGCTGGTCGCCAAGTACGCCGGGATCGTGGTGCTGTCAGACCTGCAGGGAGAGACACTGTTCCCACTGCTGGTGGAACGAATGAACATCTTCACCGACCCACAGCGGCCGCTGGCCAGTGAGGAAGGTATCTACGAAATCGGTGACCCCGGCGAGGATTCGCCGGTGCTGGTGACGACGAACTTCTCACTGACATACTTCATCGTCTCCGGTGAGATCGAAAGCAGCAAGGTGCCGGCTTACCTGCTGATAATGGATACCGAAGGGCTATCGGTGATGACGGCGTGGGCGGCGGGAAAGTTCGTCGCCGACTTGATCGGGTCGTTCATCAAGAAGTGTGGCATCGAGAACAAGGTCAAGCACCGCAAGCTGATCATTCCAGGCTATGCCGCCGCCGAAAGCGGCGGAATCGAAGAAGAGTTACCGGACTGGGAGATCCAGGTCGGTCCAAGAGAGGCGGCCCACCTACCGGCTTTCCTCAAATCATGGACACCATAGGAGAGACGATGATACTGATTGGCGAAAACATCAACATAATGTCGAAGACGCTGGGCCCGGCGATGAGGGAAAGGGACGCCGGTCCGATTCAGGCGATGGCCAAGGCGGAGACGGAAGCCGGCGTGGACTACCTCGATATCAACATCGGGCCGGCCCGGCGCTCCGGTGATGAAATGATGGACTGGATGGTGAAGACCGTGCAGGAAGTCACCGACTTGCCGCTGTCGCTGGATACGACGAACCTGGGGGCGATCGAGGCCGGCCTCAAAGTGCACAAGGGACGGGCGTTGATCAACTCGATCGACCTGAGCAGGATGGACGAAGAATTACTGCTGGCCACCAAGTACGGGGCCGACTTCATCGGTCTGCTCTGGGGACGCGATGGAATGCCGCGCGACGCGGACGAGCGGAGCATGATTGCCGCCGAACTGATGATGACGGCCAATGCGAAAGACATCGGCAACGACAGGATCTGGTTCGATCCGATTGTGACGCCGGCGAGCAACGTCGATACCAACCAGGTGAAACCTTGCCTGGAGTTTATGGGCAGCCTGGCCGACATCGCCCCGGGGGGAAAGTCGGCGGTTGGCCTCTCCAACGTGTCGAACGGGACGCCCAACGAACTGCGGCCATACCTCAACCGGACCTACCTGATGATGCTGATGAAGTTCGACCTATATTCGTCGATTGTGGATGCATTTGATATGGAGTTGATGGCGATTGCCCGTGGCAGGCGAACGGACCGAGTCGCGATGATCCACCGGATCATGGACGGCGACAAACCGGATACCAAGTCTCTCGATCCCGAGGAAGCGAAGTACGCCAAGAGCGTGCCTGTATTGACCGGTGAGGTGCTCTACTCGCACTCCTGGCTGGACCTGTAGGCTACTGAGAGAAGTCAAGCGAGAATTCAGAGGCCGGAACCCGGTGGGGGGCCGGTCTCTATCATTCCAGACCTCGGGAGGGATGGTAGACAAGTGACCGCCCGCGTACATCGCCCTGAAGACCAAGACGAGCACACAATCTACAACTTAAACAACGCCCTAGCGGTCGTGAAGGAGAAATTGTCCAGATCCGACCTTAAGGAGCAAAGCCGGTACGCCGGGGCCAGCTACGAAGACGGAGACCGGGGGCCAGCGGCGACGGTCGAGTACCTCGGGGAGCGGTACCGGGTTACATTCGCCGGCGGCGAGGTGTCCCCTCTCGGAAGCGCTGATGAGCTTTCCCTGCGGGAGAGAGTCTTCGTCCTACATTACCTGGCGAAGGCCAAGGGAAGTCTGCCGACCGGACGGCAGATCACTTACCGCGACCTGCCGGGGGGAATCGTCTATTACCCGACGTTTGCCAAGCGGACGGTCGACCAGTTGGTGCGGCATTTCGGGGAGCACCCAGAATCACTGGCGCCCGCCGCCAAAGCCATTGGGGGAAGGCCCGCAGAGATCGGGGATACGGGGGTCGTCATTACAGCGTTCTGTCGTGTCCCGATCACGCTGGTGATGTGGCACGGGGACGATGAATTCCCAGCGAGCGCCAACCTACTATTCGACGGTAACATCGGCGACTATCTCGAACCGGAAGACGTGACGATCGTCTGCGAAGTGATCACGTGGCGTCTCGTGCGATACGCACCATAAAAGGATCCGGCTAAGGCCGGTTTCAACCGGTTGAAACCGGACGACGGGGAGGCAAGACAGTGGCATCGTGGAACAAAGTAACGATGAGGGTCATCAGCCAGAAGGGCAGCTGCGCAGCCGGACACAAAGTCGGGGATGAGTTTACGATGGGAGAGATGACGCCGGCGGGCGTCTGTTCCTTCGCCTACTGCGCTGCTTTCCCGTTCGCCGTCGGCCTACAATCGGGGGGCACCTTCCCTTGGGAGAAGGACACCGACAAGGCAATTATCGCCTGCCCCGATCCGGACAATCCGTTGCAGATAGAACTGACGCGCGTTCGGGAATAATCAACTCCGCCAACAAAGCGATGCAAGCCGTTCGACCATCTTTCCTAGCCAAGATGGGTGGGTAGGGGTAGGTGTTGTGAGGGACGCCGGTTCAACACGGGACTGATCGTGGATACCACTACACCGATTCATTCGATGACCGGCACCGGCAGGTCGACCAGTATTTCCTCGATGCTGAGTCGCGGTCGTGGCGGGGGCAGTTGACCATCGGGATAACCGACAGGCAAGACAGCGACCGGGACGAGGATGTCGTCCAAGGAAAACAACTGGCTGATCTCCTCCCGATCAAAACCGCCCACCCAGCAGGTAGCCAGCCCCAGAGCCGATGCCATTATTACCAGATGCTCGATGGCGATATAGGTATTGGCGATCATGCCGGAGAGCAATTGCTCACGAGATGGCGTCGGCTTAGACTGCATACGCGCCATGAACTCAGGATCGGCGAACCGCCCCGACAGCGTTTCCTGCACCCCGGACTCGTCTAAGGTCTGGCGACGTCGCTTAACGGCTTCCGGCGAGAATCGGGACAGGTCTCCGAAGCAGATAATAACTACCGGTACTTCCTCGACAAACCGTTGCTCCATGCAGATATCGCGGAGTTTCCGCTTGGTATCCGGGTCCGTGACGACGAGAAAGCGCCACGGCTGGACGTTACCTCCCGATGGGGCCAGCCTGGCAGCCTCTAGCATCTGATCGATCATCTCCCGGGGAACTGCGTCCGAGCTGAACTTACGGATGCTGCGCCTCGCCTCGATTGCTTCCCACGCACTTAGCATGTCTACCTCCATTCAATCATTCAGACTACTAGGAACCGGATTCAGCCGCAGCAGATGCGCCGTTGAAACGATAACGCGCCGCGGCGAGCATCGCCGCCAGCGCGGCAACCGCCCTTTCCGGCGAAGCAAAGGACGGTATCCTGCACCGGGTGAGCCGGGCCATGTCGTCACGGCTCTCGGTGGGATGACCGGGGACGACGACGATCGGCTTGCCGGTCTCGTCACGAAGCCCAATCAGCATAGAGAGGAATTCGTCACTGTACCGGCCGTAGTTCACCAACAGGAGCGAATCTACCTCGCGAAGCATCGCCCGGCAGCAGGTGCGGTAGAACTCAACCCGGCCGTCGGCCGGCGTCCAAACGGTATCGACCGGATTCCTCGGCCTGGCGTGCGGCGGCATGACGCCCTCGAACAAGGCCGCCAGTTCGTCCTGCACCGCCTCCGAGAGAATCGGTAACTCGAACCCGAGCGTTCCGGCGGCATCGGCGCCGGCGGCGGCGGCGCCACCAGCCTCGACGAGCAGGGCCAACCGATTACCGACGGGCAGCACCGGCGAAGCAAAGCCGGTGAGAAAGTCGACCATCTGCTCGAGATTGTCGGCAACGGTGACACCACTGGCGGCCAGCGCATCGGTAGCAATGAGGTTGTCGCCAGCGGAACCGGTATGGGACATGATGACCCGGGTGCCGGTCTCGGTGCGCCCCGATTCCCAGACGACCACCGGAACTGTCCTGGTAACTTCGGCGGCGAGGCGAAGGAACTCGTCGCCGCGGCGAAAGCCTTCCGCGTAGAAACCGATTGCGGCAGTCTCGTCATCCCCGGTAAAGTAACGCAGCATGTCCTCGTGAGTGAGGTCGGCTTGGTTGCCGATACTAACCGCCTTACTGAAGCGGAGACCGCGCTCGCAAGACATGATCATGACGTTTTCGGTGGCCCAGCCGCTCTGGCCGACGAAGGCAACTGAACCGGCGGCTTCGGTGCCGACCGGAGCGTCAACGATGGTGTTGATTCCGACCGCAGGCGAATAGATACCCATGCAGTTGGGACCGACGATACGAGTGCCGCCGCGTACCGCCGCGGCGACGAGGGCGTCCTGCAACTGGCGACCGTCTGCGCCGAGTTCGGCGAAACCGGCGGTATGGACGACGGCAAATTTGACGCCGCTGGCGGCACAGTCCTCAACGACACCGAGCGCCCTGGTAACGGGAACAGCGACATAGGCAAGGTCAATATCAGCGGGGACTTCGGCAAGGGACGGATAGCAGGGCAGACCCAAGATTTCCGTTTCGCGGGGGTTGATCGGGTAGAGGTCACCGGCGAAACCGGCATTACGAATGCGGGCCAAGAAGTCATGGCCGCTCTTGCTAGGATTCCTCGACGCGCCGACGACGGCCAGGGAAGCGGGTCGAAACAGTCTATCGAGTGATGTCATGGCAAGAATGATAATGTCCTTTCGTGTCGGTTGACAGCCGTATCGTGATTCGATGCACGCATTATAGACGATTTCTGGTGGTGATCCAACTGTGACTGCTTGATATTTGCAATGGAATCGATTAGCATGAGGTGGACCGTACCCCCGAGAAACTGCGCTTCTATAGAAACTCCGTTTCTCTGAGAAGGTGTCTCGGGACGAGTGTAACGGGAGGCAGTGATGGCCGACATTCTCGATGAGGCATACGGGATAGTCCAGTGCAAGGACTGCCCATGGTACAAGCAATGCGTGATGCCGATGAGGCTCAGCGCCGAAGACATCCGCCGGCAACTAGAGTCTTCTGCGGCGGGGATGATGGGGATTCCCTCAGAGGGCGACATAGCAGGCATCCAGGGACTGCTCGGCGGAATGGCGACCGCCGCCCAGAACTCACTGCTCGAAGGCTGCCCGGTGTTCATCCAGCGGCTGCGCTCCAGCCAAGAACTTGCGCAACGGGTCAAACGTTTGATGCAGTCCTGGGCCCAGGGAGAGAGCGACGAGACAAAAGAGACTCCGCCATCCGAATAGCCGTGACGACGAATTTCC
>CAZLUE010000007.1:0-9074 GCA_964562625.1 uncultured Dehalococcoidales bacterium | reverse complement strand
TTCCGCGCGCGGGACGAGCGTGATTCTTTCAAGATCACCGGCCACGGCGCGTACCGGGAAGGAAAGAAGTTGCCCGATGAGTGAAGACGATGAGTGAAGACAAAGACCCCAAGGCGGAACTGCTCAGCAACCTCCAACAGCGGCGTGACAAGGTCCGGGAGATGGGTGGTGAGGAAAGAGTCGCCGCCCAAGCGAAAAAAGGCAAGCTGACGGCAAGACAGCGGATCGACGCCCTGCTCGATGAAGGCAGCTTCCACGAGACGGGGATATTCGTCAGGAGCCGCGGCGCGGGTTCCGCCCCAGCGGACGCGGTCGTCACCGGATACGGGAAGATCGACGGGCGAGTCGTTTTTAGTTACGCCCAGGACTTCACCAGTACCGGCGGCACGATGTCCGAGATGCAGAGCCGGAAGATATGCGACATGATGGACCGGGCGACGGCATCAGGACACCCGATAATCTCGCTAAACGACTCCGGCGGAGCCCGAATACAGGACGGGGTAGACTCACTATCCGCCTACGGTCAACTTTTCTACCGCAACGTCAGTGCCTCCGGAGTGGTCCCGCAAATATGCGCCATCTTGGGGCCGACCGCCGGCGGCGGTGTCTACTCACCAGCGCTGATGGACTTCATCTTCATGGTCAAGGGGATCAGTTACGCCTTCATCACCGGACCAAGAGTGGTCAAGGCAGCAATCGGACAGGACATCTCGGATGAAGACCTCGGCGGGGCGGTAGTCGCCCAGAAGAAGGCAGGGATCATCTGCCGTTCCGAGGACAGTGAGGCCGACTGCTTCGCCGGTATCCGTGAACTGCTCGGCTACCTGCCGGCGAGCAACCGCGAGATGCCGCCGCGAGAAAACTGGGGGGACTCCCCCGGCAGAACCGACGAAACGCTTTTCGATATCGTTCCGGCAAACCTACGACGTCCCTATGACGTCCGCAAGATCATCGCCAAAGTGTTCGACCAGCGCAGCGAAGACAAGGGGAACTTTTTCGAGCTATTCCCCCTTTTCGCGACCAATATCGTGACCGGGCTGTCACGACTCGACGGCTATTCGGTCGGCATCGTCGCTAACCAGCCGATGCAGAAGGCGGGATCGCTCGACATCGACGCCTGCGACAAGGCGTCGCGCTTCATCCGATTCTGCGACGCATTCAATATCCCGATGGTCACCCTGGTGGATGTCCCCGGCTATTTGCCAGGAACCGACCAGGAATGGGGCGGAATCATCCGCCACGGTGCCAAGATGCTCTACGCCTACTCAGAAGCAACCGTACCCAAACTGACGTTGACGCTACGCAAGGCCTACGGCGGCTCCTACATAGGGATGTGCAACAAGGACCTCGGTGCCGACGCGGTGTTGTGCTGGCCGTCGACGGTGCTAGCGGTGATGGATGCGGAAGGCGCAGCACCGATTATCTTCCGACGCGAACTGGCCGACGCCGATAACCCCGACGAACTTCTCAAAGAAAAGGTCAGGGAATACCAGGACGAGTTCGCCAACCCATACCGTGCCGCCGAGCACCTGCACATCGACGACGTCATCGACCCCGCCGAAACGAGACCGAGGCTGATCGCGGCGCTCGAAATGGCAATTGGCAAGAAAGAAGACCGTCCAGCCCGGAAGCACGGTATCATGCCGACCTAGCGGTCGGTTCGCTGACCTGACCGGAAGGAGACAACTTGCTGCTGATACTAACTGGACTGGACGACTTCTCGCTGAACGAGGCCTTGGACAAAATCAAGGGTGAAGTCGGCGACGCGGCATCGCTGCCAGCCAACATGAGCATCCTCGAAGGCCAACGAGTGACCGTCGACCAACTGCGTCCCGTCTCCGAGGCAGCGCCATTTCTCGCGGAAAAACGGTTGGTCATCATCGAGGGGTTGCTTGGGCGCTACGAGCCGAAACGTGGTCCCCGCCGTCCAACGAGCGGCACAAAGACCCGCCGGAAGACCGCCGAGAAACAGGACGATCCCGATACCCTGGCAGACTACCTGCCGACGGTGCCGGAAAGCACGATCGTGGTACTGGTCGATGGGGATATCAAACAAAAGAACCCGATGCTCAAGGCGCTGGCGGGCAAGGGTAAGCACGAAACGTTCCAACCGCTGCGTGAAGCTCAGTTGAAGGACTGGGTGCGAGAGCGAACCCGTCGTGAAAAGTCGACGATCGCACCGGCGGCAATCGACCTGCTCGTCAGGACAGTCGGTAGCAACCTCTGGATTATGTCAAACGAACTGGAGAAACTGGCTATCTACGCCGACGGGCGTCGCATCGAGACCGAGGATGTCGAACTGCTCACCGGATATACCCAACAACAAAACATCTTCGCCCTGGTGGACACGATTGTCGAGGGACGGACGCAAATCGCCGGACGGCAACTCGAACAGACTATCCAGTCCGGCGCCAGTCCCTCATACGTGATGGCGATGCTGGCACGCCAGATGAGGATGATCGCCATCGCCCAAGGGATGAAGAAGCAAGGAACGCCGATCTCCGAGGCGCGTGGCCGGCTCGGACTGACGATGGATTTCGCCGCCCGCAGGGTACTCGAACAGGCCGGTCGCTACTCCCTGCCACGGCTGAAGCAGGTCTACCGACTGCTCGTCGAAGCCGATCTGGCAATCAAGACCGGCCGTTACGAACCGGAGATGGCGGTCAGCCTGCTGGTCACCGAGCTCAGCCGGAGAGGAGCGGGATAGCCGGAATGCCACCAATTCCGAACCAACCCGGACGGCGCCGGCAGCGCCCCCTGAGGATATCGGGTGACCCCGTCTCCCGATTCGACACGGCGGCCGCTGACCACGACGCCTGGTTCGACGGTAAGGGCAAGCTCGTTTTCAGCGCCGAGCTAGCCGCCCTGGAGCAGGTGCTGGCCAACCTGCCGCGACCGTGGCTAGAGGTCGGCAGCGGCGGCGGCCGGTTCGCCGACTCGTTGGGAATCGACACCGGGATCGATCCCTCGTCGGAGTTGCTGAAGCTGGCGGTGGCGCGTGATCCGGAGTCGGCCCGCACCGCCGACGCGATACGAGCCCGCGGCGAACAACTGCCGTTCGCCGACGCCAGCTTCGGGGCGGTCTTCATAATCGTAACGCTGCCGTTCGTCGAGTGGCCGCTGTCGGTACTGCGGGAGACGCGGCGAGTGTTGCAGCCGAAAGGCAAGATGGTACTCGCCGAGATTCCGCAATCGAGCCCGTGGGGGAAGCTCTACGAGGCGAAACGGGAAGACGGACACGAACTGTATCGCGGTACCAGTTTCCGCAGCTATTCGGAACTGATCAATATCGTCGAACGCGGCAACTTCGCCCTCGAAAGGATTGTCTCGACGCTGGTGCAGCCGCCGGGCAAGGTCAGCGAGGTCGAGCGGCCGCAAAGCGGCCTGGCTCTCGGCGCCGGCTTCGTGATCCTGGTCGCCGGGAAGCGGGGTGAGGATGACTAGCCAGAGGTTCGTTTCGACCATCCCCCCTGCCCTCCTTCCTATCCAGGAAGGAGGAAGAAAAAGAGATAGCTGGGAGACCCCCCCCAAAGAACCCCGCCAGAGAGCTCCGCTCTCTGGACTCTCGCCGTGACACCAGCGTTGACATCGCCTCGGCGCGGTTGCTAAGGTGAAGGTGGGACGAGCCATCCCTACGGTGTGACGACGCCGCCGCGCTCGCCCCACCGACCGCGATGAACCAATCGAGAATCGATCAACTGGAACGTGAGATCGCCGACCTCCAGGCGAGGTGGCCGAAGCACTCGGTCAAACCGGCGATGTTGCAGCAACTAGAGGAACTGGAGGCGGCACTGGAAGAGGCGCTGGCCGAGAAAGGCGACGGTGGCTAGGAAACTGGCCTTGATCGACTTTCCCAAGTACCAACCATCCCGCTGCCGAGATGGCATCTGCGCCGCCGCCGAGGTGTGTCCTCGCAAGCTGCTCCGCCAGGAGAGTCCCGGCGAGACACCGATGCCGGACCCCGCCCTCTGCCAAGGTTGCGCCGACTGTGTTCGCGCCTGTCCGATGAAGGCCGTCAAGCTGGTGACGATGTAACCGGCACAGCCAGGAAACAAGGAGAGAATGAGTAAGGGAAGGCCACCGCCTGGTCTGGAGAGCGAAGACCCGGCGGCGATCCGCCAGGCAACGACCCGCGTGCTGAAGCGCTTCGCCAAGCGCCGGGGAAACCTGATCCCGGTACTTCAGGCATTGCAGGTGAGGCTCGGCTACCTGCCCGCCGAGGCGATGCGTGAGGTGGCCGCTTTTCTCAGCGTTCCCGAGGTCGATGTCTACGGCGTGGTCACCTTCTACAACCAGTTCCGGCTGAACCCGCCGGGCAAGCACTCGATACGGGTCTGCCTCGGTACCGCCTGTCACATGAAAGGCGGCTACATCACCCTCGATGCCTGGAAGCGACGGCTGGAAATCGAGCCGGGCGAAACGACCGGAGACCGCGAGTTCGACCTCGATACCGTCGCCTGCGTCGGCTGCTGCACGCTGGCCCCGGTGACCGTGGTCGACGACCGGCCGGAGGCGAACGTCGAGCCGACCCGAGTCGACGGCATCCTGCTCGCCTTCGAAAACGAACGCCTGGCTGCCGCCGAAGAGCCGTCCGACTCCAGGGAGCCGGCGTGAGCACCGAGACGACCCTGGGGACGACCTTCCGGGAACTCGCCGAGCAAGCCCGGCACAACCGGGGCGAGGCGTTCCCCGGTGAACGACCGATGATAACGGTCGGCGCCGCCACCTGCGGCCGGGCAGCCGGCGCCGGCGACGTCGTCGACGCCATAAAGGCCGAAGTAGCGCGACTGGGACTCGACTGCCCGGTGGTCGAGGTCGGGTGCCTCGGGCACTGCTACGCCGAACCGCTGGTGACCATCAGCAAGCCGGGCTTTCCACCGATCTGCTACGGTTATGTCAATCCGGTAATCGCGGAACGACTCGTCCGGGAATTCGTCGCCGGCGACGACCCCTGCCTCCAGTTCGTCCTCGGCGCGCTCGAAGCCAACGAACTGGCGCCTAGTTTCGACGATTTCCCCCGCGCCGCCCACGAACACAAAGTGGTCCTGCGCAATTGCGGACTGATCGATCCCAGCGAAATCGACGACTACCTGGCAAGCGGCGGTTACGCGGCGCTGGCCAAAGCGCTCGATCTACCACCCGATGACGTCATCGGGGAAGTCGAGAACTCCGGCCTGCGCGGCCGAGGCGGCGCAGGTTTTGCCACCGGAGAGAAGTGGCGCGCCTGCCGCCGGACGAAGAGCCGAAGCAGATACCTGATATGCAACGGCGACGAAGGCGATCCCGGCGCCTTCATGGACCGGGCGATCCTCGAGAGCGATCCGCACTCGGTGCTGGAAGGGATGATGATTGCCGGCTACGCAATCGGGGCGCGGCGAGGCTACATCTACGTCCGGGCGGAATACCCGCTGGCGGTCAAGCGCGTCCGTCTCGCCATCCGCCAGGCACGCCAGCGCGGCCTGCTGGGACGGCGCATCCTCGGCGGCGATTTCAGCTTCCACGTGAACGTCTTCGAGGGGTCAGGCGCCTTCGTCTGTGGCGAGGAGACAGCCCTGATCGCTTCACTGGAAGGCCGCGCCGGGATGCCACTGCACCGTCCGCCCTACCCGACGACTTCAGGCCTCAACGGCAAGCCGACGGTAATCAACAACGTGAAGACACTGGCGACGGTGGCGCCGATCATCGACCGCGGCGCCGACTGGTTCCGCGGCATCGGCACCGCCACCAGCCCGGGCACAGCCGTCTTTGCTCTGGCCGGCAAGATCGTCAACACCGGACTGGTGGAAGTGCCAATGGGAACGACACTGCGGCAGGTGATCTACGAAGTCGGCAGCGGCATCCCCAACGGCAAGCAGTTCAAAGCGGTGCAGATCGGGGGGCCTTCCGGCGGCTGCCTGCCGGCGGCGTCACTGGACCTGCCAATCGACTTCGACTCATTGAGCGAAGTCGGCGGAATGATGGGTTCCGGGGGGATGGTCATCCTCGACGAGGACGATTGCATGGTCGAAATCGCCCGATATTTCCTCGAATTCACCCAGAAGGAGTCGTGCGGCAAGTGCACCTTCTGCCGGCTGGGAACGAAACAGATGCTGGAACGCCTCGCGGGCATCACCCGCGGGCTGGGAGACGAGGCCGACCTGGAAATCCTCGACGAGCTGGCGCGAGACGTTCAGGCAGGGTCCCTCTGCGGGTTGGGCAGGACGGCGCCGAACCCGATCATGACGACACTTCGTTACTTCAGCGATGAGTACCGAGCGCACATTGCCGAAGGCCGCTGCCCGGCGCTGATGTGCACGGAACTGATCGCCTACTACATCCTGCCCGACAAGTGCGAGCGCTCTTGCGACGCTTGCATCGGCACCTGCACGGTGGAGGCGATCACGCCCGACCGGAAGCGGATCAAGGTGATCGACCAGGCTAAGTGCGTCAAGTGCGACACCTGTCTGGTCGCCTGCCCGCCGCAATACAACGCGATCGTCAAACTGTCACCATCCGACCAGGTGCCGGTGGTGGCCAAGTGAACGCACCAAAGTGAAACGATGACGAAGCTGACACTGACAATCGACGGCAACGAGGTAACCGCGCAGGACGGGGCAACGGTGCTTCGGGCAGCGCTGGACAACGGCATCTACATCGCCAACCTATGCACGCTCGACGGCGAGGCCGCGCCGATGGCCGCCTGCCGGCTCTGCTTCGTCGAGGTCGAGGGCAAGGACGAACCGGTCACGGCCTGCACCGAGCCGATCACCGAGGGGATGGTCGTCGCCACGCGAGGCGAGGGGGCGATGAGGCTGGCGCGACGCTCGTTTGAGCTTCTGATGGCGTCTCACGCACTCGACTGCGCGCACTGCGGCAAACTAGGCACCTGCCAACTGCACACCATCGCCCACCACCTTCACACCCGTCTGAAATCGAAACGACTGCGCGCACTGTCGAGAGGGCTGCCGGTGGACGACAGCCACCCACGAATCGTCTACGACCCGAACAAGTGCGTACTCTGCGGACGATGCGTCGCAACCAGCCGGCGGGGAGCCGGAGACGGCACGCCCGGCTTCGCCCACCGCGGCTTCGAGAGAGTCGTCACAACTTTCGAGGACATCCCGCTCGGTGAGGCCGCCGTCGGGCTGGACAGTAGTTGCGTCGACGTTTGCCCGACCGGAGCGCTGCTGCCGAAACTGGAACCGGCCTCGACGGGGTCAGCCAACTAGCCGATTTCCCGAGCAGCAGTGAACTAAACGAGGAAAAGGAACCCCTTTATCAGGTGGTCCCTTTTCCGGATATATCGTGAACTCCGCTCGGCAGCCCTAGCTCTTGCCGATTCGGAACATCTTGGTTCCGCAGTTGGGACATACGCCCTGGGTTGCCGGCTTGCCATTCTTCATGGTGATGGCTTTGGCGTCTTTCATTTCTCGCTTTGACCGACACTTCACGCAATATGCTTCCATCAGCCTTCGACCTCCTTTCTGTAGCTAGCTAGGCATGATAACTTATTCAATCATGAAATGTCAAGGCCTTTGGGTAGTCGTTTTCACTTGTTTTGGAGCGTAATACATACCTGCACGTCCCATCCGCCGCCCGGCGGCGACAAATGGCAGCAAGGCCAACCACGCCGACAGCCGTCAAGAGACGCGCGGAACGAGCCTGAACAGCCGGCATCAGCGACCCTGAGAGCGCAGCGAAGGGCGCCACTCCGGCCGGTCAGCCGTGCCGAAGAAACAAGCAGAGAGCGACGGCGCGGTGATCCATCCCGCCCAGAGGTTTCATGTGCTTCGGCTTCTGCCGGCGATCACGAACGCCATTCCGTCGGCGGATTGAGGTTCCCCAGGAAGGGATTACGTTTCGGTTCGCCCCTGGCGCGGCGAAAGGCGAGGGCGCGGTCGATCTCTTCAAGGACGTGGGCCTTCTCTTCGGGCAGCTTGCCGTCGGCCTCACCGGCGAAAGAGTTCCAGGCGAAGTCACTGACGACGAACCGGGAGTTCACCTCGAGGGCCTCGACGAAGGTACGCAGCTCGATGAGCATCCCTTCGAGTGACTGGACGGTGAGTTGGCCGTCGCGGACTTTGTCGTAGAGCGGCGTCCCCGACGCCGGGTGGAAGGAACGTAACCGGATGAAATGGGGATCGATTTCGTTGAGGACACGGGCCGAATTGATGGCGTGCTGCCGCCAGCGCTCGCGGCCACCGAGACCGGGCATGACGTACTCGGAGACCTCGAAGCCAGCGGCAACCGCCTTCCTGCCGGCCTCGATCTGTTCGGCGGCGGTGGCCCCCTTCTGAACGTACTCGAGAAGTTCGTCGTCGCCAGTCTCGAGGCCGATGTGCACCCGTGACAGGCCGGCGTCGCGCAGCCGTTTCAGGTCTTCCGGCGTCTTGCGGCAGATTGTCTTCGCCCGTGAGTAGGAACAGACCCGCTGCAGGGTGGGAAACGTCCGGTAGAGGAGTTCGACAATCTCGACAAGCGGTTCGGTCTTGACCACCAGCGCATCCGAGTCTTGGAGGAAGGCACTGATGACGCCTTCGTCTTGCAGCCAGATGAAGCCGTTGAGGCGAGCGATCTGGGTGACGGTGATGCCGCTACGCTCAGCCCAGCGGTAACAGTCCTCGACGGTCTGAATAACCGACCTAATGTCGCCTTTGACGTCCTCAATTGGACGAACTGAGAACTTCTGCCCTTTGAAGACGGAGCAGAATTCGCAACGGTTCCACGGGCAGTTTTCGGTAACGCGAATCAGCAGGGAATAGGCCTCTGATGGAGGCCGAATCGGACCCATAGCAGTCCGAGTGTACATTACCGACAAGCGACTCTCCTGATGGTTCCTACCCTGAGTCAATGATACATAAGACAACGGCTGGGCACAACAACGGAGGGAATCAAACGAGAGTGACAATCCATCTGTCATTCCCCGTCGACGGTGAATCAGGTCAGACAGATATTGGGCACGAGTCAAAGAGATGAAAGGGAGATATGCGAGTGTCTCGATGAGAGTAGAAAAGGTTATACTACCGGGAGTGACGCACCCGGCACGGCTCCCGGCAGAACCGACAGAGACGGCAGCGTGTCGATTGAAGGTAATG
>CAZLUE010000006.1:0-22957 GCA_964562625.1 uncultured Dehalococcoidales bacterium | reverse complement strand
TGGGAACAATGGATTGCTATTGTCCCCACATATCGACCATCTCTTTGACCACGGATACATTAGCTTCGAAGCAAATGGGTCATTGATGTTATCTCCCCATATGAAGAATGACATTTTATACGCATGGAGTATTGACCCAAACGTGAATGTCGGAGACTTCCTGCCCGAACAAGAAACATATCTTAAGTTCCACAGAGAGCAGATGTTCAAGGAATGATTTATTCGAAGCGGCTAAGAACCTAACGGCTAGGAGCCCCATGGGGGATTAGGTACAACTGGGGGGCATAGAGATATATCCGTAGAAGAGTTTGGATATACCCCATATCATGAATGCAAGCCCTGTACCCAAGGGTAGAATACAATATGTACGATATGAACAAGCGACCCTATTTCGGCTGGTTAGTCGCCGACGCAGACAACTCGATAGTGAAGTGTACCCACCGGCGCGATGACCTCGACGGTATCGCCCGACTTCTTGCCGATAATCGCCCGGCCGATCGGCGAAACTCCGGAGATCTTGCCGTTGGCGGCGTCGACCTCGCTGGGACCGACGATGGTGTAGCGCGTCTCGCGTCCCGATGCCTCATCCGCGATGATGACCGAATCACCGACGGCGACAACGTGGCCGCGGACGCGGTTGTCGCCGATGATTTCTGCCGAGGCAAGGATCTCCTCAAGCTCCTTGACCCTTCCCTCGAGAAGGCCGCGTTGCTCCCTGGCGGCGTCGAGCGGGGCGTTTTCTTTAAAATCCTTATCGGCTGCCGCGCGGCGGATGTCCTCAACCAGCTTGGGCCGTTTCTCAATAAGTTCCGCCAACTCAACCTGCAGGTCGTCATAGCCCTGTTGTGTTAGCGTGACCGGCTGGTGCTTCCGCCAGCGATCAGCGCGGCCTGCACTAGCCCGTATCTGCCTTGCCTTGAGGTGGGTAGCCAGGTTCGTCTGGCTCAATCCCATCTTCTTGGCCCAAGCAAGGAACGCCCGAATGACGGACAGCTTGCCCGCGAAATCCGCGTCAGCCTGCGACAGGTGTTCGGTGTAGTTGCCAATCTGCGTCGGCGCCAGTCGATCAAACATCTCGTCAGCGCCGAACCAACGGACAAAACGCAACACCTCCTGTTGCCCATCGACCCCCTCCTTGACTGCCAATCCGGTAAGGAATTGCTCCGCCGCGGCACCTAACCGAAGCCCTTTGCCATCGCTCATTTGGGGACACCTCCAATTCTGCCGACCACCAGTCGGGGCTACTTACTTGAGCCGGGTATTCGCCTTCTCAGGTAAGCCGGCAGGCTAATTTCCGCCATGGCGCGTAAGAAAGTACGGTTGGCAACGACCCGTGAAACCACGCCGCCATGCCAGTCGAAGACCAAGTCTTCGGCACCGAGCAGGTCGTCAAGGATGCCGCTCGTTTCGACGACCTTGAACATCTTGTCAAGCTGGCGGTCATCCATCCGTTCAAGAAACCGGCGGCCCCAGTAACCGGTGCGCAACTCGCTACCGAGCCGGCGTTTCCAGTCACGCTCGTAGCCGGCCAGCGACTTCGCCGAAAGGTCATCCGACATGAGGGCGCGATCGAGATGCCCGGCGGCGATGTTGGCGCAAAGCAGGCCATAGTAAACACCGCCTCCGGTAGTCGGCTTCACTTGCCCGGCAGCCGTACCGACGACGAGCAGGCGATCACGATAGGTTCGAGACAACGGTTTCAGCGGGACACCCCAGTGCAGCGGATCCGACAACACCTCGCCGATCTTCCGTTGAGTGCGTAATGACGCCACCAGTTTCTCCAGGTAATCACGCGGGTGACGACGCGACAGCAGCCCGACCAGGGCAATGCCGGGGGTCGTCGGCACCAGCCAGGCAAAAAAACCGGGGGCGACTTCGTTCCCGGTGAAGACCTCGACTTCCTCACTTTTCGAGGTGGCGACCTCGACCTGTGACCCCATTACCGAATCCGATGGTTTGCCCAATCCAACCGCCTCAGTGAACCCGGGATTAAAGCCGGTGGCGACCACGGCGACGCGGGCTTCGAAACTTGCCGGTCCATCGTCACCAGCGGTGCTGACGGTCACGCCGCCGGGAGCAATCTCGATCCCGGTGACGCGCCTGCCCAGATTGAAATCGGCACCGCGGCCACGAGCACGCCCAACCAGCGAGACATTGAGGGCGACCCGATCAACAATTGCCGCCTGCTCGGTGGGGCGTGCCAGCTTGATTTTCCTGCCAGACGGCGAGTGCAGCGTCGCCCCACGGAGCCATCGAGAGACGACCTGATCGGCAATAGCAAACGAGCCGACACACTCGAGACCGATGATGCCGGTGCAGCAGACCGGTTCGGTGGGGCTGCTCTTCTGGTCGAGGACGAGCACCGAGTGGCCCTCACTCGCCATCATGCCGGCTACCTGGGCGCCGGACGGTCCGGCACCGATGACGATAGCATCGAGCAATGGCCTCCTCCGATCAAATCGTGACAAGTCAACCTGTCACCAGTTTATCACCAAGCTCACCCGGCAAACCAGTGACCGCTGGCAGCTAGCCGCTCCGAGGCGCCTACTCGCCGCTCCACTCCGGCTCACGTTTCTCCACCCAGGCCTTTGGACCTTCGGAGGTATCCGGTGAGGTCGAGTTGATCAGCATCGCCATCTCGGCCATCTCGAGGTTGATGTTGCGGAAAAGGTCGATGCCGCGCCAGACGAGTCGCTTGGCGAACTGGGTGGCGACCGGTGCCTGGGTGAACGGACGGACAAACTCCCGCGTCCGCGCCATCAGGTCATCGTTGGCAAAGACGGTGCTTACGTAGCCAATGCGGAGCGCCTCGTCAGCGTTGATCATTCGTCCCGACCAGATCAGTTCCAGCGCCTTGGCGATACCGAGGATTCGCGGCAGGAAGTAGCAACCAGCGTCGCCGGGCAGCAAGCCAACGCGCACGTAGTTCATGCCAACTCTGGCCTTGTCCGACATGACCCGGATGTCAGCCATGCTGGCCATGTCCATGCCGGCGCCAGCCGCCGGGCCGTTGATCGCAGCGATGTAGGGCTTATCCAGCGTCTCCAGTGCCCGCGGGACGCGGTGCACGCCGAGCCGCATGAAGTTACGCCTGACATAGAGCGGTTGCTGAGTGCTGCCACCGGCGGCCTCTTTGACGTTCATGCCCGAGCAGAAACCGCGACCAGCGCCGGTGACGATCAGCACGCGGACACCTTTGTCTTCTTTGGCAGTCTCGATGGCGTCCACCCATTCGGAGAGCATCGTCGCCGTGAAAGCGTTCAGTGATTCCGGACGGTTGAGGGTAATAGTCGCGATTTTGTCCTCGACATCATAGAGGATCTCTTGGTACGGCATATCGATCTTCCTCCAAACCAGCAGTGCCGAAATACTAAGACCTCCAGCCGAGTAGTGTCAAGGCATAATGACTCGCTTGACAGAACCGGGCGGCCCGGATAAAGTGTCACCTGCCGTCAGAACCCGGGAAGCGCAGCCGGCATCGGGATAGGAGAATCGGACGCCATGAAGGACATCATCAAGGCCGCCGCCGCCCAGATCGACCCCAAGCTGATGAAGAACGCTGAAAACCTCACAAAGATGCTGGAACGGACCAGGGAAGCGGCTGCCGCCGGCGCCGATCTCATCCTCTTCCCCGAAACTGCCCTGACCGGCTACGTCTTTCACAGCCGCGAGGAAGCATTGCCATACGCCGAGACGATCCCCGGACCGGCAACCGAGGTCTTCGCCGAGATGTGCCACGAACTGGGGGTACACGTTGTCTTCGGCCTTCTCGAAGCGGATGGCGCAGGCCTCTATAACGCGGCGGCGCTGGTTGGCCCGGAAGGGCTGGTCGGCGGCTACCGGAAGAACCATCTGCCCTACTTAGGAGTCGATCGCTTCGTCGACCCGGGCAACCGGCCGTTCCGCGTCCACGAGACGCCTGTGGGCAATATCGGAATGCACATATGTTATGACTGCAATTTTCCCGAGAGCGCCCGGGTGATGACATTGCAGGGCGCTGACATCCTCGCGCTGCCGACCAACTGGCCAACCGGTCGCGAGCACGTCTCCCGGCACGTTATCAACGTCCGAGCCTGGGAAAACAAGGTGCACGTTGTCGCCATCGACCGCGTCGGCGTTGAGCGAGGAGTACGGTTTCTGGGACGAAGCAAGATCGCAAACGCCGCGGGTGACACCCAAGCGAAGGGTAGCGCCAGGCGTGAGGAAATCCTTTATGCAGAGCTCAGCCTGAAGCATGCCAGGCGCAAGCACATTGTCATCAAGCCGGGCGAGTTTGAGTTCGACTACATCCGCGACCGCCGGCCGGAAATATACGGTGACATCGCCGCCAGGCAGACCGCGGATACAACCGTCTAGCGCCACAGCCAATGTCGCGATTCGCCGGGAGCAGCTACCGTCCCTTCCAGTTCGGTGGGCGCTTCTCGGAAAAGGCCAGCGGACCCTCAATCGAGTCCTCCGACGTCCTCATCTGCTGGGACACGAGGAAATTACTATTCATCGCCGCTTCCAGTGACATGTCGAGTCCTTTCATCGCCCCCTCCTTCGTCGAGCGAATCGACAACGGCGCACAACGAAGGATCTCGGCCGCCCAACTCTCGGCGGTCTTCATCAAATCGACCAGCGGGACGACTTCGTTGACAATACCAATGCGATAGGCTTCCTGGGCGGTGATGTGGCGGGCGGTCAGCATCATCCCCATGGCAACTTTGAGCGGCAACTGGCGAGGAAGACGGTGGATACCGCCGGCGCCGGCGTTGAGGCCGACGGTCGGCTCGGGAAGACCGAAACGAGCATGATCGGCGGCGATGATGATGTCACACGCCAAAGCGATCTCGAAACCACCGCCGAGGGCGTAACCATTAACGGCGGCGATTAGCGGCTTATAGCACTCGAAACGGTTGGTGATGCCGGCGAAACCGCCTGGCGGGCCTGGCTTGGTCGCGCGGCCGGCGGCGACGCTCTCCGCCTGGTACCTGAGATCGTTACCCGCCGAGAACGCCTTTTCGCCGGCGCCGGTGATGATGGCAACCCACATATCAGCGTCGTCACGGAAATCGCAAAAAACCTCCCAGAACTCGTGGTGGGCGGGAGGATGAAGCGCGTTCATTCGCTCCGGACGGTTGATGGTGACATAAGCGAGGTGATCTTTCTTCTCGTATTTCAGGAACTCGTAGGCCATGACAACTCCTTTTCCAGTCCTTCCTTCCCATTCGCCCCGGGGTAACGCCGGATCAGAGGACGAGATCGTGCCGGTGACGACCCCTCTCATGCTAGTCAAGACGGGATGGCATTACTATAGAACGCGGCGCTGACGCCGTCAAGAAGAGCCGCCGGGACCCAGCAACATTATGCTATACTTATGGCCGCCATGGACAGTTTAACCGCCGGCGCATCCGGTCTCGGACTGACCCTCAGCGCAGCACAGCGCGACCGTTTCGAGACCTATTACCAAGAGTTGACTGAGTGGAACCGGCGCGCCAACCTGACAGCGATCACCGGCTACGAACAAGTCCAACTCAACCATTTCCTCGACGCGCTAACGGTGGCCCTCGTCTGGCAGCCAGTGGCAACCGAAGCAACCCGCGCAATCGACGTCGGCAGCGGCGGCGGCATCCCCGGAGTGCCGCTTCGGATCGTCTTCCCCGAGATTTGGCTGACGCTGCTCGAAGCCACCGCCAAGAAGGCAGACTTTCTGCGCCACATCACCGAACGGCTGGGGTTGGACGACGTCGAGACGATCGTCGGTCGGTCCGAACAGGTCGCTCACGACGGACGTTTCCGTGAGGCATTCGACCTGGTACTGGCCCGTGGCGTCGCCCCGATGCCGGCGCTGGCGGAGCTGACGCTGCCCTTGGCGACCACCGGCGGGATTGTCGTCACCCACAAGAAAGGGGACATCGCCGATGAGATGCGCTTAGCATCCGGCACCATCGAGACGATGGGTGGCCGTCTCCGCGAGATCAGGGAAGTGGCACTGCCCCAGTTCAACGACAACCGCTGCTTAGTCGTTGTCGAAAAAATAGCGGTGACACCGGTCAAATACCCCCGCCGCCCCGGCATCCCGGCGCGGCGACCGCTGCCAAGCTGAAGACATCCCCACAGCGGTCTCGATTGTGTTGCCAAAGCAGCCTCACGGGTTGTAGAATACACGGGTGACTCGAACGAAGTCGCAGGCGTCCGAGGAGGCACCATGGAAACGGGAACCTGGAAGGTCAAGACGGGTCTAGCACAAATGCTCAAGGGCGGGGTCATCATGGACGTCGTCACCCCCGAGCACGCCAAGATCGCCGAAACTGCCGGCGCCTGCGCCGTCATGGCCCTGGAAAGGGTGCCGTCCGACATTCGTGCCGTCGGTGGCGTCGCTCGCATGTCCGACCCGACGGTCATCCAGGCAATCATCGGCACTGTCTCGATCCCGGTGATGGCTAAGTGCCGCATCGGCCACTTCGTCGAATCCCAAGTACTAGAATCGATGGGGGTCGACTACATCGACGAGTCCGAAGTACTGACTCCGGCCGATGAGTCGCACCACGTCTGGAAACACGATTTCAAGATCCCGTTCGTCTGCGGCTGTCGCAACCTCGGGGAAGCGCTGCGGCGCATCGGTGAGGGAGCGGCCATGATCCGTACCAAGGGTGAGGCCGGTACCGGCAATATCGTCGAAGCGGTGCGCCATATGCGCACTGTCCACGACAACATCCGTAAGCTGACAAACATGCCCGAAGAAGAGTTGATGGCCGAGGCCAAGGAACTCGGGGCGCCGTTCGAGTTGGTCAAGGAAGTACACGATAGCGGCAAGCTGCCGGTGGTCAATTTCGCCGCTGGCGGCATCGCCACTCCCGCCGATGCCGCTCTGATGATGCAGCTCGGCGCCGACGGCGTCTTTGTCGGCTCCGGTATTTTCAAGTCGAGCAACCCACACATGATGGCCGAGGCAATCGTCAAGGCGACGACCCACTACCAAGACGCGGCGATCATCGCCGAGGTATCCAAGAACCTCGGTGACGCCATGCCGGGGCTGGATATCAAGCAGATCAAACCGGAGGAGCTGCTGGCGCAGCGAGGATGGTAGCATGAAAGTCGGTGTCCTTGCCCTGCAAGGAGCCTTCGCCGAGCACATCGCCGTCCTCGCTCAACTGGATACCGAAGCCGTACCGGTGCGTCTCCCCGGTCAACTGTCCGGACTGGACGGCCTCATCATTCCCGGCGGCGAAAGTACCGCCATTACCAACCTAATGCTGAGTTACGATCTCCGCGACGAGATCAGGCGGCTGGCCGCGACGGGGCTGCCGGTCTTCGGCACCTGCGCCGGAATGGTGCTCCTCGCCAGAGAGATTGCAGGCAACGGCTTCCAGCCGGTGGCGGCAATGGCGATTTCCGTCCGACGCAACGCCTTCGGCCGACAGTTGGAGAGCTTCGAGAGCGATATCGCGATCCCGGCCCTCGGCGAGACGCCGTTTCCCGGGGTATTTATCCGCGCTCCGATTATCGACCGTGCCGACGACGGTGTCGAGGTAATCGCTCGGCTGCCCGACGGGACGATGGTCGCCGCACGGCAGGCCAAGCTCGTCGTCTGCGCCTTTCACCCCGAACTCACCGATGACCGCCGCTTCCACGAGTACTTTCTGGATATCGTCGCTGGAGGACGCGAGACCACCGGTCGGCGCTAGTCCAATAGGGGAGGGCAACCGTGGAAAAGGTAATCACCGACGACCTTGGCGCCCTACTCGACATATTACCACCCAATATCCAGGCGACGCTGGCCAAAGTCGGTGACCGCAGGAAGTTACTGGAACTGGTGCTCGACCTCGGACGACCGCCGGAAGCACGATTCGCCCAGCGGGAGATCACCATCGACCCGCAGGAAGTCACCAAACAGGACATCGAATACCTGACGGCTCGAATCGGCAGCTTCGGCGACGACAACCGGGCGGGAATCGAGCGTACCCTGCACCGCATCTCGGCGATCCGCAACCGTGAGGGAGGGGTGGTCGGCCTCACCTGCCGCGTCGGTCGAGCCGTCTTCGGCACGATCGACATCATCGAGGACCTGGTCCAGTCCGGCAAGAGCATCTTGCTGCTGGGACGTCCCGGGGTCGGCAAGACGACGATGCTGCGCGAGGTCGCCCGGGTGCTGGCCGATGGCCTCGGCAAGCGGGTGATAATCGTCGACACCTCCAACGAAATCGCCGGTGACGGCGACATCCCGCACCCGGCGATAGGGCGCGCCCGGCGGATGCAGGTGGCGACGCCCGAAAAACAGCACGCGGTAATGATCGAAGCGGTCGAGAACCACATGCCAGAGGTTATCGTCATCGATGAAATCGGCACCAACCTCGAGGCGCAGGCGGCACGGACAATCGCCGAGCGCGGCGTGCAACTGGTCGCCACCGCCCACGGCAACACCCTCGAGAACCTGATGATGAACCCGACACTGGCCGACCTCATCGGCGGGATTCAGTCGGTCACTCTGGGTGACGAAGAAGCCCGCCGGCGCGGCACCCGTAAATCGATCTTGGAAAGGATGTCGGCGCCGACCTTCGAGATACTGGTCGAAATACAGGACTGGAACCGGGTGGCAATCCGCCCCGACATCGGCGAAGCCGTCGACGCTCTCCTGCGCGGCCGGCCGATGGCCACCGAAACGCGCTATCCAGACGAGAACGGTGAGGTCAAGATCGAACGCTTCGTCCCTGAGATCAGTGTGCGCCGCAGCCCGATATCGCCACCGGTGATCCGCAAGAACGGCCAGCACCGGCTGTTCCTATTCGGCGTCAACCGGGGACGGATGGATCAGGTCGCCGACAACATAGGCATCAAGCTGGACCTGGTCGACAGCCTCGAGGAAGCTACCCTGCTGGTAACCTCCAAGAAGTACTACCGGCAGAAACCGAAGAAGGTCAAGGAAGCAGAGACCTCCAATCTACCGATATTCGTCCTCAGAGGCAACACTCTACCCCAGATACGACAACTGCTCAACACCGTCTACCCGACCGAGATCCGACGACCGGACACCAACTTCGAACAGGCCCTCAAGGAGGCCGAAGAAGCGGTGGACCAGGTCAAGGATGGCAGCGAGACGGTCGAACTGAGCCCGCAGAGCGCCTACATCCGACGACTGCAACACCTGATCGCCGACCGCAACGCCCTGGCCTCACAGAGCACCGGCAAAGACCCCAATCGGCAGGTGCGGATTTTCCGGGAATAACCGAATGCTGAGTTACTTGCGGCGCGACGGGAATCGTCTCAACAGCAGTGACCGCCTCGCCAAAGAACAGGGTGCTGTCGTCAAAGACTGGGGCGGGCGGCTGCCGGTGGCGCTCGTCTATCCCAATTCCTACTACCTCGGTATGTCCAACCTCGGTGTCCACGCCATCTACCGCATGCTCAACAACTATCAGGACGTCGTCTGTGAACGGGTCTTCTGGGAGCGCGGCCAGACGGCCCCGTCGTCCAGTGTCGAATCCGGCCGGCCGCTGTCCGATTTCGCGGCGCTGGCCTTCTCGGTGACCTACGAGTTGGACTACTTCAACGTCGTCAAGATTCTGCGAGCGAGCGGTATCCCGCTCCGAGCCGAGGAACGCGACGAGAGCCACCCGCTGGTCATCGCCGGCGGCGCTTGCATCGCCGCCAACCCGATGCCGCTGGCGCCGTTCTTCGACTGCCTGGCCATCGGTGAGGCGGAGCCAATATTACCACCGATGGTCCCCTTAATTGCCGACGGCGCAGGCGGCGACCGCGAGGAGCTGCTCGAGGCGCTCTCTGCAGTACCTGGTGTCTTCGTTCCGAAGCAAGGCACTGACCGGCGAGTGGCGCGTCAGTGGGCGGACGACCTCGACGCCTTCCCGGTTATGTCCACGGTCCTCACCAGGGACACTGAACTGGGCAACCTGTTTCTCATCGAGACCGAGCGGGGATGCGGTTGGGGTTGCCGTTTCTGCCTCGTCAGCGGCGCGTACCGTCCAGCACGGTTCCGTTCGGTGGACCGGCTGGTCGCCGAAGCGGAGCGAGGCATCCAGCACCGGAAACGCATCGGCCTGGTCGGTCCGGCAGTCACCGACGACCCACGGATTGAAGAGTTGGTCGGACGCCTGTGTGGCCTCGGCGCCGAGCTTTCGCTAAGCTCGCTGCGGGTCAAGCCGCTGTCGCCTCTGGTAGTCAAGGCGGTCGTCAAAAGTGGTGCGCGAACGATTGCGCTCGCCCCGGAGGCTGGATCGGAACGACTGCGCCGCGTTGTCAGGAAGAACATCACCGAGGATGATGTTCTTGGCGCGGTGGGCACGGTGGCCGAACAGGGAGTACGGCGGCTGAAGCTCTATTTCATGATCGGGCTGCCCACGGAAACTACCGAGGACGTCGAAGAGATCGCGCGACTGGCGCTCGATTGCAAAGCCGTTCTCGACCGGCAGCGCGTTGGTGGACGGGTGACGCTGACGGTATCACCGTTCGTCCCCAAGGCCAACACCCCTTTCCAGTGGTTCGGCATGGCGCCGCTGTCCGTGCTCGAAAGCCGTCTCGCCACGCTCAAAGACCGACTCCAATCGAAGGGCATCCCGGTGAAGAACGAGAGCCTTACCTGGAGCCTCGTCCAAGGCAGCTTAGCACGCGGTGACGCCTCGCTGGCGAGCGCTCTGGCCGACATCGAAACTGTGTCGCTGTCAGGCTGGCGACATGTCCTCGCCGCTCACGGAATCGACGCCGATAATTACGCTCAGACAACATGGCCGAGGGAGATGGCGCTACCATGGGATGTGATCGATTTCGGCACTGCTAAAGAGCATCTCAGCCGTGAACTCAATCGGGCGCTGGTCGGCGGCGGCGCCCACGATGACGGTTAACAACCTCGCGGGGCTGGTCTATCCTGATACCAATCTGGAACAGTCAGGGAAAGTGCGAAAAATGGCGGCTCACAGATAACAACCGGCCCGATGGGTTCCACCATGATGTATTGCCTCAACCCCAACAGGACAATGGATCTCGAACGGGCGTTCCTAACCGCCATCGGTAGAGCCGAGACCTGTAAGGTCGAAGGCGGAGAACTGCGGATGAACTACCCCGGCGGCGTGCCGGCATTCACCGCCCGCTAGTCGGACGCAGGCAAGAGACCAATCGAAGAACTTTCCAACCATCTTCTGGCCTCTCGCAATTCGAGCCGTTAGAGACTGCCAGCCCAGTCGACCGCGTTTTGGAAGATGCGGAAACCATCCCCGGGGTCACCGTCCCCGCGGCGAGTCCACTGGGGATGCTGGGTACGCCGAATGAAGCGCTCCGGGTGCGGCATCAGTGCGAAAACGTGCCCGGAATCGTCGCAGACGCCGGCGATGTCACATTCGGAACCGTTGGGATTATGCGGAAAACCAGCCCCGCGGTTGCCTTGCTCGTCAGTGTAGAAAAGCACCGTGTTTCTTTCCGGTAAGGCGCCGTTGTCGTCAATAATGACCTTACCTTCGGCGTGGGCCACCGGCAAGGCCATCCGCTCAATGCCCCGAGTGAAGACACAGGGACTGTCCTGATTGACGGCGAGGTTCACCCAGCGACACTCAAAGCGTGCCGAGTCGTTGTCGGTCAACGTGAACGGCTGGGCGTCCTCGGGCGACAAGCCAGAGAAGATGCCTGACTTCACCAGCGCCTGGAAACCGTTACAGATGCCGAGGATGAGTCCGCCGCCATCGATGAAACGGCGCACTTCGTCGCCGAGCCCAAGCCGCAACTCATTGGCGAGCACCTTGCCGGCAGAGATGTCGTCGCCATACGAGAAACCGCCGGGGATGGTCAGTATCTGGTAGTCGGCCAGACGCTGGTTGCCGTCAATGAGACGGTTGACATGAACTTGAGTCGCCGTCGCCCCCGCCTGCTCGAATGCAAATGCGGTCTCGGCATCACAGTTGGTGCCGGGGGCCCGCAGTACCAGGACTCGTACCTTACTCAAGCTTCCACTCTACCAGCGCATCGGCCGTTGCCAGGCCTCTTTCAATTCGATTGTCGGGCGGCTGACGACACTGCCGCCGGCAACACCAAGGATTTCCAGCCGACCGCTGTCGTTGACTTCGCCGACGACGGCCCAGTCGACATCGCCCAGCGTGTTCTCGAACTCCTCCCGGCGTTCCGGGGATACCTCGACGATGAAGCGGCCGTTTGACTCGGAGAACAAGATGAAGTCGTCTCTGCCGACCGGCTCACCGAGCGGTACCTTACCAAGACGAACGGTCGCTCCCAGCCCACCAGCGAAAGCCATTTCGGTGACGGCCACGCCGAGGCCGCCGTCACTGCAATCGTGGCAGGCCAGGACGAGGCGATTGGCTGTCGCCTGACTGAGTCGCTCCATGACCTTCTTAGAGCGGTGGGGATCGACCTTGGGCACGCTATTGCCGACCAGGTCGTGAACTGCCAGATACTCCGAGCCGCCGAGTTCGTCGAAGGTCGCCCCGACCACATAGATGAGGCTATCGGAACGTTTGAAGTCCATCGAAACGGTACGATTGACGTCGGCCATGACCGCCATCGCCGAGATGAGCAGGGTATGCGGAATGACGACGACTTCGCCGTCGAACTCGAATTCGTTATTGAGACTGTCCTTACCGGAGATGAATGGAGTCTCATAGACGAGAGCCATGTCATGGCAGGCTTGCGCGGCACGGACGAGGGCGCCCAACATCTCCGGACGGCGGGTGTCACCCCAGCAGAAGTTGTCCAGCAGCGCGACCTGACCGAGATCGCCGCCGACGGCGATGATCTGGCGTAACGCCTCGTCGATCGACGAGGCCGCCATCCAGTAGGGGTCGATGTCCCCGTAGCGCGGATTGACGCCGTTGGCGATAATGACACCACGGTCCGAATCCAGCAGTGGGCGAACAATGGCGGCGTCACCCGGCCCGTCACAGTTCTTACCGACCAACGGCTTGAGGACGCTGCCGCCCTGGATTTCATGGTCGTACTGGCGAATGACCCATTCCTTGCTGCAGACGTTCCACGCCCCCAGCACCATTAACAGATCGTCACCAAGATCGGTAACCAGTGCGAAATCGGGATCGGGGTGGCAGGGCTTCGTCCAGGCAGCATTGACCTCCATCTGCGGCCGCCCGTCGTGGAGGAATTGCATGGTGAGGTCACCAACCAACTGCCCGCGATAGAGAAGCCGCAGGTGGCGGTCATCAGTGAACTCGCCGATAACCGCCGCCTCGACGTCCTCAGCAGCGAAGATTGCCATCAGTTCATCGAGGCATTCGGGAGGGACCGCTAGCAGCATCCGTTCCTGCGATTCGGAGACCCATATCTCAGAGTATGTCAAACCGGCATATTTGAGCGGCACCTTGTCTAGGTCAACCCAGACTCCAGTCTCCTCAGCCATCTCACCAACCGCCGAAGATAGTCCGCCGCCACCGCAGTCGGTGATCCGCCGGAAGAGACGGCGATCCCGCGCCTGGAGAATCACATCCAGCACCTTCTTTTCAACAATCGCGTTACCGATCTGGACAGAGGTGAAGGATTCGGCACCGGACTCCTCGGTAAGCTGCTCAGAGGCGAAAGTCACCCCGTGGATGCCGTCACGCCCGGTCCGTCCACCGACTACGACGACCAGGTCACCCGGCTGTTGCCGGCCGGGCTGGGCAAGCTCACGCGGCATCAGTCCCATCGTACCGCAGAAAACGAGCGGATTGGCGACGTAGCGGCGGTCGAAGAGGATCGCCCCGTTGAGTGTCGGTATGCCGAGGCGATTGCCGTAGTCGGCGACGCCAGCACGGACACCCTTGAAAGTGCGCCGCGGGTGGAGGACACCCTTCGGCAGGTCCTCGTATGAAAGGTCCGGCGGGGCGAAGCAAAAGACATCTGTGTTCAGTATCGGCTTGGAGCCCAGCCCGGTGCCGAGCGGATCGCGGACAACGCCACCGACGCCGGTGGCGGCGCCTCCGTAAGGCTCGACCGCCGACGGATGATTGTGGGTCTCTACCTTGAAACAAAGCGCCCACTGACCGTCAAAGTCGATGACACCGGCATTATCGACGAAGACGGAAAGGCACCACGGTTTATCCAGTTGGGCAGTGGCGCGGGCAATTGTGCTCCGCAACAGATTGTCGATGGTCTTCCCGTTCTGCGATATCTTCGCCTTGAAGGTCTTGTGTACACAGTGTTCCGACCAGGTCTGCGCCAGTGATTCGAGTTCGACATCGGTCGGGTCGCGGCCGAGCTCGTCAAAATGGCCGACGACGGCGGCGAACTCGATCATGGAGAAGCCGAACTCACGACCAGTAGCCGCTTGTTCCGCCTCATCGACGCCACGCAGGGCGACGTGGGTCAGACGAAAATCGTATGCTGGCCATTGGTGAAAGGGAACGACATCAGCAGTGACTGTATGCTCGATGATCGGGTTGACCAGCAGCTTGGCAGCGATCTCGTCGAGTTGCCCAGCGGCTAGTTTCCCGGTAATCAGGTAACGCCTGGCCATCCTGACCTCGCGCACGCCATTGACACCGAGATCACCAATCGCCTTGGCAACCGTCTCTTCGACGGGGTCGGAAACACCCGGGTTGCGCGCCACCTCGATAACGTGATCGGCGGTAGAATCGCTGGAGTCGAAACGATACCGGTGAGTCACCGGATCGGCAAGGAGACTGTCGCAAATAAGATCGAGTTCGTCGGGAATGAGCTCAGCGTCGAGCCAATAAACGTCGGCCACTCTGGCAGCGGAAACGGTGTCGATACCAAGATCCCGAATGTCTTTCGCCAAACCGGCGCCACGGGCGTCGGGCAGTTGGCTCTTGAGATGTACCTCGATGCGGTGCATCCACCGGACCTCTGTGACAGCCAGCTTGATTCTAACAGAAGTACCGTCGGAACACCACCGGAGGTGAACTCTCCCAGAGACGGGATAGGCCGGAATAGTGTCAGCCGGCCAGGGTCTCCGCGAGGTCAGCGGAGAAGTTCAATGACGATCTCGTTGATGATCCGACCGTCGGCCTTACCCTTGAATTCGGTGACCAATCGAGGCATGACCTTGCCCTTGTCTCGCGGACCTTCGGCGCCAACCTCGGCGATGATCTGACGGGCAAACTCGACGATTTCTTTTCGTGAGGCCTGCTCCGGCAGGTAGATTTGAATGATCGACAGTTCAGCTTTTTCAACGGCGATCAGATCCGGCCGGTTTCCTTGCCGGAACGCCTCGATACTCTCCTGACGCTGGCGCGCTTCCTTGGCGATAATGCCGAGAACATCCAACTCGGCCAGTTCGCCGCGCTTTGCGATCTCGGCATTCTGCACCGTCGCCAACAACAAACGGATAGTGTCGCGCCTGAGGGTTTCGCCGGCGCGCATCGCCTGCTTCAGGTCTCGGTCCAGCTTGTCCTTTGTCGATTCCGCCATTTCCACCAACCCACAACGTCGTTCCGCGCCCGCCCCGCTCACGCCATGAGCGAAAGTGTGGCATTTATGGTGACAATTGGCAACCGAGAGGTGTCCATCGGTAGTCACGCCTCATTCTAGACAGCCCGAGATGACCTGTCAAGGAGCGACCACGCTCGCGAGCGAGCACCGCCAGGCGTCGTGTCAGGTTCGACAACGGCAGGCGTGATCCGATTGACATCTGCCAACTGTCCAACTAGAATTATTGCATGGACGGCGTCACCAAGCAGCGAATCGGCCAAGTCCTGAAGGATCAGCGAGTCAGCCGCCCCCTCACCCTCCAGCAACTTGCCGCCAAGACACGAGTCTCAGCGTCTCACCTCGGTCGCATCGAGCGAGGTGAGCGTTTCCCTTCAGCCCACGTACTGAAGCGGATGGCCCGACCGCTGGGGTTCGATGAAAACGAACTCTTCACTATCGCCGGCTACCTGTCACCACAAACGGACAGCGTAACCGAGGCCGTCCCCAGCTTTAGCGACGGGCAACTCGACCCCTACGTGGCCAGAATACTCAGCCAGGAAACGGTGGAAGTGCAGCGCGCCGTCGTCGGAATCCTGACCATTCTGCGCAGCATCGCCGGCAACGTCACCAGGTAGCCGCGCCGAAACGCCGGGCGATGCGCCACGGCGACCGGGAGGCACCCCGACAGGGACGCCGGCGATACGAAAAGAATCCATCCTTCGGCGGGCGACGTGAGTGAACAGAATCACGAACAAGTAGATTTCGTCGCGGCGATAACTCATGAATTAAAGACGTCGCTGACCGCCATCATCGCTTCGGCGGAATTGATGGCTGACGAACTCCACCCGGTCGAAGGCAGTCCGCAGTGGCAACTCATCCAATCCATCATCCGCAACGCTCATCGCCTCAATGAGAAAGTGACCGACTTCGCCGAAGTTCCCCGGACGCAAATCAGCGACTTCCAGTTCAATGCCGATGCGGTAGCGATTGACCAGGTGATCCGCGATGTAGCGACCCGCATCCACCCCGGCATCCAGAGCCGGCGTCAGAGCCTGACGCTTGAGGTACCTGATTCTCTTCCGCCGGTGCTGGCAGACCGCCGGCACCTCGAACAGTTGCTGCTGACGCTGATTTCCAACGCCTCGAAGTTTTCCCCGTTCGACGGGCAGATAACCGTCACCGCCTGGCAGCATGACGAGCGCCAGCTGGTGGCCCGCATCAGCGATTCCTGCGGCGGCATCCCTGAGGAGGAGTTGGAGCGCGTCTTCCAGCCCCACTACCAGATACAGCGGACCGACGGCAAGGGCGGACTCGGCCTGGCGATCGCCAGGTTTCTCGTCGAGCTGCATGGTGGTAGAATCTGGCTGGTGGGCCGGACCGGGCCGGGATGCAGCTTCTTCTTCTCGCTGCCGCTAGCCGGGAGGCAAGATTGAAAGTAGTCGTAGTCGACGATGCCCCCGACATCATAGAGGTCGTCTCGCTGTGCTTCCAGCTTCGCTGGAGAAACGCCGAAGTGCTCTCCGCCGAAGACGGCGGCGGCGCTCTTACGCTGATCGAAACGGCTGATCCGGACATCGTCATCCTCGACGTCAATCTACCGGACATGGACGGCTTCAAGGTGATCCGCGAATTACGCCGCTTTTCACAGGTGCCCGTAATCATGCTCACCGTCAAGGGGGCCGACATTGACATCGCTCGCGGCCTCGAACTCGGCGCCGACGACTACATGATCAAGCCGTTCAGCCACATCGAGCTGATTGCCCGAGTTGATGCAGTGCTGCGCCGCTCCCGCGGCGCGCCGGTGAGCAGTGAAGAACGCCCTTACGAGAGCGGCCGACTGTGGGTCAATTTCCCTAGCAACGAAGTCAAGCTGGACGGCCACCCGGTTAAGTTAACCTCGACCGAGACCAAACTACTGCGACACCTGATGATGAATGAAGGCCGGTTGCTGACCCACGAAAACCTGCTTACCAAGGTCTGGGGAGAGGGTTACCAGGACACCAGAGACCTCCTCCGGGTGCATATCCAGCATCTCCGGCAGAAACTCGGCGATGACTCCCATTCCCCAAAGATCATCATCACCGAACACGGCATGGGCTACAAGTTCGTCCGCTCGGACGGGCGCTAGCGGCCCCGACATGACGCCCGACTGCCGGAACGGCAATCTTTATGAAACCTTTACGATTTCTTTACGCAACTTTTAGGAACTTTATCCGCCGTTATGTCATTACGTGGTTAAATCACCGTGGCTAAGTGAACCTATTATCCAAGGCACCGATACGCATGAACAGGATCAGCGTCTTCCTTGCCGACTGGCAGGTACTGTTTCGCGAAGGCATCCACTTCACCATCTCGGGAGAAGAGGACATGGACGTCGTCGGCGAGGCGACGAGCAGTGAAGAGGCAGTGCGCGCCATTCGCAGTAACCCGCCACGGGTGGCCGTCCTCAACGCCGACGCGAGCAACCTGGCAGGTGTCCGGGCGAGCCGTTACCTGAAGCAGAACTTCCCGACGGTCTCGGTACTGCTCATTATGGACAATGATAACGAGGAACGGCTTTTCCTGGCAATCCAGTCCGGCGCCCTCGGCTGCCTGACCAAAGATGCCGATCCCAGCGACCTGATCGACAGCATCCGACAGGTAGCCTACGGGAGCTATCCGGCGTGCAATGCCATCCTCCAGCCCGGCATCGCCGGTCGCGTTCTCACCAGTTTCGAAGAGTTCGCCACGGTCAACGAACAGGTAGACAATCTCCTCGCCAAACTGACCCTCGCCGAAACCGAAGTCCTGCAAAACCTGTCGCGACGCGGCGGCACCGTCGTAGATGGACGATCGCCGGGAAACGAGCCGGACAACCTCAATGGCCAACTTCGCGCCATTGCCACCAAGTTGGTCGCCAACGACCACTCCTTCCGGGTGTTCGAGGCGACCCGTAACGGACACCGAAATGCCGTCTTCGGTGGCGAACCGGGGACGCCCCATGCCCCAGCGGAGTTCGTCACCAGGGGTGAGTTCAGTGCTTTCAAGGACAGCATTTGGGAACGTTTTCGCTCGGCGATCGACGACATCAAGTAGCCGCCGGGCACCGGACCGACCGATACCGGCACATAGCCGGCACTGACGCCATCGACCAGCACCACCAGCCTCTCCCATGGGGATCACTGAGCCAGTGGCCGCCAGGGCCAGTTTCTAGCATCTGCTGTGGCCAAGCACGTCGCTGCGCTTGCAGTCTTCGGCCAGAGTCACCTTCTCCGGTTCGACGCAACGGCCAGAATCGATAACCGTCCTTCCCTTCGCCGGGTCTGAAAAAGACATTTGTCTCCTCATCTATTAGATACCACCAGGGTATCTGCGATGCCGCCTTCCTCAGGAAAACTAAGGAAAAGGAAGCTCTGCGCCGCGGAGAGCGAAGCCTTCCGCCCTAGTCTTGGGTGCCGATTAGGACAACCGCCTTCTCCCATCTGAATGGGGCGTAGATAGTGGAACTGGTGCCGCCGGTTGTCGTCGTCTCGACGCTGCCGCTGACGACGTGGGTGTCGAGTATCCCTCGGTGGTCTTGCTGGCAGCCACACATCACTTGCACCAGCGTACTGATACAGACACCATAATAGTACATTAGTTCTAGTTCAGTCAACGCTGTTTCGCCGCCGTTTTCGGGGTAGGCTACCAGTCATCCGTGTGCTATAATTGCTGCGCCGGAAAATAGCGCAGCCGCCATGGCGCGGGATTTGCCAAGCATGCCGAAAGATCAACAACTATCGATCGCCGTCATTGGCAGCAACGACCCATCACGCCGGGAAACCCGAATCGCCCGGGAAGTGGGCCGCGAGTTGGCGATGCGAGGCACGATTCTCATCTGCGGTGGGCTGGACGGTGTCATGACGACCGCCTGCGAGGGAGCGCGGTCAGCCAACGGAATCACCGTCGGCATCCTGCCGGGAATCGATCCCCTGGCAGCCAACCCATTCGTCCAGATACCGATTGCCACCGGGGTCGGCTACGCCCGCAACATGGCGGTCGTCAAGTCGGCTCGGGCGGTCATCGCCATCGGCGGGGGCTACGGCACCCCCTCCGAAATCGCTTACGCCCTGCAGAGTGATATCCCAGTAATCGGTATCGATACCTGGTCACTAGCGCGCAACGGCCACCTCGACAGCACGATCATCACCGTCGCCGATGCCGACGAATCGGTCCGCCTCGCCATCGACCTCACCACGGAACGAAACGGCAATGCCGATACTGGGGAATAGCATGCCGACGATTCGTGAAATTAAGGCCAGAGAAATTCTCGATTCACGCGGAAACCCGACTGTCGAGGTCGATGCCCAACTATCTGACGGTACGAGCGGCCGCGCGGCGGTACCTTCCGGAGCAAGCACCGGGCAACACGAAGCCATTGAGTTGCGCGACGGGGACAAATCCCGCTACGACGGCAAGGGGGTCCTGCGGGCCGTCGAAAACGTCAACCGCGAGATCGCCACCGCTCTGGCAGGAATGACCGCTGACGATCAGGAAGCGGTCGATGGCCGCCTCATCGAACTCGACGGCACCCAGGACAAATCACACCTCGGCGCCAACGCTATGCTCGGCGCATCGCTGGCGGTGGCCAACGCCGCCGCCAATTCGCAAGCACGACCGTTCTATCGCTACCTCGGTGAGGGTAACCGCCTGCCGGTACCGATGATGAACATCCTTAATGGGGGCAAGCATGCTTCCAATTCGACCGACTTCCAGGAGTTCATGGTCGTCCCCGCCGGGGCCGGCAGCTTTCGTGAGGCGCTGCGCATGGGCACCGAGGTCTATCATGCTCTGAAGAAAGTCCTCGATGACAGCGGCCTCAACAGCAACGTTGGTGACGAGGGTGGTTTCGCGCCGAGTCTAACCTCCAACCGGGCCGCCGTCGAGGCGATTCTGACAGCAATCGAACAGGCCGGCTATCGCCCAGGTGATGACTGCTTCCTCGCCTTGGACCCGGCCTCGACCGAGTTCTATCAGAACGGCCACTACGTCCTTGCTCGCGAGAACGCCTCGCTCTCCAGCCCGGAGATGGTGGACTATTACGCTGGCTGGGCCGCCGAGTACCCGCTCATCAGCATCGAGGACGGCATGGCCGAAGACGACTGGGAAGGCTGGCAAATGATCACGCGTAAGCTCGGTAAGGATATCACTTTGGTGGGTGACGATCTTTACGTCACGAATGTTGACCGCTTGGCCCGCGGAATTGAACTTTCCGCCTCAAACGCGATTCTCATAAAACTCAACCAAATCGGCACTCTGACTGAAACCATATCGGCAATCCGGATGGCTGAGCGCGGTGGCTGGCGTTCAATCGTCAGCCACCGCTCCGGAGAGACCGAGGATACTACTATTGCCGATCTGGCGGTCGGCCTCGGAACCGGCCTCATCAAGACAGGCGCCCCAAGCCGCTCAGAGCGGACCGCCAAGTACAACCGACTCCTCAGAATCGAGGAGGAGCTTGGTAACGCCGCAGAATTCGTCGGGATGGAGGCTTTCCACAGCTCCACTAGCTGAAGAGCGGCGAATACTTTGCAGTCGCCGGGATTGACTCCAGCGCCCGTTCTGCTATCATTGCACCGGTACTAATCAGCCAAGGAGGCGTGACGACAATGGTAACCAGAATCGGCATCAATGGTTTCGGACGCATCGGCCGGCTAACCTTCCGAACAATCCACCAGTACCATTCCGACGAACTCGAGGTCGTCGCCATCAACGACTTGGCAGATATCGTAACTAGCGCCCACTTGCTCAAGTGGGACACTAACTACGGCTACTTCCCCTGTGACGTGGACGTTGAAGGCGGCGCCATCATCACAGACGGCCGCGCCATCAAGGTCTACTCCGATCCGGACCCCGCCAGGATACCCTGGAAGGAAACCGGCGTCGATATCGTCATCGAATCGACCGGGTTCTTCACCGACGGCGCCAAGGCGGCCGCCCACCGCGAAGCCGGCGCCAGCAAGGTGCTCATTTCCGCCCCAGCGAGCAACGAGGACATCACCATCGTCCTCGGCGTCAACCAGGAGAAGTACGACCCGACGCGCCACCACGTCATTTCCAACGCCTCTTGCACCACCAACGGACTGGCCCCGGTCGTCAAGGTTCTCCACGACACTTTTGGCCTCGAACGGGGGCTGATGTCCACCATTCACGCCTACACCAATGACCAGAAGGTCATGGACGTCGTCCACAAGGACCTACGTCGCGCCCGCGCGGCGGCGATGAACATCATCCCCACTAGCACCGGCGCCGCCTACGCGGTGTCACGCGTCATGCCGGAAATGGAAGGCAAACTGCACGGGATAGCATTTCGCGTCCCAGTCCCCACCGTGTCCCTGATCGACCTCGTCATTGACCTGGCGGCGGAAGTCACTACGGAGCGTGTCAACGAAGCGTTCCAGAAGGCTGCCGAAGGTCCGCTGGCAGGGATAATGGCCTACTGCCCCGACCTGCTTGTCAGCAGTGATTTCAAGGGAAACACCGCCAGTTCGGTGGTCGATGCCCCCAGTACCATGGTTATCGACGGCCACATGACAAAAGTCCTCGCCTGGTACGACAACGAGTGGGGATACAGTTGTCGGCTAGCCGATCTTGCCGCTTACGTCGCACAGCGGGGATTCCCCGCGAATTGACAATAACCCGGCGTGTGTATACAATGGCGGCAACATACGTACAGATCTCGAGGTGGTGACGTGAAACTTCTGGTAATCGGGTTTGGTCAGTGTGGTTCCAATCTGGCCGATGGGTTCGCCAAACTGAACCGGCGAGCGCGCGCCCAGCGAAAGTTTGAAATCGTCACTGGAGCCTTCGCCGTCAACACCGACCTCGCCGACCTCAGCGGGTTGACCAACATCAAATCCGACTACCAACACCGCATCCTGATCGGCGGTAGAAAGTCCGGGGGTCACGGTGTCGGCAAGATCAACGAACTCGCCGCCGAAATTGCCCGCGAGGATGCGGACAAGGTCATCGACGCCATCCGCAGTACGCCCCGCTTCTTCGAATCGGATGCCTTCATGCTCTGCGCCGGCGCCGCCGGCGGCACCGGGTCAGGATCAATAGCGGTGATGAGCCAGGTCATCAAGGAACGCTATATTGACAAGCCCGTCTACAACCTGGTCGTCCTTCCGTTCGAGCATGAGGAACGCACCGAGGAGAGAACGATCTACAACTCGGCAACTTGTTTGAAATCGACCAACTCTGTCGCCGACGCCATCTTCCTTGCGGACAATCAGCGCTACGTCAGGAAGAACGCCTCCCTACGCAATAACCTCGCCGAAATCAATCACATGATTGTCGAACCGTTCTACAACGTCCTCTGCGCCGGCGAGGAGACGAAGTCCAGATACATCGGCGCACGGCTACTCGATGCCGGCGATATCATCCAGAGCATCTCCGGCTGGTCGGCAATCGGTTACGGCCACACGCAACTGCCATCGATACGCCTACCTTTCCATTCGACGCGCAACTTCCGCGATAAGAGCCTCGAAATCCACCGCGGCATCGAGGCGATGGACGCCGCCGTCAGCGAGTTGTCATTCAACTGCAGTCCGGAGGAAGCCACCCGGGCGCTCTACCTGGT
>CAZLUE010000005.1:0-26559 GCA_964562625.1 uncultured Dehalococcoidales bacterium | reverse complement strand
CGCGAACCGCGTGCGGCGCCGCGCGGAGACCGCACACGGCGGCGTCACCGTTCCTCTACCGGCCCGAGGTCTACCGGGTGGTTACCGGCTTGGTTGGCGCTGAGCGAGTGCTCTTCGGCAGTGACCATCCGCTGCTCACGCAGAAGCGAGCGCTCGACGACGCAGCAGCCGCTGGGATGAGTGACGACGACCTGTCGCTGGTGCTCGGCGGTAACGCTTACCGGTTGCTTGGCCTGCCGGACTCGAGATAGGGCATTGGGAACGGTTCGTTCCTTCGTGGCGATCGAGTTGCCCGATGAGTTGAAGCAGGAATTGGTCCGACTGGTTGACCGATTGCGGGCGGACGGTCCGTCGATAGTCCGTTGGGTCGACCCGGCGAACATTCATCTGACTCTGAAGTTTCTGGACGATGTTGCCACCGAACGGATCGATGCGGTAATGGCGGCACTGTCGGCTGCCGTTGGGGACTTTGCCCCATTCCGGCTGGTGGCCGGTGGCCTCGGTGTCTTTCCCAACCCGACCCGGGTGCGTGTTGTCTGGGTGGCGGTCTCCGGCGAGACCGGCCGGTTACAGGCCTTGCAGGGTGCGGTGGAGGAAGCCCTGAAAGATCAGGGCTTCCTCGGTGAATCACGCTTTTTCAGACCTCACCTGACGCTGGCACGGGTCCGCGACCGGGCACGGTACGATGAGCGACAGGCGATCGGACGGCTGGTAGCGGCCGGCGAGTTCACGGCGTTGACCAAGATCGATGTCGATGCCGTTCATTTGGTAAGGAGCCGGCTCGACCCCGGCGGCGCGGTCTACAGTCGCATCGGTTCCGTCCGGTTGGCTGGTACGTAGCGACGCTCTTGGCCATCACTGGTTCCTTGTCTCCTTCGCCATCGTACTACCGGAGCGCCGCGGGTGACGAAGAGACGTGCCAGAGCAGGCTCCGTGATGAGTCCTCGACATTGCTCCTCGGCGTGGTCAAGAAGTGTGTCTTGTCGCGTGGATGCGGTTAGTGTATACTGGATTAAGCTCATTTGGGTTGGGAGGTGTGCCACTTGGAACAGTTCAGTTTTCCCAAGTGTCAGAAGTGTGGAACCGGCGACTTGGTGCCGCTGTCAGACTTCGGGTCTCAGGGGGCACCGATCTGCTACAAGGCATGGGTCTGCACCAGTCCGGAATGCGGCTACAACCTGAAGATCAGGAACGGGGATGTCTACATCGATGAACCTATCATGAGCGGCATCCTTCACGGTACCCGACAGCGGTAGCCGGCCGGGCGTGACGTGGTAGTTCTTGTTTCGTAATGGCTGGTGTGCTTCCCCGGGTGGTTGATAACAAGGGGAAAGTGATGGGTCAGTTGTGCTTGTCGAAGTGCGTCGGCTGAGGTGGTGTCAGCTCGCTCAGTAATTCGTGCCGGGCGTCGTTTCCCTGGATCGAGAGTCCAGTCCGCCCCGGTGTGGACGGCCACAATCCGATGGCATTCTTTGTTCCGATTGTGGCGGCGGATCGGTGGCGCTTGACGGAATGGGCGTTGCCACCCGTTTCGAATGGACGGTTCGGCAGATGGCGCATCAGCCCAAATACCGCAACCTGAGATCCTTGGCGCGACCGCTGGGAGAATTGATGGCGTAAGTGCTGTGCAATTTGGCCATTCTTGGTAATGATATTGTTCCCCTGCCGCTACACCGGAAACGTCTCCGCGAACGCGGGTACGACCAGCCTCGCCGAACGACGGGAAAACGTCGCTGGTGCTTTTACTTGTCGCGACGACCGGCTGCGTGGGCGGAAGGTGCTGCTGGATGACGTGACGACTCCGGGGGCGATACTGGAGGCCGGTACGGTGGCGCTGCGTGAGATAGGGGTGGGGTTCGTCTGGAGATTGGTGCTGGCCAGGGAAGTCTGAGCGGCGCGGCGGAACAATTGGAGGCAGGCAGGCGAGAAAATGAAAGTAATCGGCTTGACTGGCGGTATCGGTAGTGGCAAGAGTACGGTATCGAGGCTCACCGAGGAGATGGGAGCGGTTATCCTCGACGCCGATAAGGTCGGCCACGAAGCCTACACACCCGACAGCGAGACGTGGCGGGAAGTCGTTGCCGCTTTCGGTGACAGCATAGTCGCCGGGGATCGCGGCATCGATCGGCGTGCGCTGGGAGCGATTGTCTTCGCCGATCCGTCGGCGTTGACGCGACTCAACGGTATTATGCATCCTCGGATGTTCGACATGATGAAGGCGCGGCTTGACGAGCATCGAAGTCAAGGGACCAAGATCGTTGTTCTGGAGGCGGCGATTCTGATCGAAGCCAACTGGACACCGCTGGTCGACGAAATCTGGGTGACGGTTGCCGCAGAGTCTGTCGTCGTTGCCCGGGTGAAGGAGCGGACCGGGCTGCCCGAGGAGCAGATACGCTCACGGGTTCGGTCGCAGCTATCCAACGAGGAACGCATCCGACAGGCTGACCATGTGATCCGTAACGACGGCAGCCTTGACGAGTTGCGAGTGGTGGTCGCCGCGCTCTGGGAGAAGCTGACTGGGTAGACTGCCGTCGCCGCCGATCCTGCCGCTTGACGCAGGCGTGTTCCAACTGATAGGATACGATGGTTTGTGCACTTTGGGAGGTGCTAGGATTTACGCGATAGTGGAGACCGGCGGCAAGCAGTACCGAGTCACTCAGGGACAGGTCGTCGATGTCGATCTTCTCGGCGTGGCTGAGGGTGAGACCATCGAGTTGGGTCGAGTGCTGGTTGTTGGCGATGGCGACAAAGTCACGCTGGGGACGCCGACCGTCGAAGGAGCGAGAATACTTGCTACCTCGAAAGGTAATGGTCGCGCCGGTAAGATCATCGTCTTTAGGTACAAACCGAAGACGCGGTACCGGCGCAAGATTGGTCACCGGCAAGGATTTACCCGGCTGACGATCGACCGCATTGATGGCCTTGGCGCGCCGGCTAAGAAGCCGGCGCGCCGTAAGAAAGAGGTTGACGACAGTGGCGCATAAGAAGGGCGGTGGTCGCACTAAGAACGGGCGTGACAGTCAAGGAAAGCGACTCGGCGTCAAGCGCTACGCCGGTGAGGCCGTCAGGGCGGGGACGATTATCATCCGCCAACGCGGTACGCGAATTCACGCCGGCAACAACGTCGGAATCGGTAAGGACCACACCCTGTTCGCTCTGATCGACGGTAAGGTAAGTTTCGAGCCGGCCCCGAGGAACCGAAGGAAAGCGAGCGTCTATGCGGACTGAACCGTCCGGTGCTAAGGAACCATGAAAGATAATATCCACCCCAAGTACTTTTCCGATGCCAAGGCGACCTGCTCGTGCGGCAACACGTTCACACTGGGCTCGACAAAGCCGGAGATAAGAGTCGAGTTATGCAGCCAGTGCCACCCTTTCTTCACCGGAGAACAGCGAGTAGTCGACACCGCAGGCCGCGTCGAGCGGTACCGGCGACGCTACGCCAAGCGAGGCTAACGGCGGCGAATCTGGAATAGGGGGAACGGCGAAGCGAAGCCGCTCCTTTTCGTTTACCAGAGCGGGCAGGCGATGGACGGTAAGTTCTTCTACGGCGGCCAGGCGGTCATCGAGGGCGTCATGATCCGTGGCAGGAAGACGGTGACGGTTGCCGTCCGTCGTCCCGGCGGTGAGATCGTTGTCGATACCCGGTCACTGCCGGCGTTCTACACGGGACGTCTGCGACGCGTGCCGCTGATTCGTGGCATCGTCGTCCTCGTCGAGGCACTTGCGCTCGGCATTAGAGCACTGCTCTACTCGGCCAACATGTCGTTCGAAGAAGAGGAGGAGAAGCTCGACGGGACGTTGATCGTGGTAACGATGGCGGTCTCGATGGCGGCCGCCGTCGCCGTTTTCTTTCTGATTCCGATGTTCGTCACCCGGTTGCTGCCCGTTGAGGGTACCTTTCTTTTCCACTTCGTTGAGGGACTGATCCGGCTGACGATTTTCATTCTCTACCTGTGGGCGATAGCGCTGATGCGAGACATCCGGCGGGTCTTTGCATACCACGGGGCCGAGCACCGGGTGGTCAACGCCCACGAAGCGGGGGCTTCACTGACTACCGAAGGGGTGAGGACCTACAGTACCGCCCACGTTCGTTGCGGTTCCAGCTTCCTGTTCATCGTGCTGGTGATTGCCATCCTGGTCTTCGCGCTGGTGGGGCTGCAATCTGTCTGGATAATGATTCTCTCACGGATCGTGCTGGTGCCGGTAATCGCGGCCCTAGGCTACGAGGCGATCTATTTTGGGGCGAGTCACATTAGGAGCCCGGTGGTACGTGCATTGCTCCAACCGGGGCTGCTTATCCAGAAGCTCTCGACGAGACGGCCCGACGATGATCAACTGGAAGTGGCCCTGGCCGCCATCAACGGTGCCATCGAAGCGGACCACAATGAAGTCGAGCCGGTGGTGGCTGAATCTTCATTGGCTTGAGGAAACGTCGGGCGACGAGCGAAGCGAGGCGCGACACGTCGTCGGGTACCAGTTAGTCTCGCGGTAATTCCTGGTAGTAGCAGCTGCGGTTGCCGGTGTGGCAGACCTTACCGCCAACCGGGCGCCCCATGACCAGCAGAGAGTTGTCCTCACAGTTCTTCCAGACGGAGACAACCTTAATGTAGTCGCCAGATGTCGACCCCTTGTGCCACATTTCCTGCCGGCTGCGGCTGTAGAACCAGACGTCCTCGCCTGTCATCGTTTTCCGGAAGGCTTCCTCGTTCATGTAGCCCAGCATCAGTACTTTGCCGTCGTCAGCGTCCTGGATGATCGCCGGGACGAGTCCTTTGTCATCGTACTTGATTTCCATTATGCCTCACACTTTCTGTTCGAAGAAGTCCAATGTGCCGGCGGTCACAGTCTACCTCAACCGCGGTGCCTGGGTCGTATCCGGGTGCTAGACGCGCTCGATGGTGCGGAGCGCCGCCTTGAGGTCGATGTCGCCGGTGTACAGCGCCTTACCGATGATGGCCCCGGCGACACCAATCTTTTCGAGCGCCGAGATATCGCCGACCGACGAGACACCGCCGGCGGCGGTGACGGGTAGCTGCGTCGCCCGGACGAGTTCGGCGATGGCGTCGAAGTTGGGTTTGGTCAGGGTGCCGTCGGCCATGATGTCCGTGTAAATCAGGCGTTGCACTCCGGCGGCTTGCATCCGCCCGGCGAAGTCGATGGCATCGATGCCGGAGTTCTCTCGCCATCCCCAGGTGGCGACTTTGCCATTGCGAGCGTCGATGCTGACGGTGAGGTAGTCGCCATATCTTCGGCAGGCCTCGATGAGCATGGTCTGATCCTCGACAGCGGACGTGCCGAGGATGACCCGTTCGATCCCGGCCGAGAGCACCTGCTTCATCGTTACCAGGTCACGGATGCCGCCACCAAGCTGGACGGGGATCAGCACTGACATGGTTATCTGGCGGACGATATCCAGGTTTTGCGGCTCACCGGAAGCAGCGCCGTCGAGGTCGACGACGTGTATCCGATGGGCGCCCAGTGATTGCCACTTGAGGGCTATTTCCACCGGGTCATCAGAGAAGGTGGTTTGCTGAGTGTAGTCGCCCTGATAGAGGCGGACGCAGCGGCCCCCTCGGATGTCGACTGCCGGAATGATCTCGATTGGATTGTCACCTCACTGGCGCGGCGAAAGGTTGCGCGTCGACCCAGGTTGGAGAGCCACACCGCTAGAGATTGATGTTGGCATACTTCTTCCAGGGCCTGGCGTTGACGGCGCGGTTGTCCTTGTTCTTGTTCTCGAGTGCGTCGAGGGCGCGGTTGATCATTCGCCGTGTGTCACTGGGCATAATGATGTCGTCGACGAAGCCGCGTTCGGCTGCCTGATAAGGCGTTTCGTAGAGTTCGCTGTACTCCTGAACGCGCCGGGTACGAGTCTCCTTCGGGTTGTCCGACTCTCGTATCTCGCGGGCGAAAATGACGCTGGCGGCGCTCTCGGCGCCGACGATGGTGACGCGAGCAGTTGGCCAGGCGAAGACGAAGTCCGCCCCGATTGCTTTGTCGAGCATTCCGTAGTGAGCGCCGGCGTATGATTTTCGGAGCATGATCGACACCAGCGGGACGGTCGCCTCAGCCCAGGCGAAGAGCAGTTTCGAGCCGTGGCGAAGGATGCCCTTCCAGTCCTGCTCCGAGCCGATCATGTAGCCGGGGCAGTCGCCGAGAGTTATCACCGGGATGTTGAAGAGGTCGCAGAAGCGGATGAAGCGAGCGCCCTTGTCGGCGGCGTCGATGTTAATCACGCCGGCAGCCTGCATCGGCTGATTGGCGAAGATGCCGACCGGTCTTCCGCCGAAGCGGGCGAAGCCTGTGATGACGCTGGTGGCGTGCAGCGCTAGCGACTCGATGAAATGGCCGTCGTCGGTGGTTGCCTTGATGACCTTGCGCATGTCGTAGGGGCGGGTCGATTGGTCTGGGATGATTGTGTCGAGCTCCGGCGACTGGCGCTCCGGGTCATCGGCGGTTTCGAGTCGCGGCGGCATCTCGAGATTGCTCGACGGGAAGAAAGAGAGCAGTTCCTTGGCTTGGTCGATGGCGTCGTGGTCGTCGTCGGCGACGAAGTGAGTGCAGCCGGACTTGACGGCATGCGCCTTGTAGCCGGAAAGCTCTCCGAGGGTTATTTTCTCACCGAGCTGCGTTTCGACGAAGGCGGTGCCGGCGATGCCCATCATGCCGGTCGTCTTGCACTGGATGAGGAAGTCCTGCATTACCGGATGGTAGGCTTGGCCGCCGAGGCAAGGCCCCATCAAGAGTGCGATCTGAGGGATTACACCCGAGGCAATTATCTGGGTGCGAAATGTCCAGCCATAGGCCTCGAGGGTGTCGATGCCTTCTTGGAGGCGGGCGCCGCCGGAATCGTTCATGCCGACGAACGGCCATCCCTTCTCGCGGGCGAAGGTGATCGCGTTGGCCAGTTTGCGGCCGTGCTGTTCTCCGAAGGTTCCGGCGAGGGCAGTAAAGTCCTCGGCCATGGCGACCACGTAGCGGTCGTTGACCTTGCCGAAGCCAGTGATGATGCCGTCGGCGGGAATGTCACGCTTGTCCAAGCCGAAGGCGGTGGTGCGGTGCTTGACGAAGAGGCCGATCTCGGTGAAGCTGCCGTTGTCGAACAGGTAGTCGATCCGCTCGCGTGCGGTGAGCTGTCCCGCCTGGTGTCGTTTCTCGACGGCGGCGCCACCGCCCATCTCCTTGATCTTGGAGCGCTTCTGCTGGTACTCGTCGATAAGGTCCTTGGTATCTGCCATGGTGGCACCTGTCCTTTCGTGTTCGCCGGAGGTGGGGTGAGTGCCGTGGGAGTGGTGTTCCCGGCTCGTCACGGTGGTTCCCTCAGTCTTGAATTCTAGCACACCGGTGCCGATTGCCTCAAGACATAGCGTGTTGCGAAACCCTGAAGTCAGACTGGGGAAGGACAGCTGATCTGGCGAGCCATCATCCCGCGGCTTTCGGCCCAAGACTCAACTTGCCCAGTGACAAGAAGTGGGTTAGGGGGATGGTTGAAAGGGTTCTTTATCATCCCGCTAGGCGGCTCCCGGAGGCGGCCCTACATGCTGCCCGGCGAGCGCCGGTAGGACTCCACTACATTGAATCCGGCGCGGTCATCCTCATCAGATGAAGGGTGCGTGCCAGCACCGTCTTTGTTGCTTTCACCAACTCGAGGCGGGCCGCTGTCAGTGCCTCATCGTCGGAGATGACGCGGCACAGCTTGTAGAAGCTGTGGAAGGCGCTCGCCAAGTCTTGGGCGTAGTATGTCAGGTGGTGCGGCTCTAGAGTCTGGACGATCGTCTCGATTAGTTCCGGCAGCAGCAGCAGCTTGCGAATCAGTGTTAGTTCCGGTTCGCTAGTGAGCAGCGAGACATCGCCCTGGTTTTCACTGGCACCTTTTTCGGTGGCGACGCGGAGGATGCGGGCGATACGGGCGTGAGCGTACTGGACATAGTAGACCGGGTTGTTCTGAGACTCCCGCTTGGCGAGTTCGAGGTCGAAGTCCATTTGGGAGTTAGCCGAGCGTGACAGGAAGAAGAAGCGACAGGCGTCGGGGCCGACTTCGTCGATAACTTCGCGCAGGGTAATCATGTCTCCGCTCCGCTTGGAGATACGAACCAACTCGCCGTCACGTTTTAGCGTAACCAACTGGTGGATGATAAGGTCTAGCCGGTTGGAATCGATACCGAGTGCGCCGACGACTGCCTTGAGGCGCGAGACGTGTCCCTGGTGGTCAGCCCCCCAGACGTCGATGACACGGTCGAAGTGACGTTCGATGAATTTATTGTAGTGGTAGGCGATATCAGCGGCGAAGTAGGTCGGCGAGCCGTTGCCGCGGACGACGACGTTGTCTTTGTCCTCACCGAGCGCCGTCGAGACGAACCAGGTGGCGCCCTCTTTTTCGGCCAGGTGGCCGTCGCGGTGCAGTATCTCCATCACCTTGTCGTACTGACCGTCACGGTACAGGCTCTGCTCACTGAACCAGACGTCGAAGTCGACACCGAGGATGTCGAGGTCTTCTCTGGTCTGTTTGAGGACGCTGGCGTGGCCCTCCTTCGCAAGCTTCAGGGCACCTTCTTCCTCTGGCATTTCAATGAATCGGCTGCCTTCCACGTCGATGATTTCCCTAGCAAGGTCCAGCATGTAACTGCCGAAATAGCCCTCTTCAGGCATCTCGGCGTCCTGGCCGAGGGCTTGCTGGTAGCGGACGTAAAGTGAGCGGCGAAAGAGGTCCATCTGGTTGCCGGCATCGTTGAAATAGTATTCCTTCTCGACCTGGTAGCCACCGGCGGCGAGAACGTTGGAGAGAGCGCTGCCGATGATGGCGCCGCGGCCGTGGCCAGCGTGCAATGGGCCGGTTGGGTTAATCGAGACGAACTCTACCTGGATTCGGCTGCCCCGACCGATATCGCTGTTGCCGAATGATTCGCCGGCCTGGTTGATGGCGTTCACCTGGCGGGTCAGCCATTCGTTCTTTAAGGTGAAATTGATGAAGCCCGGTGTGGCGGCGGCGACGTTTTCGATCTCCGGCGTCGGCACAATCAGAGCGGCCAAGTCGCCGGCGATTTCCAGCGGGTTGGCGCCCGCCGAGCGTGCCAACTTGAGGGGAAAACTGGAAGCATAGTCGCCGTGATTGGCCTTCTGGGGACGTTCAATCGTCGCCGACGGTAGCGGTACCGACGGTAGTTTACCCGATTGCTGCGCACGCTTGGCGGCGTCGGTGACCAGTTCGGCCAGCTTTTGCTTGAGTTTCGTCATCTTGATTGCGCTCCGGAAACGGATTTTCCGACTGAGATTATAACACAGCCGCAGTCTATGCGTGAACGACAGGTTACCTCATAGGCGGGATGGCGCCTTGCTAAGGATGCGAGGCCGGCATGGTTCGTACGTGACGGTTCGCCCCCACGCACTCGCCTTTGTCAGCCGCCGGCTAGCTCCACTCGCCGGCTTCGGCCGCCCAGACGCGGGTCATTTCTCGGACCAGTGGGGCGTGCTCCGCCTTCTCCAACTCACGGTCTTCCTCGAAGAGGCGTAGTGCTTCGGTGCGGGTGCGCTCCAGCAGGGCGACGTCCGATATCTTGGCCATCCGTAGGTCCGGCAGGCCGCTCTGGCGGGTGCCGAAAAACTCACCGGGACCACGCAGCTTGAGGTCCTCTTCGGCGAGCCGGAAGCCGTCCTGGACGCTCTCGATGATGTCAAGGCGCTGCCTGGCGAGCCGGGACGGCTCCTCGGTCATCAACATGCAGTAGCTTTGTTCTGAGCCGCGGCCAACCCGGCCGCGGAACTGGTGCAGCTGCGACAGTCCGAAACGATCTGCGCTTTCGACCATCATCACGGTCGCGTTGGGGACGTCGATGCCGACTTCGACGACGGCGGTCGATACCAGGATGTCGGTCTCGCCGTCATAGAATCGGCGCATCACGGCCTCCTTGTCCTTCGCGGAGAGGCGGCCATGAAGCAGTCCCAGTTCAAATTCAGGGAAGACATTGACGGCGAGGCGTTCGTACTCGACGGTGGCCGCCCTTACCTGGATGGCATCGGACTCCTCGATGAGGGGGCAGATGATGAACGCCTGGCACCCATTACTGGCCTGCTTGCGGAGGAAATTATAGGCACTAGTTCGCTGATTGGGTTGGAGCCATCGCGTCCTGATATCCTGGCGTCCCGGCGGCATTTCGTCGAGCACCGAGAGATCGAGATCACCGTAGACGGTCAGTGCCAGCGTCCTTGGAATCGGCGTCGCCGTCATTACCAGGATGTGCGGGTTGAAGCCCTTTTGGCGAAGTACGGAGCGCTGGGCGACGCCGAAACGGTGCTGTTCATCGATAACCGCCATGCCGAGGCTGTGGAATTCGACGTTCTTCTGGATCAGTGCGTGGGTGCCGATTATGAGGTCGATCTTACCGTCCCTGATGCGGCGATGAAGATGCCGTTTTTCGGCGGCAGGTGTTGCCCCTGTCAGCCGGGCGATGATGATCGGGCGGTCGAGTAGACCGGTGAAGCTCCGTACCGGGTCGTCCTCTTTGGTCTCGCGGCTGGCGGCTTCGAACAGTCGGCAGATAGTGTTGAAGTGCTGCTCGGCGAGGATTTCGGTGGGTGCCATCAGCGCGCCCTGGAAGCCAGCGGTAGCGGACATCAGCAGCCCGGTGGCGGCGACAACCGTCTTGCCGCTGCCGACGTCACCCTGGAGGAGTCGTGACATCGGCAGCGGCCTGGCGAGGTCGGTCAGCATCTCGGTGACTACCCGGTTCTGCGCGGCCGTCAGTGTGAACGGTAGCGAATCGATGAAGGCGTCGAGTACCGGGCGGGCGGTTGCGATCGAGTTGCCCGGCTGGCTCTCCTGCCAGTCTCGCTTCTTGCTGAGGACGCCGAGCTGGAGGAGGAAAAGTTCGTCGAAGGCGAGTCGCTCGCGGGCGCGGCTCTTGGCATCTTTGTCTTCTGGGTAGTGGGCTTGGGCGATCGCTACCGGTAAATCGAGGAGATTGCAGCGCTGCCGTACCGGCGCCGGCAGGAAATCGGCGACCTGGCTGGCCCACCGGTCGATGGAGCCTTTCATCAGTTTGCGCATTTGCCGTGATCGTAGTCCCCGCGTCAGTGGGTAGACGGGGACGAGGCGGCCGGTATGGACGAGTTCGGTGTCCTGATACGGTTCCCACTCCGGAGATTCGAAGACGAATCGGCCACTGAAGAGGCGAACTCGCCCGCTGAGGACGATGCGGCTGTTGGCCGGTAGGTTGCGTGCCACGTAGGGGTTGTTGAACCAGACGACGCGTACGTTGCCGGTGTCGTCGCCGACGACTGCCTCTGTGCTCTTGTGGCCGCCGGGACGGGACTCGAAGGCCTGCCAGACGTTGGCGATGATCGTCTCTTCCTCGCCTTCGATGAGTTCCGAGACCGATTTTACCTGTGAGTAGTCGAGATGGCGGTTGGGGAAGAAGTAGAGGAGGTCACGGATCGAGCGGACTCTGAGCTTCTCGAATCGGGTGACAAGGTTGGCGCTGACGCCCCTCAGAACCGAGATCGGAGATTCGAGCGACGGCGCCGCGACCGGCGCCTGGGCGCGGGCGGTACGAGGTCGCCGTGTGGTAATCTGGGGCATGACCGGCGCGGCGGACGCTGGAGACTGGGGCGTACCGGTCTCGCTGGGTTCCAGAGCGTCGAGCAGTTGGACGACGCCGGTCGACCATTTGCGCCGCTCGACCGGCGACAGCGAAGCGTAGTCGGGGCTGTCTAGTCCCAGATCGCGGAAGCGGGCCAGCAGGTTCCGGTCACCGCCGATGGCGGTCATGGCCGGGCCCGTCCAGTTGGCGAGGAAACGGTCGAGGCCGCCGAACACCGCTGAATCGGAGAAGCCGCGCGCCTTCTCCAGTTGGAGTATCTTGCGTAGCGGACCGACATCTACTGGCAACCCGCCGCCCTCATTTCCGACTTGCCACCGTTGCCCCAGACGGTCATCCGGCATCCCGCGGTCCGGCTAGACATTCGGCGCGCGACCGGCGTTGCCATTGCCAAGCAGCGCCACCGCCAGTGTGCCAGGTCCGCCGTGGCTGATATCGACGCCGTCGCGATAGACTTCAGTGCCGATGCGAAGGTAGATCGGGACGACGCTGGTACCGAGCTCGTTGATGATTTCGGATGGCAGGTCAGCGGTGCTGTCGGTGACGATCTTGACTGGCATCAGGCGCTGTCCTAGCCCTCCAGCACAGTGACGGCAATAGCATTTGGGCCGCCGTAGGCGCCGAGCACGGGGCTGACGATCGAGCGCCGGATCTTGACTTCGGGATATGCCTCGGCGAGGCGGCTGGCCAGCCGGTCGGCCTCGTCGGGCAGTGTCGTATGTTCCACCGCTAGGGCTTCAACCGAGGCGAAGCCGGTGACGAAACCGTGGAGGTACTCGGTGCCGGCCGTCTGTGAGCGCCGTCGTGTCACCGGAGAAACCTCACCGTCCTTGATTGTCAGGATTTGCTTGAAAGACAGCATCGAGCCGAGCAGGTGTTTCGCCCGTCCGATGCGCCCGCCCTTGGCAAGGTAGTCGAGGGTATCGAAATAGCACACCCAGTGGGAGCGTGGCAGCAAGTCCCGGGTCAAGGCGACCAGTTCATTGAGGCTGGCTCCTTTGGCGGCTGCTTCGGCGGCGGCGATGGCGACAATGCCGTGGCCCATGGCTGCTCGCTGCGAATCGATGACCTCGATTCGGCACTTCTTCGTCATCGACTTGGCGGCGCTGGTGGCTGAGTTGAAGGTGCCACTCAGCTTGGATGAGATCGTCAGCACCAGTATCTCGTCGGTCTCGTTGGCCAGCTTGTCGTAGAGCTCGGAAAACTCGGCCGGAGAGGGCTGGGTAGTCTTCGGGAAGACGTCACCGCTGACGAGGCGATGATAGAACTCATCGGAGGTTATCGTGACGCGGTCTAGGTAGGTCTCTCGCCCGAAGAGTACCGTCAACGGGATGACGCTGATGCCAAGTGCGGCACCCTCCTCGGCGGTTATGTCCGACGTGCTGTCAGTGACGATCTTGACTGTCATCGATAATGCTCCCTTGGCTTATTCCACAGAGATGATGTACTCGTAATGGGGCTGGCCGCCGTGGACGACTTCCACCTGGAGGTTGGGGTAACGCTCGCTGATGATGGCACTGACTCGTTCCGCTTCCGTCTGGCCGTTGTCGGAACCGTAGTATATCGTGACGATCTCTAACCGTTCGGTATCTAGCTTGTCCATTGCCTCGTGGATGACATCGACCGGAGTGTTGCCGACAGCGACCAGTTCACCATCGAGCATACCGATCGCCTTCTTCTTCTTGACCTTGATGTCGTTGATCTGAGTGTTACGCACCGCGCGGGTGATCTCAATCGTCTGCACCAGCGGCAGTGACTGCCGCATGATGTTGGCGTTGGTCTCGAAATCGGCCTCGTAGTCGAAGGCGAGCAGGGCGGCGACGCCCTGCGGGATCGTCTCCGTGGCGACGATCTCGACCGTCTTTTCGGTGAGTGATTTCGTTTGCTCGGCGGCGAGGATGATGTTCTTGTTGTTCGGTAGGACGATCACCTTGTCCGACGAGGTCAGTTCGATTGCCTGAAGGATGTCCTTGGTGCTCGGATTCATCGTCTGGCCGCCGGAGACGATCGAGGTCGCGCCAAGGCTCTGGAAGACCTCCTTGAGGCCGTCACCAGTGGCCACGGAAACGATCGCCATATCTACCTCGGGCGCCTTGTTGCGCTGCATTTCGAGGAAATCGTGGTGCTGTTCGTCCATGTTCCGGATCGATACCTGGTGCATCGTCCCGCCGGTAGAGGCGACGTAATGCAACACCTCGCCGGGGTCGGTGGTGTGGATGTGAACACGGACCGTGCCTTCGTCTCCCACGACGATCAGTGACTCACCCTTCTTTTCCAGCTTGCCGCGGATGCGGTTCGGCTTGAGCTTGTCGCCCCGGAGCATGAACTCGGTGCAGTAGCCGAACGGCACTTCGTCGATCGCCAGCATCTCCGGCGGGCGTCTGGTGAGGGGGATGTTGCTGGCCACCATCTGCGGCTTGCGGAACTGTATCTGCTCAGCCTGACCTTTCAGGTAGTGCAGGGCGCCCTCGAGGAGCGTGTACAGTCCTTGTCCGCCGGCATCGACAACACCGGCCTCTTTGAGCATCGGCAGCAGTGTCGGTGTGTTGGCTACCGAGCTATTGGCGGCGTTCACCGCCGATTCGATCACGGAGATCGGGTCCGAGTCCTCGCCGGCGGTCTTCTCGGCGGCGATCGAGGCGTCCTTCATGACCGTCAGGATTGTCCCCTCGACCGGATTGCTCAGTCCCATGTAGGCGACGTGGGAGGCCTGGCTGAGGGCGCTGGCAACGTCGGTGGCGGTCAGCGACTCCTTGCCGGCGACATCTTTCGCTAGTCCACGGATGATCTGGGAGAGGATTACGCCGCTGTTGCCCCTGGCGCCCATCAGGGCTCCCCTGGCCATCGACCCGGCGATTGCCGAAGTGCTGCCGTCGGTGGCGCGATAGGCCTCTTCGAGGCAGGAGTTCATCGTCAACAGCATGTTCGTGCCGGTATCGCCATCGGGTACCGGGAAGACGTTGAGGGCGTCGATGTCGTCGACGCTTTTCTCTAGCCAGGAGGTGGCGCAAGTGAACATCTCGCGGAAATCATGTCCGGAGATCTTCTCAGTTTGCTTCATGCATTCACTATCTTTCTGACCCTCGCAGGAACCTCTCCGAAGGGTTCTGCCCTGGGGCGACAGAGCTCGTTGCGAGCAGCCATACGGGAGACTGTCCCGGCCGGCATGCTTGAGAAGTGACTATCAGCCATGGTAGTATGATACATAAGTTAACCCAAACCATTCGGTTAGTCAAGGAGACACACGTGAAGTGCGACCTTTGTGACAAGACGCCCATGTTCGGAAACAATGTAAGTCACTCCAAGCGCCACACGAAGCGGCGCTGGGTGCCGAATATACATCCGGTGACATTGACCATCGACGGTAAGCGGAAGCGTATGACCGTCTGTACGCGCTGTCTGCGGACCCACCACAAAGCGGCTCGGGCCGCCGTCGTTCCGGTCACGACCGCGTAGTCCTCTAGAGCAGGTTGGCCCGCAATTTCGCCACTGCCCCGGCAACCGGTAGCTCTGAGCCGAAAACGGCGGATCCGGCGACGAGCACCCTGGCCCCGGCCCGCATGAGCGCGCCGATATTGCCGGCGTGTACCCCGCCATCGACTTCCAAGTCCGCGGCCAACTGGCGACTGTCCAGCGTCTTCCGCAGCCGGCTAATTTTGTCCAGCATCTCCTCGATGAATGTCTGGCCGCCGAAGCCGGGATTGACCGTCATCACCATGACGACGTCCGCCGAGGGGAGCACCTCGTCCAGGGCTGCCAGCGGGGTGCTCGGGTTGAGTGCGACGCCGGCCTTGGCGCCGGCCTGCCTGATCTGCTGCAAGGTGCGGTGAAGATGAGGGCAGGTCTCGACGTGGACGGTGATGATGTCGGCGCCGGCCTTGGCGAATTGGTTTATTTGTTGTTCCGGCGATTCGATCATCAGGTGGACGTCGAGCGGCAGCGTCGTGCACGACCGTAGCGCGCTGACGCCCAGTGAGCCAATCGTGATTGGCGGTACGAACCGGCCGTCCATGACGTCGACGTGAATATAGTCCGCGCCGGCGGCGGCGGCCTCGGCGACCGCATCACCGAGCTTGGTGAAATCGGCCGACAGGATCGATGGGGCCAGCTTGACGGCGGATCCTCTCATTGGTCTATCACAATCCCTACTAATGTTCTGGCTTCGGCGAGGGCCATGGCGACTCGCTTCGGGGCGGTGCCACCAACTTGGTCCCGCCCCGCTAGTGATGATTCCACCGATATTTCGATGGTGTCTTCGGCGAAGAGGGGTGAGAAGCGGCGGTATTCCTCGATCGTCAATTCGGACAGGTTCTTGCCGGCGGCGACCGTGTGGTTGACCAGCCGGGCAACCACCTCGTGGGCGGCGCGAAAAGCGGCGCCCTTCTTGACGAGGTAATCGGCGAGGTCGGTTGCCAGCAGGTAGCCATGGCGAACGGCGCGGTCGGCATTCACGGCGTTGACGCGCAGCGTAGCAACCATCCCGGCGAAAACTTCGAGGGTTGCCAGCAGGTTATCGATCGTGTCGAAGAAGCCCTCCTTGTCCTCTTGGAGATCCCGGTTGTAGGCCAATGGTAGTCCTTTCAGTGTCGTCAACAGTCCAATCAGGTTACCGTAGACGCGGCCTGTCTTGCCGCGGGCGAGTTCGGCAATGTCCGGGTTCTTCTTTTGCGGCATGATGCTCGAGCCGGTGGCGTAGGCGTCATCGACCTCGACGAAGCCGAACTCAGAGGACGACCACAGAATGATCTCCTCGGCGAGGCGCGACAGGTGCATCATGCAGATCGAGGCCGCCGACTGGTACTCGACAACGAAGTCACGGTCGGCGACGGCGTCGATGCTGTTGCCGCTGACGCCGGCGAAACCGAGTTCTCTGGAAACGGTCTCGCGGTCGATATCGTAAGCGACGCCGGCCAGGGCGCCGCTTCCAAGGGGGAGGACATTGACTCTCTTTCGGCAGCACTGGAAACGGTCGATGTCGCGCCCGAGCATCTCAAAATAGGCGAGCAGATGGTGGGCGAGCAGCACTGGTTGGGCGCGTTGCAGGTGGGTGTAGCCGGGGACGACGATCTCTCGGTTGGCCTCGGCCAGCGAGACGAGCGCTGACCTGAGACGGTTGATGGCGACGGCGGTATCATCGATTGCCCGTCGCGTGTAAAGTCGCAGGTCGGTGGCCACCTGGTCATTTCGCGAACGAGCGGTGTGTAGTTTGCCGCCGGTTTCGCCGATTTTCTCGATCAGGCGGGCCTCGATATTCATGTGAATATCTTCCAACTCCGGTTTGAACTGGAACTCTCCGCGCTCGATTTCGTCCTTGATCTCCTCAAGACCGGTGATAATGGCGTCGGCCTTCTCCCGCGGGATAATATTCTGTGTAGCGAGCATTCGGGCGTGTGCAACTGAACCGGCGATGTCGTCGACGTAGAGACGCCGGTCGAACTGGATGGAGACGGAGTAGTTCTTGGCGGACTCATCTGCGTCCCGATCGAAGCGGCCGCGAATCTGGCTCATTCTGGTCTTCCTTCGGCTCCCCGGGCGTCTCTACGCGATCGGCGAATCTGGTTCATCCTGTTCTTCCTTCGGCGCACCGGTCGCCATGATGCTCAAGGGTCCTTCGCTATCTGCCAGCAACTGCACCTGCGCCTGGGTTTTTGCCGACAGCCCCCACAAGTGGATGAATCCGGTCGAGGCGGACTGGTCGAACTGGTCGCCTTTGTCGTAGGTGGCTAGGTTGATGTTATAGAGGGATTTCGGCGACTTGCGGCCGACGACGGTGGCCTGTCCCCGATGGAGTCGGGTGCGTATCGTGCCGGTGACGTAACGCTGCGAACTGAGCACATATGCGGCGAGGTCACGATTGAGTGAGCTGAACCAGAGGCCGTTGTAGATGAGCTCAGCGCATTCTTGTGCGACCTTCTGTTTGAAGTGGATCTGGTTCTTGGAAAGCGTCATCGCCTCCAGTGCGAGGTGCGCCTGGAGCAGCGTCAGCGCCGCCGGTGCTTCGTAGATTTCGCGCGACTTGATGCCGATCAGGCGGTTCTCGACGTGGTCGATCCGGCCGACGCCGTGGCTGCCGGCGATATCGTTGAGTTGACCGATCAGGCTGACACCGTCCATGTCTTCGCCGTCGAGGGTGATAGGGATGCCTTGCTCAAAGCCAATCTCGATGTAGCGCGGCTTAGCGGGGGCGTCGTCCGGCGATGTCGTCCAGGCGTATGCGTCCTCGGGTGGTTCCGTCCACGGGTCTTCGAGGATACCGCATTCGACGCTGCGTCCCCAGAGGCACTCGTCGACCGAGTAGGGGCTGCCGACGGTGATCGGTACCGGGATACCGTGAGCTTCAGTGTAGGCGATCAGTTCCTCGCGGGTCATTCCCCATTCTCGTGCCGGGGCGATTACCTTGAGGTGCGGCGCCAGAGCGTTGATGCCGACCTCGAAGCGTACCTGGTCGTTGCCCTTGCCGGTGCAGCCGTGGGCGACGGCGGTGGCGTTCTCTTCAACGGCGGCGTCCACCAACAGCTTGGTCATCAGCGGCCGTGAGAGCGCCGTCGCCAGCGGATACTGGCCCTCATAGAGAACGTCCGCCTGGAGCGCTGGGAATATGAAGTACTTGACGAATGATTCCTTGGCGTTGACGACGATTGCCTTCTTGGCGCCAACCTTTAGTGCCTTCTCGCGGATGGTGGTGAAGTCACGCTCGTTGCCGACGTCGATAGTCACTGTGATGATGTCGGCGTCGAACTTCTCCTGAAGCCATGGGATCGCTGCCGAAGTATCCAGGCCGCCGCTGTAGGCGAGTACTATCGTTTCCTTGTCGGCCATAATACCGTCTTCCCGAAAGTTACTTGGTTGCCAGCGTTGCCAACGCCTCGTCGACGATTGCCAGTGCCTGATCGATCTCGTCTTCGGTGACCGTCAGTGGAGGCATGAAGCGCACCGCGTTCGGCTTGACCGGATTGACGAGCAGGCCACGTTTCAGGCAGGCCATGACGATGTCCATGGCGGCATTGCTGTCGAGGCCGATTGCCAAGAGCAGCCCACGCCCGCGGACATCCGTAATCCGGGGGTGCTTGCGCCGTAACCATTCCAGTCCGGCGATGAGGTATTCTCCCATTCGGCGGGCATGAGCCAAGACGTCGTTATCCAGGATGTATTTGACGACGGCGTGGGCGGTGGCGGTGGTTAGTGGGTTGCCGCCGAAGGTCGCGTTGTGATCACCGAGGGAGAAGACGTCGGCCTTCTTATTGGCGAGGAACGCGCCGATTGGAATACCGCCACCGAGCCCCTTGGCGAGTGTAATGATGTCCGGTTCAATATCGAATAGCTGGTAGCCGAACAACTCACCCAGCCGTCCAATCCCGGTCTGCACTTCGTCCAGTATCAGGAGTATTCCCCGCTCGTCGCACCACTGGCGGACGGTGTGGAAGTAGTCGTCGTCGGGCACGTTCACCCCGCCCTCGCCCTGCACCGGCTCGATCATAATCGCACATACATCGTCGGTCGTTGACGCTTTCAGGGTTTCCGTGTCACCGAAGGGGACGTGGCGGAAACCGGTCGGTAGCGGCGTGTATGGCTTATGCAGCTTCTCCTGACCGGTGGCGGCGGTGGTCATCAGCGTCCGCCCGTGGAAGGAGTCGAAGGTGGTGATGATCTCATAGGCGCCGTTGTGTTTGAGATGGCCGTAGCGGCGGGCCAGCTTGATCGCTCCTTCATTGGCCTCGGCGCCGCTACCGCAGAAGAAAGCCTTATCAAAGCAACTGTTCTCCACCAGCAGCTTTGCCAGCTTAATCTTGGGCATGGTGTGATACCAGAGGGAGGTTTGCATCAGCGTTCCCGCTTGCTCCGTGATGGCGGCGATAACCGCCGGGTGGCAGTGGCCGAGGCAATTGACGGCCAAGCCGGCGACGAAATCAAGGTACTCACGACCGGCGTCGTCCCAGACACGGCAGCCTTCGCCGCGGACAATCGTCAACGGTATCCGGTTCATCGTCTTCATGACGTACTGATTATCGAGTTCTGCCCAATTGGTCATTTCACTCTTTCATGAGAATTCACTGACTGCGCGCGGCGGCTACCCACTTGAATTGTCGTTCCACTCGGTTGGTCGTCCATCGCGTCGAGCAAAGCGTGGGCGGTGCGGCCATCGACGATGCAGGCGGCGCCGCCAGAAATCAGCGCTCTCAAGCAGGCATCGATCTTCGGTATCATCCCTCCTGAGGCGACGCCGGCTGCGACGAGCGCCTTGGCCTCCTCCGGCGACAGGTGTGAGACGACCTGTCCTGTTTGGTCGCTGATGCCGGCGACGTCGGTCAGGAAGACCAACTTTTCGGCATTGAGGGCGGCGGCAATCTCACCGGCGAGCGGGTCGCCGTTCACGTTGAGGATACCCGGCGTGCCGTCGGCACGGTCAATTGCGTGGAGGCTGACCGGAGACACCACCGGCATGAATCCGGCTTCGAGTAATGCCGTCAGTACGGTTGGGTCGACGGTGACGACTTCGCCGACAAATCCCATGTCATCATTCCGAAGTCGGCTCTGCGCCAAGGCGCCGTCGACGCCGCTGATACCGACTGCACGCCCACCGCGACAGTTTATCGCGGCGACAAGTTCCTTGTTGATGAGGCCGGCGAGGACGGCGGTGGCGACATCGAGGGTCGGTCCGTCGGTGACTCGCTCGCCGCGGACGAAGCGCGTTTCCACGCCCTGGCGGTCAAGCCATTCGGTGACCCGTTTGCCGCCGCCGTGGACGACGACCAGCCGCTGGCCACCGCGCTGCAGAGCGACGATGTCTTCGGCGATCAGGTCGTGATTGCCGTGAGTGGCGCCGCCTATCTTGACGACCGTCGTGACAACCGTTATTTTTTGGGAATCGCCGTTCACTGCCTTCTCCCTGCCGTGGTTCCTAGGTAGTGTATTGGCTGTTGATGACGACGTACTCCTCGGTGAGATCGCAACCCCAGGCGGTTGCCGAAGCCCCGCCGAGATTGAGGTTGGCGCTTATCAAAACGTCGTCTCGCTTGAGTTGGTCGACGATGGTCGCCTTATCGAACGGCTGCGGAGCGCCGCCCTTAAGTACCGTTGTCTCGCCGATGGCGATGTCGAGGTTCGATTCTTCGACAGCGGCGCCGCTTCTGCCGAGAGCGGCGACGACGCGACCCCAGTTGGGGTCGCAGCCGTAAACGGCCGATTTCAGTAGCGGCGAAGCGGTCACCGTGCGCGCCGCGAGACGGGCATCCGCCAGGCTGGCGGCGCCGTTGACGGTGACTTCGATCAACTTGCTGGCGCCTTCGCCGTCGCGGGCAATCGAGCGGGCGAGCTGGATGCAGACCTGGTTTAGCGCTTCCTGAAAAGTACTGGCCAGTTCACTTCGGCTGTCGATGGTGGTGTTGCCGGCGACGCTGTTGGCGAGCAGCAGCAGCGTGTCGCTCGGGCTGGTGTCGCCGTCGACCGATATCATGTTGAACGAGGTGTCCGCCGCTTGGCGTAGCGCCGTCACTAGGAAATCATGCTTGACGGCGGCGTCGGTGGCCAGAAAGCCGAGCAGTGTCGCCATGTTGGGGTGTATCATGCCGGATCCCTTAGCGATACCACCGATGGTGAAGTTCGTTTCTCCGGTCTCCACGGTGACGGCGATTTCCTTGGGGCGGGTGTCTGTTGTCATGATCGCCCGGGCGAGATCGTGGCCACCGGCGTCGGACAGACCGATGTGGCGCAGGCCGTCGCGCACTTGCTCCATTGGCAGGCGTGGACCGATAACGCCGGTGCTGGCAACCAGGACGTCGTCGACATCGATGCCGAGGCTATCGGCAGTCAGCGTCGCCATCTCGACGGCGTCGGTCAGGCCCTGCTTTCCGGTGCTGGCGTTGGCGCAGCCGCTGCAGGCGACCACCGCGCTCGCGCGGCCGGTCTCGAGGTGCTCCCGGCTGAGGATCACCGGCGCCGATTTCACCAGATTGGTCGTCAGCACCCCGGCGGCGACGCATGGCTCTTCGGAAAAGAGGATGCCGAGGTCGAGCCGGTCGTCGTCTGGATTCTTGATGCCGGCGGCGGTCGCCCCCGCGTGAAAACCACGCGGTGAAGTGACTGTGCCGCCCCTGATCCGTGATACTTTCGTTCCCATAATATGTACTCGACTATAGCATAACGTGCGTGACTGGGCAACAAAACACGCCTGTTGTGGTGCCGATTTGCATTGCGCCAGTCTGGGCGGCTACACTTGTCGTGATCGGATGAAGATTGTACGTTTCGCGATTGGAGGGAAGACCGGCTACGGGGTGCTTGACGGTCAGTTTGTGACCGCGCTTCAACGGAGTCCGTTTCGCGCTGTGAAGACGACCGGCCAGCGCCACCGGCGCGACCATGTCCGGCTGCTAGCGCCGTGCCGACCATCCAAGATCGTTGCTATTGGGCTTAACTATCGTAGTCACGCCGAGGAAATGAGTACCTCGCTGCCAGAGACGCCACTGGTCTTTCTCAAACCATCGACGGCCGTCATCGGACCGGATGACGATATCGTCTATCCGACGATGTCCTCACGGGTCGACTTTGAGGGCGAACTTGGCGTGATCATCGGCAAACTGACGCGGCGGGTTTCTCCGCAGCGGGCACTGGATCATGTCTTCGGTTGCACTTGCTTCAACGATGTCACCGCCCGCGACTTGCAGTCTAAGGATGGCCAGTGGACGCGGGCCAAAGGTTTCGACACCTTTGCTGCCATCGGGCCGCACATCGAGACCGACCTGGACCCCGGCGACGTGCCGTTGGAGACACGGCTCAACGGCGGCGTCAAGCAGCACGGCAACACTACGACCTGATCTTCTCAGTCGCAGAGGTCATCAGCTTTGTTTCTAGCGTGATGACGCTGCTTCCCGGTGACGTCATCGCCACTGGAACGCCTGGTGGCGTCGGTCCGATGAAGGTCGGCGATACCGTCGAGGCGGAACTGGGCGGGATTGGCGTGCTGCGAAACCGTGTGGCCGCCGGCTGATAGGTAGCCGTACGTCTTGCGCAATTGTTTGTCACCCGGTCCAGAGTTGTGCCGGGATTGTGAGGTATCATGCACCACACACTGAGGTTCTACAGTCGAAATCGGGAGTCTGCGCTACGGCTTTACATCTTCTTTGCCAAGTGGACGCGGCTGCCGCTGTTCGGTCGGCTGATCCGGCTGATCGGTAACACCTGGGGGAGCAATCTCGAAGGTTCCTACCTGCTGACAACTGTAGAGGCCAATGAGGTCATCGATGCCGCTGCCGACTTGGCTCTCGGGCCGTGTACCTGTCGTCAAGTCTTCGCTAACTGCGACCATCCCCGCCAGTCCGAAATAATGCTAGGGATGTCTGGCAACGTCTTCATTGATGAGCGTCCTTCTGACTATCGCGAGATCACTAAAGGCGAGGCCAAGGAAATTATCCGCGACAGCCACCGGCGTGGGCTGATCCACAGCATCATCAAGTGCCGCGACAACTTCTACGCGATCTGTAACTGCTGCACTTGCTGTTGCGTACCGCTACGGTTGGAGCAGCAGTATGGCATCGGCGGCGCCATGTCGAGGCACCCCGACGTCGTCGAGCGGTTCAGGAGCGGGTTGCTTGGTGAGGGGTGACCCTGCATCCATAATCTCCCTCATCGCTTTTGCTTAAAGTCAGAAACGAATCACGCCTTCGGATGCCTGCTTAGCCTTGGTTCGTTTCCTTTCATGTTCCCCGTGCCTTTCTCTGAAGTTCGTAGAGGTGAGTTAGGGCATCGAGCGGTGTCATCGAGTCGATTTCCAGTTCCTTAATCTCTTGAATCAGTGGTGAAGGTGCACCGGGCAGCGGTAGTTGCGGTGATGGCATGCTCCTGGCTCGCTTCCCTGACCCGGCGGACGGGGCGCGGCCGTTGCTTTCGAGGTCGTCGAGTACCTCCTGAGCGCGGTGGATGACCGGGCGAGGCAACCCGGCCAGCTTGGCGACGTGTATCCCGTAGCTCTTGTCAACCCCGCCGGAGACTATCTTGCGGAGAAAGACGACCTCGCCGCAGTCCTCGGCGACGGCGACGTTATAGTTCCTGACTCGCGGCAGGAAACCGGCTAACTCCACCATTTCGTGGTAGTGGGTGGCGAACAGTGTCTTGGTGCCGAGCCGGGGATGATTGTGGATGTACTCGGCGACGGCGCGTGCAATCGACAGGCCGTCATAGGTGCTGGTACCACGGCCGATTTCATCGAGAATTAGCAGCGACCGTGAGGTCGCGTTGTTGAGGATGTTGGCCGTCTCGACCATTTCCATCATGAAGGTCGATTCCCCCGAGGCGAGGTCGTCGCGGGCACCGATTCGGGTAAAGATGCGGTCGACCAAGCCGATTCGGGTCGACCGAGCGGGGACGAAACTGCCGATCTGGGTGAGTAGGACGATCAGGGCTACCTGACGGAGATAGGTTGACTTGCCGGCCATGTTCGGTCCGGTGAGGATGATGATCTGGGTGCCGTCATTGGAGAGGTGAGTGTCGTTGGGGACGAAGCCGGAGTCAGTCAGTACCCGTTCGACGACCGGGTGGCGGCCTTCGATGATCGTCAGTTCGGTGCCCTCGGTCAATTCCGGCCGGGCGTAATCGTGGCGGACGGCAACCTCGGCGAGTCCGGCGAGGACATCGATCTCGGCGATAGCCCGTGCCACCGCCAGTACCGCTTTACCAGTGGCGGCGACCTGGTGGCAGACTTGGCGGAAAAGGTCGGTCTCGAGTTCGCTGATGCGTTCGCTGGCGTTGATGATCGTCGATTCATGCTCCTTAAGTTCCGGCGTGTAGTAGCGCTCGCCGCCGACCAGCGTCTGCTTACGGATGTAGTGCTCCGGCACCTGGCTGAGGTTAGCGTTGGAGATTTCAAAATAATATCCGAAGACGCGGTTGTAACCGACGCGGAGTGACTTGATACCGCTGGCCGCCTGCTCGTGCTTTTCCAGGTTGGCGAGATACTGGCGGGCGTTGCCGATAACCTCGCGGAGGCTATCGAGTTCGGCGGCGAAACCGGTGCGGATGACGTTACCATCGCCGACGGTGTTAGACGGCTCGTCCGAGATTGCCTCACTGATCAGGGCGACGACATCTTTGTGGGATTTGAGGCCGGTGATTAGCCAGGCGAGGCTTTCCGACTCGATCTGGCCCGCGATTATCGCTCTTACTTCGGGGACTAGTTCGAGGCTGTCACGGAGGGTAATTAGCTCCTGAGGAGTGGCGACGTTGACGGCGATACGGTTGACGAGACGTTCGATATCGGCGACGGTGCCAAGGAGGCCGGTTACCTGGATGCGCGGTAACGAGTTATCGTGAAACCAACCAACGGCATCATGGCGACGAGTCAATATATCGACATCGAGCAGTGGTTGCCCGAGCCAGCGCTTGAGGAGACGGCTGCCCATCGACGTTCTTGTGAGGTCGATGACGGATAGGAGTGAATCGGCTGCGCTCCCGCTGGTGCCGCGGAACAGATCGAGATTGTCCTGAGTTCTGGCATCGAGCGTCATGAAGTTCTCAGTAGAATAGGTAGTGAGGCTACTGATCTGTCCCAGCGACGTCTTCTGCGTCTCTTGGAGGTAGCGGACGACCGCGCCGGCGGCTGTGATCGCCAGCGGCAGTCGGGCGCAACCGAACCCCTCGAGGGTCGCCACCTTGAACTGGTCGAGTAGCGTCTGGCGGGCGTTTTCGCTCTCGAACCAGTAGTCGTCGACTGTGGTGACTTTGATTTCGGCGAGCGCTTCGGCGGCGCTATCCTCGGTGCCAGCGATGACTTCCGAGGGGCGAAGTCGCTCCAGTTCGGCGAAGGCGCGGTCGCGTGGCAGTTGGGTGACGGCGAACTCACTGGTGGTGATGTCGACGTGGGCGATTGCTGCCTCATCGTCGCTGAAGGCGACACCGGCCAAGTAGTTGTTAGCGTGGCTGTCGAGCAGGTCGGGTTCGACGATGGTTCCCGGAGTGACGACGCGGACGACCTCGCGGTCGACGATGCCCGGCGAGTCTGATGGTTTGGTGACCTGCTCGCAGATGGCGACTCGGTGGTCGTGGCTGATGAGCTTCGCCAGGTAGTTTTCCAGGGCGTGGTAGGGAATGCCGGCCATCGGGACGCGGTTGCTCTTGCCCATCTCGCGCGATGTGAGGACGATCTCGAGTTCCTTGGCGATGACGCGGGCGTCCTCGTCGAACGCCTCGTAGAAGTCACCCAGCTGGAAGAGGAGGATGGCGTCCTGATACTGTTTCTTGATCTGGAGGTACTGCCGCCGAATCGGCGTCGGGCCTGCCTTTACCATGGGCCTATTCTAGCGGAACGCTGCTGGTGATGGAAGTGCTAGTGCATCGGCGGGCGGGGACGGATGACGAGGCTGGGTAAACCGGAACTCTTCATAACGAAATCAGCGACGCTTCCGAAGGCGATTCGGCTGAGGCCGCTTCTTCCGTGGGTTGCGAGGGCGATCAGGCCGACGCCGTTATCTTCGGCGAAACTGACGATTGTCCGGCCGGGGTTGCCGGGCTGAGTAAGGTACTTTACGTCGAGGCCCTCGCTCTCGAGGCGGGCGGCGACTTCGGCGAGGTACTCATTAGCCTCGTCCTCGCGTCGAACCACCGCTTCCGGTGATGGTGCCCGGTAATAGCCAGTGGTCGGTTCGACGACAGCACTTGGAGTGGCGGTGACTTCGAGCAGTATCAGATTGCTCTTGAATCGCCTGGCCACCTCGGCGGCGTAGGGCAAGACCTGCTCAGCTAAGTCAGAACTATCCAGGCAGACGAGAATCTTCTCGAACATGGCGACCTCCTTGGCCGTGGGCTTTCCGGAGCGAGATGTCATGCAATGGTAGGTCACCGGCGGCGGGGTGTCAATACCTGCTGTTCGCAGGTGGTGGAGGAGAATCGGCACGGCGCGCTCAGGGATGATGGCGGGTTGGAGTAGCTGGATGTAGCCGGTTCGGTGCGCAGGATAGTATCGATATCGGCGGCT
>CAZLUE010000004.1:22389-27716 GCA_964562625.1 uncultured Dehalococcoidales bacterium | reverse complement strand
ATGTACCGGCTCGGCTGGTTCTCTACTGGTAGAGGTGAGAGTTCGCAACGATTGCTTAAGACAGTCCAGGAGACGATTGTCACCGGAGATCTAAAAGTAGAGATCGAGTTCGTCTTCTGCAGCCGCGAGTACGGAGAAACGGATGCTACCGACCAATACCTGAGGATGGTCGAAGGCTACGGCATCCCTCTCGTCTGTTTTTCCTACCAAAAGTACCGTCGGGCGCGAGGAACGAAGCGCCCCAGCGTCGAAGAGCCAATGCCCGAGTGGCGTCTTGATTACGACCGTGAGGTGATGGCCCGCATCGCAAGATTTGAACCCGACCTCTGTCTGATGGCGGGGTTCCTGCTGATTCTAGGTGCGGAGATGGCCAACCGGTATGATTTCATCAACCTTCATCCGGCGGCACCGGGTGGACCTATCGGGATATGGCAGGACGTCATCTGGCAACTGATCGAGACTGGCGTTGAGGAAACCGGCGCGATGATGCACTTGGCAGTTCCCGAACTGGACAAAGGTCCGGTGGTCAGCTATTGTAAGTTCTCGATTCGTGGCGAGCGGTTTGACATGGCCTGGCAGGAAGTAGGGCGAAGCTCGTCGGTGGAGGAAATTCGGCGGATCGAAGGTGAGGACAACGCCCTATTCCAGCTCATACGTCAGGGCGGTGTGGCCCGCGAGGTGCCGCTGATTGTTGCCACCATCCGGGCGTTTTGCCTGGGCCGGATGAGGATCAAGGCCGACCGCCAAGTCGTCGACGCGGCGGGACGCGCGATCAACGGTTACGACCTCAGCGGTGAGATCGACGACCTGATCGAGAATGTCGACTGACAACTACCGGCAGGGAGGCCGAAGTGATGTCATGGCAAGCCACCGGCAACTTCACTGCAAGATGGGACGTGTGTACCGGGTCGTCACGTACGCTGTGACGAATTCTACACGACTTCCTTGACGATAACGGGTCCGCCACGAATATCAAGAACTACGGTTGGAAGACAGCCCGACCGAGGGTACCGCTACCTTCAGCGACAGCTTGACAAGTTACCGCGACCGGACACGGCCAGCCTCGGCACAGTTCTTGAGGATGGCCGGCGGTATCTTGGTATGCCTGACGCTACTGTTGGCGCCGCCGAGATGGTGGATGTGGTCGCCGACATCAGAATCACGATGGCGATTCTCAGCGGTGCGCCGGCCGAGTATCCCGGTGAGATACAGGCGGCATTGACAGTACCGGCGTCGTGGGAACTGGTGATGGCGACGCTCGAATTCAAAGAACTCGAAAATGGGCTTGCCGTCCTATTACAGCCTGGAGAGACGACGCTACCGAGTACCGAACTTCGTGAAATCTAGCATGGTTCTGAGAGGAATCTCTTCGACCATCCACGCTGGTTCCATTCCTGGACTGGAATGGAAAGCCGAGAAAAGATGCTGGTTGGGAGACCTGCCCAAAGCCCCGTACGAGAGCTGTGCTCTCTGGATCCCTCGTTCTTGGCAAAGAGACGGTCGGATAGCCTGTGGCTACTTCTTCTTGTCGTCGTGGGTGCTGGGTCTGGTTAGGATTTCGTCGACCAGATGGTACTCGACCGCCCCCTCGGCGCTCAGATAGAAGTCACGGTCGGTGTCGGCGATGACCTTCTCCATAGTCTGGCCAGTGTGCAGGGCGATGATATTCCTGATGACTTCTTGCAACCGCATGATCTCGCGAGCCGCGATTTCAATGTCGGACGCCTGTCCCTGGGCACCGCCCATAGCCTGGTGCATGTGGATGGTAGCGTTCGGCAGGGCGTAGCGCTTTCCCTCAGCGCCGGCGCAGAGCAGCACAGTGCCCATACTGGCGGCGAGCCCGACGCAGATTGTCGAGACGTCAGGACGTATTAGCTTCATCGTGTCGTAGATCGCCAGTCCGGCACTGACGACGCCGCCGGGGCAATGGATGTAGAGACTGATGTCTTTGTCAGGGTCCTCGCGTTCTAGGTAGAGAAGCTGAGCGATGACAACGTTGGCAACTTGATCGTTGATCGGCATACCGAGCATGACAATACGCTCACGTAGTAGCAACGAGTAGATGTCAAAGGCGCGCTCGCCCCTCGCTCCGGTCTCGATGACCATCGGTATTATGTTGTTCGGCTGGACGTTCATGTCTACTCCTCCTGTGTTGTCTCTGTATCATTAGGTTTGGATTCCTTCGGCTGAGCATTCTTAGGCTTCGTCTTGCTGGACTTGGAATCTTTCGGCTTGGCCTTTCGTGGTTCGTCTTTCCCGGGCGCGGCTCCGCCGTCCACGGTGTCTCCCAGGGCAATACCAGTGAGTTTGCCGATGGTTCTTCGCGACAAGAGTCGCTGCCTGACTGATTCCCGTGTGTGCAAGGTGTTGAGCGCGGATCTTAACTCCGCCTTGCGTTCGTCGGCGGTGTCTTTGAGCATCTCCTCAATCTCGGCGTCGATATCAGTGGCGGTGATTAGAATCTCCTCGTCTTCGGCGACTTTGCCAAGAACCAGACCGCGTACCAGCCGTTTCTCGGCGACCGGGTGGAGCTCTTCATGAAACTCTGCTTCGGTTTTGCCGGTGCCCTGTAGAAACTGCTCCAGCGTCAGATCCTGCATTTGCAGGCGTTCGACTTGGTCATCTAGCATCCGGTGGATCTCAGATTCGACCAGCACCGGTGGGTAGTCGACCTTACTGACCTCAACCGTGGCGTCGATCACCTTCTCCTCGAAGTCAACTTGTGAGCGGTCTTCTGCCCGCTTGGTGAGGTCCTCACGAATACGTCCACGCATCTCGCCAACCGTCTTCAAGTCGGCATCGACCTGAGCGGCGAATTCGTCGGTGACATCGGGCAGTTTCTCTTCCTTGACAGCCGTTACCGTTACCTTGAAGGTTGCCTCTTTACCGGCAACTTCACTACGGGTGTCGTTGTCGGTAAAGGGAAGGGTGAACTCCTTTTCTTCCGAAGCCTTCATGCCGACGATCTCCTCGGCAAATCCAGGCGCCGGTGCTGAAGAGCCACCGGTCACTTGGAATTGGGCACCCTGCTGGTTGATGAATGGTTCACCGTCGATGGTGCTTTCGATATCCATGGAGACGAGATCGCTGAAGGCGGCCGCCCGCTCAACCGGCTCCCAGATGGCCCACTGCTGGCGCAATTCTTCGACGACGGCGTCGACGCGCTCCTCGGTAACATCGATCTTCGCCGGCTTGAGTCGAGTCTTGCGGTAGTCGCCGAGGTGGACAACCGGCCTCAACGGAACAACCGCCTTGAAAATTAGCGGGTCACGCTCTACCAGTTCGATTTGTGGCCGGGCAACAGGTTCCAGATCCTGCTCGGTAAGGGCTTTCTCGTAAGCCTCGGGAACGGCGTTCTCTATAACGTCAGTCAGGAATGCCTTACCGCCGATGTGGCGTACCAGAAGCGGCCGCGGCGCCTTGCCTTTGCGAAAGCCGGGTACGTTTATCCGTTGCACCAGCCGGCGGTAGGTGGCCTGAGATGCCTCTTCGATCTCCTCGGGTGCCATTTCGATCGTCAAGAATACCTGATGGTCCTCTGTCTTTTCCTTAATTACTTTCACCGTTGCCCCTATTTTTTGGGTCTAGTCTTCGCGCAAGTGTAAGTGGAGTTCGGCGAGTTGCTCATCGTCGACAGTCGATGGCGCGTTAAGGGTGAGATCGACGGCGCTCTGGTTCTTGGGGAAGGCGATCACTTCCCGAATCGTGTCCTCGCCAGCCAGAATCATCACTAGCCTGTCTATACCAGGGGCGATCCCTCCGTGAGGAGGCGCCCCGTACCGGAAGGCCTCGAGTATCGTGCCGAACCGCTCCTGTATTTGTTCGTCCGAGTGGCCGAGCAGCCGGAAGATCGTCGTCTGGAGTTCCGAGTCATGTATCCGGATGCTGCCGCTGGCCAGTTCTAGTCCGTTACAGACGATATCGTAGTGTTTGGAGTGGACTCTTTCCGGCGCCGAAGCCAGCAACGGAACATCCTCATTCCGTGGCGCTGTGAATGGGTGGTGCTCCGAGTCCCAGCGTCCTGTTTCCTCGTCCCAGCGCAGCAGTGGAAACTCTTGGACAAAAGCGAATGCCAGCAATGTGGGGTCAGCCAGACCGAGGCGGCGCGCCATTTCCTGGCGCAGATCTCCGAGCACTCGTCCGGTCAGGTGCTCTTCGCCGGCAACGATTATTATCATGTCACCGGGAGATGCCGCGAGGAGTTCGGCAATGGTACGGACTTCCTCGACTGTCAGGAACCGGGCGGCGACTGATTTGACCTGGTCCATGGTGAGGCTGGCGATGTCCACAGCCTTATTGCTAAGGGCCATTGTCACCAAACCGGCGGCGCCGAGTGACCGGGCGATGTTGTTTAATTCCTCAATCTGGCTGCGACTGCAGCCGGCGTAGCCGGGAACACTGATGCCACGAACACTGCCACCGTTGGCGACGGTGTCTCGAAAGACGCCGAAGCCGGACTCAGCGACAACGTCGGAGAGGTCGCGCAGTTCCATTCCGAAACGTAGGTCTGGTTTGTCACAGCCGAAGCGGGCCATGGCATCTTCGTACTGCAGGCGAGGCCAAGGTTCGATGAGACGCATGTCAGGCTTAATCTCCTTGATGAGGCCGGTGAACAACTCCTCAATCAAGGCGAGAATGTCGTCTTCCTCGACGAAGCTCATCTCAAGGTCCAACTGGGTGTGCTCCGGCTGGCGGTCGGCACGACTGTCCTCGTCGCGGAAGCATTTGGCGATCTGGTAGTAGCGGTCGATGCCGGCAACCATCAACAATTGCTTCAACTGTTGGGGCGATTGCGGCAGTGCGTAGAACTTGCTTGGGTGGACACGGCTCGGAACGAGGTAGTCACGGGCGCCCTCAGGGGTGCTCTTGATCAGGATAGGCGTTTCGATCTCGACAAAGTCTCGGGCATCAAGAAAGGCGCGGATGTACCCGACGACGCGGTGTCGCAGGATGAGGTTGTCGCGGATGCGGCTTCTGCGGATGTCCAGATAACGATAACGGAGACGGATGTTCTCGTCGACCTCGACATCCTGATTGATGTAGAAGGGAGGCGTCTCGGAGCGGTTGAGGATGGTGGCAGTAGCAGCGACAACTTCGATTCCGCCGGTGGGCAAGCCCCGGTTCTCGGTGCCGGACGGTCGGGGCGAGACTTTACCCTCCACCTGAACGACGTACTCACCGCGCATCTGGCTGGCGACATCGTGAGTGGCGGACGACGTCTCCGGATTGAAAACGACCTGAGTTATCCCGTAGCGATCGCGGAGATCGATGAAGATCAACCCCCCGTGGTCGCGACGGCGGTCGACCCAGCCAGCCAGGGTAACCCT
>CAZLUE010000004.1:20604-22371 GCA_964562625.1 uncultured Dehalococcoidales bacterium | reverse complement strand
CCGACGTGTTCCGTACGCAGGGAACCGCAGTCACGAGTTCTGAGCAAGCCCTCCTCCGGCGTGGAAAGCGAAGAAAGCGAAATGGGTTTACGTCTCAGTATAGCCTAGAGGGTCGTTTGGCGGCAAGCCTCAGACTCAGCAATGAACCGAGGACAGAAACAGAACGAGAGAAGTTTGCAGGTTCGATGGCAGGACGCAGGGGCAGTCTTCCACCAACTGGGGTGAAGTGCGATAGAAGGACCCGAACGAGTAGAACGGCTCGTCCTTTTCGAGAATCTCGATCAGTATCCCGTGAGCGCTCTTGGGATGAATGGAACGTCGGCCAAGCACTCTCAGTCCTATGTCGTCGCAACGCTCGAGAACATCCGCTACACTATCAGCGCGAAGGCCCTAGTGGTGCATGCCCTCACCTCGCTGATTAAGGAAACGTTCGATACGGCCGTCGTCACTGCGCGGTTCGAGCAACTCTAGGGGGATGTCGCCAATCCTTATCATCCGTGAAAAGAATTCGTCTGTCTCCAGTCGGTTGTCGCTGATAAACTCAGCGTCGAACATTTCCCTAAGGAATCGCGGCAACCGTATCGACAGCCCGGGTGGCGATTCCGATGTGGTGGATTCCATCAATCGTACGGTATCCTTGCGGATATCGGCGCCTGGAACATCCCCGGCGAGGGCCAACTGGCTGGTGATAGACCAACGGAACATTCTTCTGCCCTTTCTCTTTGAGGAATGAACGACGGATTGCAACTGCTAGACACCAAGGGATATAACAGACGCCAGTGTTGTTCTCAAGCCTGTGAAGCGGGGCGATGACACGTGGGGATGACACTGATGGTGAGTCACTCCCACATTTCCCATATCAAACCGGGGACTTGAGGGAGTTAGGGTGCTAGAATAGCTTCAGAAGTCCCTTGTTTAGCTTCATTATATGGGGCTGACTGGAGGAACCCAATGGGTGAAAGAATCAAGGAGACACTGAAGCTTCAATTCGATAAGCGGTTGAGGCTAGAGTTCCGCGGGGCCAGGATAACCTCGGATGCAGGGCTGCTGGCCTGTCGAGAACTGGATGAGGTGCCGGGATTGACAGAGATGCCGCCGACCATTTGCCTGACTGATGGTGTTGTGCGATACTGTCTAGCACGGGGACATCACCGGAGAGCCAACTCATGTACTACTTTGCCTACGCCATTGATCTCAACTGCCGCCAACTGGCGAAGATCTGCCCCGAAAGCCGGCCCCGGTTCAAGGCGGTGCTGCCCAACTACAAATTGATATTCACCGGCTGGTCACGGAAGACACGAGGCGGAACCGCCAGTGTCAAACCGTACCAAGGAGAGAAGGTGCCGGGAGCGGTCTACGAACTTTCTGACACGGATCTTCGGAAGCTGGACCGGGAGATGGTGTCACCGGCGGAAAGAACGAGGGTCACCGCACTGGTTATCTGTGAAGACGGTGACTCCGCCACGGCGGTGTTTTATGCAAACCGACAGCAATCACGGGAAACGGATCCGTCCCGCGAATACCTGACTGAGATACAGCAAGGTTACCGCGACTGGGAAATCACGTAGTTAGCGTGCTATCCCGGCAGCAGACTCGCCGGGAAACGAGGACAAGATGGCGCGCATATACAACATCGCACACCGTGGTTTCACCCGCGACTACCCCGGCAACACCCGCGAGGCCTTTGAGGCGGCGATGCAGTTGCCAATTGACGGTATCGAGTGCGATGTCCGTGAAACAGCCGACGGTCGCTTCGTCATGTTCCAC
>CAZLUE010000004.1:0-20594 GCA_964562625.1 uncultured Dehalococcoidales bacterium | reverse complement strand
TCGAGGGCAGGGAAATAGCCGCGATGGGCTTCACCGAGATCCGCGAAATAAGACTTGCCGGCGGCGTCCGCATGCCGACACTGGAACAGACTCTGGTGCAGTGCTGCGATCGGCTGTTGCTCAACATTGAGATCAAGCAGGTGTCTTCACTGTGGCAACTAATCCAGTTAATCCGCTCCCGCACGGATGCTAGCAAGGTAATCCTGACGTCTTTCAACCGCGATCTCGTTTTTCGTCTGGCACAAACTGCCCCCGACTTCCGTCGAGGAGTTATCACAGAAACCGAGGAAGACTTTATCGGCCTGGCTAAGAAGACCGTCACTGACTTCGTCGTCACCTATTGGCAACACGCCAACAGCGACGTTGTCAGCCGGGCGCGCGCTACTGGATTGCCGGTGTTCGTCTGGGGTTGCCGGGATATGTTCGAGACGAGAGGCGTTCTGGAGATGGGGATCGACGGCATCATTACCGATTTCGCCGACGAGACTGCTAGAGAGATCGCTCGCCTGGCTGGAGACTAGGACGACGACGCTACTTACGGTGTCGTTTGGGGCGCCACGGCGGCGGCGTCTGGTGGCTCTGCCGATAGGGGCAACAGCCAGATGGTACCCTCCGACTCCGACTTGATCCGTTGCCAGTTCCAGAGCATCGGGTGGTAGTCGACTTCAAGCCACGGTCGGATGTGGTCGCTATAGTGAGGACTGCCGGGATGTCCAGACTGCCCTGGCGGTAGTACCCAGAGGGCGCTATCGAGATCAGCGAAATCGACCAACATCCGGAAGGATACCCCGACGGTGCATTCGAAGTCCTTACGATAGACCACCCCGGCGGCGAAGACGGTATTGCCGTCGCCGCCGATCTCGACAGCGGGGATGTTGAAGATGGTGTCGTGAGGTGGCGTCCGCCCCAGATTGTGAACAAATGTCTGCTGGTGGAGCGTCCCCCATCGCCAAGCTGACGGTTCGGCATCCTGCCAGGCCACGAGCGCCTGCCATGCCTCCACTAGGGATTCGGTGAGAACTGCCTGCCAAGATGCGCCGCGAGTTGCCGGGTTGAGTTCGAGAAGAGCACGGTCGTTATCCTCTATCAAGCCCAGCAACTTGGGAAGGAAGCAACTTATCCAGCCGCCCACTCCGAGTGCCCCACCGGACAGGTCGGCGATGAACGAGAAGACCCTCGCGAAGAGCTTCTGCATGAAGACTTCGTAGAGAACGGATGCTGCGGCATCGACCGTCAGCATGCAGTCCCAACCACGCAGCATTTCGATGGCAGCGGCCATCTCCGGCGATTCTGCTTTTATCGCGATAAGGAATTCGATAACGGTGGCCGCCGGCAGTGAGTAGCAGTCGCCTTGGATTGTCTTGAAGTCGTCGAGCGTAAAGGATGACTTTGCGGCAAGCAGGTGCTCGATTCGCCACGCCCGATAAGCCCCGGTCGGCACATTGACATGATAGGGGTAACCGGCTGGGACGACACGGTTGTTCGCACTGACGACGAAGTGACGAGCCGGGTTGCGAGAGACGGGCAGTTCTTCGAATGGGATGTTGCCGACCCAGTCGTACTGGCCGGTCCAGCCGGGGGCGGGCACAGCGTTGGCGCCGTGGTGAGCGCGGATCGGAATGTCACCGACCAGTTGGTAGGCGATGTTGCCGGAATCGTCGGCGGTGATCTGGTTCATTACTGGGCATGACCAGTGACGCTGCGACTCGCGGAACTGATCGACATTGTGCGCACGAGCCATTGCCGGAATACATTCGAAAGTAGTGACGACCCTATGACCGGTCCACTGCCAACTTAACGCTGGGCCGGGGCCAAGCGGACCGCCGCTGATCAGAGGGCCGTGAATGGTGACCGGTATTTCCTCGACTAGCGGCTCAGGACAACCCTTGACGTGAATCTCCTCGTGGCGGATTTCAGCGTCCAGCCAGTGCTCATGGTGCAGGTACTGACGCCCCGTTTCATCGAAACGCTCGATGAACAGGTCGGCGATGTCAGCAATGGCGTTTGTAACCGTCCAGCCGACGTGACCGTTGTGCCCGTAGAGGAGGATGCCGGGGACGCCCGGGGTGCTCGGCCCGGTCATCTGCCATTCTGGCGTCTTGAGGTGGTTCATGTACCAGACCGGGGCGGTCTGGATGACGGCGTGGGGGTCACCGGCAAGCAGTGGCATGCCCGAAGCGCTCAAGGAGCCGTCAACAGCCCAATTGTTTGAGCCGCCGTCGGGTGACGATAGCGGCGCAAACTCGTGGGCTGCGGCACTGAGTCGAGCCAATTCCGCACCAAGGCCGTGACCAGTACTGCCCGGCGGGCAGACAACCGGCGACTGCTCGGGGACATCGGGCTCGAGAAGAGCCGCCGCTTCGGGGCCGAACTCACGGCCAATAGCCGCCCGTAACAGCTTGGTATTGGCGTCCGCCGTCTGGGTAAGGATGATGACCTTCCAAAGGGCAATGCTGTCGGTCGGTGACCAATTCTCGGGTGTGTAATCAAGCACCTCGAACTCCGGTGGTAACTGGCGTAGTGAGGTAATGGCAGCGTTGACCCCGTCGCTGAAAGACTGAAGAATGCCGCGGGCGGTATCGGTCAGTTGGGGCCAATCTCGATCGGAAACGCGGCGAATGCCGAGGCGTCGGTAATAACGGTCGACCGGTATCAGCGCCTTGCCGAGTATCTCGGAGAGAGTGCCACGGGCGAAACGGCGGGTGCGCTCCAGTTGCCAGAGGCGGTCCTGGCCATGACAGAATCCCTGAGCGAACCAGACGTCGTGCTCGGTGGCGGCATTGACGTGGGGGCAACCCCAGCGGTCACGAATGACGGCGACCGACTTGTCGAGGCCGGCTGCCCGCAGTCGTCCGTTGATTTTGGGCAATCCGCGACGTTTGAGTCGTTCCGACTGCGACGTAGTGTTTTGTTGCGGCGTCATTGAGCAACCTCCTGAGGCAGATCAGTATCAGATAGGAACCATTGGCCGAAGAAGCTCCCGACGGCGGCGGCGATTTCCTTATCGAAACCCGCCCAGAAGTGATCAGCGGCGGGAACCAGCTTGTAGTCCGCGGGATGCTCAGCGCCAGCGCGATATTTCTCAAAACGTTCGGGCGCAACGACCGAATCGGTGCCGCCGACGACGACGAGCTTGGGCCGAGGATACTTCCCCATTTCGGTCCATCCGGAATCAGACAGGGCCGGAGAGACGAGCAGCATCCGGCGAACTCGCTCGTCGGCTAGGGCCACCGGTAAGGCAACGCCGCCGCCGAATGAGTAGCCGGCCAGCCCGATGCGGGCCGGATCAATGTCCTGGAGCGAGGACAGGAACGTGAGAGCGGCCACTGTGTCGTCACGTTCACCAGTACCACCGCCGGGGAGTCGGCCGCTAGAGCTGACTCCCTTGAAGTTGAAGCGTAGCGCAGCGACCCCCTGCCCGACCAGAGCCTGGCAGATGGTGACGACGACACTGTTGTTCATGTCGCCGCCATAGAGAGGATGCGGGTGGCAGACAGCGACCGCGGGAAACGGCCCATTGCCCGGCGGCAGACTCAGTTCGCCCTCGATGGTGATATCTCCGGCGGAAAACTGGACTGGTTGGTCACGTCCAATGGTCATGCCGCCGCTCTCCTCATTGGGTGGTTCTGCCAGGCCGCCGCCGGACCGTAGCGCCGGCAGGCGAGCGGCGACGTCCCGTTCGTAGCCTTGATCCCCCGGTACGTAGAAGCGCCGACCGGCAAGTGAATCTGGCAGGTGCTGTTGCTCGACGAAGTGTTCCGCGAAATCGTGGGCGTACTTGTAGCCTTTGCCGTAATCGAGTTGCCGCATCAGCGGCGTCACTGAGTTACGCAGGTGCAGCGGCACCGGATAATTATGGCCACGCTTGATCTCATCGGAGACCTCTGAGTATCCTCGGTACAGGGAATTGCTCTTGGGAGCGGTCGCCAGATAGACGGCGGCCTCGGCGATAGCGAGGTTCCCCTCCGGCATGCCGACAAAGTGAATTGCCTGCTGAGCGGCGATGGCGACGACAAGGGACTGGGGGTCCGCCATGCCGACGTCCTCGGAAGCAAAGCGGACGAGACGACGGACTACGTAGAGCGGCTCCTCACCGGCCTCGAGCATTCTTGCGAGCCAATAGAGGGCAGCGTCGGGGTCTGAGTCACGCATCGACTTGTGCAACGCTGAAATCAGGTCGTAATGCTGCTCGCCTGCCTTGTCGTAGCGAAGGGCGCGATGCTGTACCGCCTCCTCGATGACCGGCAGCGTGATATTGCGCCTGCCTTCGACGTCGGACGGTGTCGATGTCACCGCCAGTTCAAGAGTGTTGAGGGCGACCCTGGCGTCACAGCTGGACGCCATGGTGAGATAGGCCATCGCCTCGTCATCAATGATGACATCGAGTTGTCCGAGGCCGTTGACCTTGTCCTCGATTGCCCGTGAAACGATAGTACGGATTTCCTCATCGGTCAGCGGCTTGAGGGTAAGGACGCGACTGCGCGACAGCAACGGGGCGTTGACCTCGAACGACGGGTTCTCGGTGGTGGCGCCGATAAGAGTCACCGTACCATCCTCGACGTAAGGAAGGACGGCGTCTTGCTGGCCCTTGTTGAAGCGATGTATTTCATCGATGAAGAGGATTGTCCGCTTGCCGTGCATGGCGTGGCGGTCGGGAGCTTCCTGAATCAGGCGGCGAAGGTCGGCGACGCCGGCGCTCACGGCGCTCACCGAACTGAAATGGGAATCGGTGGTGTTGGCGATGATGAGGGCAATGGTCGTCTTGCCGGAGCCGGGCGGACCCCAGAGGATCATCGACGGTATCCGCCCGCTCTCGATGCCGATCCTGAGGACGTGCCCCTCGCCGACAAGATGTTCCTGGCCGACGAAGCGGTCGAGACTAGCGGGACGCATCCGTGCCGCCAGCGGGGCATCGTGGCGGCGCTGTTCCTCGGACTGCCTTTCAAACAAGTCGGTCACGAATACTTCCCCGAAGCGGTCACGCCAATACGGCGAGCCGTTGATGGAGCTTGACCATCGCCAGCGTGTCTAGACAGCAGTATTCCCGCAACTGATGGAGGACGGTCGCGGCATCCTCCGGTCCAGGATGGATGCCGAGCGCCAGCATGGCGAAGGCGGCTGCTGCCGAGTCACCCTCGGCGATGCCGTCGAGATCACCGTAGGATAACTCGTCCTTCGGAACCAGCACCGGTAGGGCCACCTTGATGGAACTGCGGCCGTGAAAGTCCGGGTGGTAGTAGTCACGTCGGAGGATGTCTTCGAGGTCAACGATACGAACGCTGAGGGCGGTGAGTTTGTCCGAGAGTTGGGGAAACGTCTTGGCAAGGGCGTTGATAACGCGTCCTTCGAATCCGGAGTAGGCGATGATGCTGCCGGTCTCACCGAGGTCACGGAGCAGGTTTTCGGCGAGTTCGCGGCGGCAGTCGCGAGCGGGGTCAGCAACGAAGTCGGTGTGCGATTCGACGACACCCAGCGACGCGCAGCGGTGGATGGAGTACTGGGTTGGCACCAGTTCATAGGGGGCGACTTCGGGATAGAGCGGCAGGGCTGTCATGACTGTTTCGAAATCGAGGTACCAGGCGGGCCACACGACAGCGTCGAGATCGACGCCGAGGTCCGGAGAGACGGATTGTTCGCCACTGATAACGCAACTCCTGACGCGAGCTTGGGGCTCGGTCAGGGGGAAGTCCGCCGGAATGTCGGGAACACGGCTGAAGCCAAGGGCCGAGAGGTCTTGAAAGCGGATGCGGCTGAGGCGGGGGATATCGAAGATATGGTCCTCGACACCCTCGCCGAGGCATTCCGTGAAGAGGTCGCAGCGGCGGCATTCCAGCATCAAATGGGGTTCCGGCCGCACCGTTGCCCGGGTCAGTGCCTCGACGTCGACGCGACGGGATTCGAATTCGGCGGCGCGTTCGAGGGCGGCTTCGGTGTGGTCTATCTCGACGAAGAGGTCGGCGTCATCCATGCCGAGGCGATAGTCGCGCGAGACGAGCATCAGCGCGACTGACGCGATCGGCAATCCGCAGTGACGCGCGACCATGGCGGTGTAGGCCATGTCGTCGATGAACTCGGCGCGATCGTTGACGCTCGACTTGACCTCAATGAGATGCCAGCCGGAGTCGCGACGGAGAAGCACGTCGGACCGAGCCGCGTAGCCGTCGGCGACAAAGGCAGCCTCGAACAGTGACGGGACGCCAGTGTCAGCGAGAAGTGTCCGCGTGGTGGCGTCGGCGGCTAGTGGGTCAGCCGCGACGATCAGTTGGCCATCGGGAAAGAGGTCGCGGGCGCGCCGCCCGATCTCCTGTCCATGCCAGATGCGGAAGCGTTCACCGAGTGTCAGTTCCTCCCTGCCAGCGGCGGTATCCCCTGACCGCTGCAACCAGCCCAGCGTGGGGCAGGCGACGGCGCTAAGGAAGACCTCTTTGGAAACGTTCCTGACGGCCTGGCTGTTGATCGTCCGACCACCTCACACCTAACCGATGGTAATATCCTCGAGACGACGCTTCGGCACGTGATGGGTCTGATCGTCATCACGCCAGTAGCGCTGGTCCCCGTCTTTCTCAAGCACCTCGATGACAACCTTCTCCTTGGGTTTGCCGAGGGCGACTATGAGGAGTATCTGGTAGCGTTCCGGTATCTCGAGGAGACGTGCGAGATCATCACGCTTGACCGAGGCCAGCATGCAGCCGCCGAGGTCACGCTCAACAGCGCCAAGCAACATGCTCTGAGCGGCTATCCCGTGGTCGGTGCCGAAGCCCTTGCTGATTTCGGTATCGCCGAGGATGCAGATGTAGGCCGACGGCCGTTCCCCTTCCGACGGGCCCGGCCAGTCCGGTAACGAACCGGCCCAGCTAAGGGTGGAGAAGATGAGGGCGTTCTTTTCCGGCGTGCAGGAGAGGATGTACTTCAGCGGCTGCTTGTTCGAGCCGGAGGCGGAACAGCGCCCAAGATCGACCAGTTCCTTGAGGGTTTCGAGGTTGATGGCCTCGTCCTGGTGGTAGCGCCGAATGCTGCGGTTCCTCAGTATCAGGTCCTTTAGCATGGTGCCTCCTCTTTGTTTGTGGCGCGCGCCGTGGTGCACACAGTCCAACCGGCTGCTATGCCGGTCGCTTACCGGTGCCGAACTACCTGAAAGCGGTAAAGAGTTACCGCCTCGCTGGCAGCGATGCCGGCCTTCTGGCGGCAGACCTCGATCTGCCGGGCGACGCTGTCAACTCCCTCAAGGTCGGGCAGGAGCAGGCCGCGTCGCCAGCCGGCTTCGACGATAACACCGTACACGGTGGCGTCCAACTGGTCAACCCCGTCGACCGGTTCCGGCGTCGTCAGAACGTCGACGTTGTACTCGAGATCGTCCAGTTCGCTGGGGACGATTGGCGGGAAACGGGGGTCGCGAGTGGCTGAGCTGATTGCGTTGGTGACGGTCTCTTCGGCAATGTTCACCTCGGTAGCATCGAAGGTGCCGATACATCCCCGCAAATGATGGCGCTTGTGGATCGAGACGAAAACGCCGGCCCTCCCCTCCATTTCTTGCGTCAGGCTCTCTGGCCGGATCCGATGGCCGTCGCAAACGTAGCTCTCGACGGCCTGCCTCGCCAGCTTCACTAATGGCGATGGCGCCAGACGGGGCACTATTATGCCGGCGTAGCCAACGACGGCGGAGCGGTCACCGGTGGCGTCACCACTGGTGCGATAGTCTACCAACTCCGGGCAATCGCCGCCCAATTCCCGGGAGGCGACGATCATGGCAGCCGCCGGAGCGTAGGCGCACATCGAGATCCCCATTTCGTGGACACGCTGCAACAGGAGCGCTTCGTCGAGGGCGAGGATTGCGTCGATGCCGGCGCGGTCTTTCTTCTCCGCAGATGCCTGTGGCTCGAAATGCGTCATGTCCCCGGAAGCCAACAGGACAACTTCCCGGCCGGTCTCCTTGACGGCGCCGGCGATTGCGTGGCCGATTTCCCGGTAGACTTCAACTTCGGCTGAAGCAAGGACGATGGGGACGACACTGACATCCGGCTTGAAGTACTGGAGGAAAGGCAGCTGGACTTCGACGGAGTGTTCCTGGAAGTGGGCGACCTCGTCTTCTTCCAAGTAGCGAGAGAGGGCACTCGCTCGTCGTGCCAGTTCGGTGTCGACTGTGACGTCGCCGAGCGACGTGCGCCACACGCCGTCAGCGAAGATGCTGAAAGGCCGGCCGATCCCGGTGTGGCTCGGCCCGATAACGACAAAGGTTTGCTTAAAAGCGATTCGGGAAATGGTCGCGCCGGCGACAGTTCCGGAGTACTCGTAGCCGGCATGAGGGACGAGAGCACCGACGACGTCCTCAGAGACTGCATGCGAATCGATAAGGCGTTCGATTGTCTGTCTCAGTTGATCGGCGCCAGCGGGGTAGAACGTCCCGGCGACGGCCGGCTGTCTAGTCGTCATCGCTGTTTCCTCCGCCGGCAACAGTGAAGCCGAGAGCGACGCCACAGACGTGGCAGCGCGAACCGTCCAGCGCCAGAAGCTGAGTCTGGTACCCGGAGCGGGCGACGACCATCTCACCGCAGGAATAGCAGACCGTGTTCTCGGCATCGTGCCCCGTCACGTTGCCCAGGTAGACGAACTTCAGTCCGGCATCACGGCCGATCTGGTGGGCATGTTCCAGCAGGGCGAGGGGCGTGACCGGCAGGTCCGTCATCTGGTACTGCGGGTGGAAGCGGGTCAGGTGCCACGGAGTCAACTCGCCGAGCGAGTCCCGTATCCAGTCGGCGATGCCGCGGAGCTGCTCATCATCATCGTTCAACGTCGGTACGAGGTTGGTCACGACCTCGACGTGCATCCCCCACTTCTTGCGGGCACGTTCGGCGACCTCCAGAATTCCTCGCCAGTGCGTGATCTTGGCCAGCTTGCGGTAGACGGCGTCGGAGAAGCCTTTGACGTCGACGCGCCAGGCGTCGAGATACGGCCCGATGACGTCGAGCGCTTCCGGTGTCAGGTAGCCGTTGGTGACGTAGACGGTGTAGAGGCCGCTTTCTTTGGCGATCCGGGCCGAATCGACGGTGTACTCAAACCAGACACCCGGTTCGTTGTAGGTCCAGGCGATGCCCTGACAATCATACCGTCCGGCCATGGCCACCGCCGCCTCAGGGGCACTCTCCCGGCTACCGTACCACAATTCCTGATCGCGCACCGTTGAGATCTGCCAGTTCTGACAGTCTCCACAGTGGAAGTTACAGCCCCAGCCACCGAGTGAGAAAACGGTACTACCGGGATGGAAATGAAACAGTGGCTTCTTTTCTATCGGGTCGGCGGAAAGCGAGGACACCTGAGCGTAGTTCAAGTTGCAAAGTTTGGAGTCAATGTTCCGGTACATTCGGCAGAAGCCGAAACCGTCGGCAGCGATGCTACAGCGCCACTGGCAGACGTCGCAACGGACCCTGGCGCCCGGTAGCGCCGAATAGAGCATTGCCTCACGCATGGCAACCTCGAACGAACATGCTTGGCCTCATTATAACACTGCGCCGTGACCTGTCATACCTTCTTGACAAAGCGGGATAGGCTTGCTACAATCACCAGAACAGTTGGCGGGCCATCAACCAGAATGGTGGCGAGTCCAAGATGCCCTGCCAGGTAACTAAGTCGCTTGGATCGGATAACGACCGAGACGGCAAGAATAGCGAAAGCTGTGTAATGCCCTCTTCGGTCATATCGAAGAGGGCATTTTTGTGCACAGGTGATGCGTAATGGACAAGACGGTCAGGGTAATTAGCAAGAGACCAATGGTAGGATTCATCGGAGCGGGGACGGTCGGCACAGCGCTGGCAAGCACACTCAGTGACCACGGCTACCCGGTGGTCGCTGTTTCCAGCCGCAGTCGAGCCTCGGCCGATCAGCTGGCGGCGATGGTCGCCGGCTGCACCGCAATGAACAACGGGCAGGAAGTTGCAGAGGCCGCCGAACTGATTTTCGTCACCACCCCCGACGATGCCATCACCGGAGTCGTCGCCGGCATCGTCTGGCACGGCGGTCAGAGCGTCGTCCACTGTTCCGGCGCCGATTCGGTGGATTCGCTGGAGCCGGCCGACCGAATGGGAGCGCTCACCGGCTGTTTTCACCCACTGCAGACCTTCGCCGACGTAACGCAGGCAATCGACAACATCGCCGGTTCGACCTTCGCTCTCGAGGCCGGAGAGCCGCTAGTTGGTTGCCTGAAGGAAATTGCGGCCGCCCTCGGTGGCGACGCCATTGAACTCGGCGCCGGAGACAAAGTTGTCTACCACGCCGCCGCGGTAATCGCCTGCAATTACCTGGTGACCCTGGTCAAGATGTCGACCGACCTCTGGGAGACGTTCGGGGTTGAACCAGAACGGGCGACACGGGCTCTGCTGCCGCTACTGCGGGGAACAATCGCCAACATCGAGCGGGTCGGACTGCCCGATTGCCTGACCGGGCCGATTGCCCGCGGCGACGCTGGAACGATTGCCAAGCACCTCGAGGCGTTGGGCGAAACTGCTCCTGATCTGACAGCGACCTACCGCGACCTTGGCCGCCAGACTATCCCGATTGCGGTCACCAAGGGAAACATCGACTGCCAGCAGGCCGAGGAACTGCTCGACATGCTGAGAGACAGCTTGTCGGCGAAAGAGATACGATACCGCAGACAGGAGGCAAAAACATGAGATACCGGGTGCTGGTTGGCCATGGTACTGCTGGTGATGGTCAGCGGCAGTGCCGCGAACGATGGGATGGCCGCGATGCTGCAGTTTGAAGAAGGGCTGGAGGCGGACCAAACCCTCAGCACAGACCAGTCGGTGATATCCGATGCGCTGAAGACACGGGCGACGACCTACCCGGCCAAGAAGATGAGGAAGACGGAGAGTGGCAACTGGAGCTTCCTCCCAATGGAAGAGGGCGCCAGCGATAGCGATGCCCTCTTCCAGGTAATAGTGATTGCTCCGGAACTGGCCAACGCTAGCAGCCTGGCGGTCCTTTTCGACGCTGAAACGTTTGTCGAAAGCGTGTGGTAACGCCAACTTCCGTGTCGATGCTGAAGAAGGCGCTGCTCGGCAATATCTACGAAGATAGCACCACGGTGCAGTAATAAGGGCGTCATGCTCAAGAGCAAGCTTAACCGCGCCCTGTGATCCAAGTTAGCCTGACCTACGAAGGTAGCGTCACGATCGACCGAGAGGCTAATTCCAGAAGCCGACATCTTGCCCTTAGAAGAGGTGAGCGCTCAGGTAGAACCGGTCGCTGAGGTCGCCCTTACCTGAGGAGGTCATCATGCGGACGACAGTCAACCAAATCCGAGAGATGAAGCTGAGCGGTGAGAAGTTCGCCATGCTCACCGCCTACGATTACTCCACCGCTCAGGTCATCGACCGCGCCGGAATACCGCTGATCCTGGTAGGCGACAGCCTGGGGATGGTCGTCCTCGGTTACGAGACGACGACTCCGGTGACGATGGAGGACATGCTCCATCACACCCGGGCGGTCGTCCGCGGCACCGAGCAGGCGCTGGTTGTCGGTGATATGCCCTTTATGACTTACCACGTCAGTGTCGAAGAGGCGATGCGTAACGCCGCCCGCTTCATTCAGGAAGCCGGTTGCCAGGCGGTGAAGCTGGAAGGCGGCGTGATCGTCGCTGATCGGGTGCGACGAATCGTCGAGTCGGGGATACCGGTGATGGGCCACATCGGACTGACCCCACAGTCGGTCAATCAGCTCGGCGGGCACCGAGTTCAAGGACGAGCGCCGGATGCCGCAGCCAAGATGCTGGAAGACGCTCGCGCCCTCGAAGTGGCCGGTGTGTTCGCGATAGTCATGGAAAGTGTGCCGGCGCCGCTGGCGACAGTGGTAACGGAGCGCAGCGGCGTACCGACAATCGGTATCGCCGCCGGGCCGGGCTGCGACGGTCAGGTCCAGATCATCAACGACATGCTCGGCTCGTTCAGCGATTTCGTGCCGCGCCACGTCAAGCAGTACGCCCAGATGAACCAGACAATGACGGCGGCCATCGAGCAGTACATGGCCGAGGTCAAGTCCGGCGTTTTCCCGACGAAGAAGCACAGCTTCTCGATGGATGAAAGCCTGCTGGTCGAGTTCCGCGACAAATAGTCCGGTTGCTCCGGCGAAGCGAGGAAAGACCTCCTTGACCATCGACGGAGGTCACCCCTAAGGAAGCGAGTAGCACGATGAGAACCGTCGAAACAATTGCCGAGATGCGACAGGCCCGCCATCTATTGGCGAATCCGGTCGGCTTGGTGCCGACAATGGGCTTCCTCCACGAAGGGCACCTGTCATTGGTGAGACAGGCGCGGAGTGATAACCGGAGCGTCGTCGCCAGCATCTTCGTCAACCCGACGCAGTTTGCCCCGAACGAGGACCTGGCCAGCTATCCGCGAGACCTGCCGCGTGACCTGTCGATGCTGGAGGAAGAGGGGGTCGACCTTATCTTTTTGCCAGCAGCCAAAGAGATGTATCCGCTGAAATTTGAAAGCTGGGTGGAGGTCGGCAAGATCTCCCGCCGACTGGAAGGAGCTTCACGGCCCGACCACTTCCGCGGAGTGACGACCGTGGTTGCCAAGTTGTTCAACATCGTTTGGCCGACGCGCGCCTACTTTGGGCAGAAGGACGCCCAGCAGGTCGTTGTCATCAAGCAAATGGCCACCGATCTCGACATCGACCTGGAGATTGTCGTCTGCCCGATTGTCCGAGAAGCCGACGGTCTTGCAATGAGCAGCCGCAACAGCTACCTGACCTCTGAAGAGCGGACGGCGGCAGTGGCGCTCCACCAGGCGCTCGAACTGGCAAGGCACCTGTGGACAGCAGGCGAGCGTGATGCCTTCCGTCTCCGCCAGGAAACGGCCAGCGTCATTCGACACCAGCCACTGGCGGAAATCGACTACATAAGCGTCGCCGACCCGAAGACACTGCAGGAACTGGATGCGATAGTGGACTCGGCACTGCTGTCGATGGCGGTCCGCATCGGCAAGACACGACTCATCGACAATGTGGTACTTGGCGAGAGTAGCCTCTGAAGGAAACTGCACTCGGCTGAATAGGGCTAACTTTCGCAAAGGAAGTCATCCACCAGTGTCAAGACTTCCGACTCAGAGCCGTCGTGGTCAACGTCGAACCAGTTGATTCGTGGGTCGCTGTCCCGAAACCAGGCCTGCTGTTGGCGCACTAGGCGATGCGTTTCCGTCTTGGTTTGGGCGGCGGCCTCGGTCAGTGTCATCTCCGCTCGGAGAAAGGCGCCGATCTGACGATAGCCAACCCCCGACATCGCCGCCAGCCCGGGAGCGTAGCCCAACCGATACAGGTCCTTGATTTCAGCGACGAGGCAACGGTTGATCATTTCATCGATCCTGAAATCGGTGCGGCGGTACAACTCATCACGGGCGGCGGTCAGGCCGATGATCAGAATTTCGAAGTCGGGGGCGACCTTCTTGCGCAGTCGAGATCCCTGGGCCGGAGAGCTTTTGACGATTTCGAGCGCCCGTATGACGCGACGGATGTTGCGCGAGTCGATTGAACGGGCGGTCGCCGGATCGGCGGCGACAAGTTCCCGGTAAAGGGTAAGGCCGCCATCCGTTTCGGCACGTTGTTCCAGCCGACGACGGTACTCGATATCCGGCGGGACACGCGGAATTCGCCACCCTTCCAGTACCGACCAGACATACTGACCGCTCCCGCCGACGAGAAGAGGCAGGCGGTCCCGGCGATGAATATCGATGATTGCCACCGAGGCTAAGTCCAGGTATCGGGCAATACTGAAGTCTTCGTCGGGGTTGATTATGTCAATCAGATGGTGTCGGACGGCGGACATGTCAGCGGCAGACGGTTTGGCGGTACCGATGTCGAGGTGGCGGTAGACCTGACGGCTGTCGGCGCCAACAATCTCTCCATCGAATTCGGCGGCGAGGCGGAGCCCAAGGCGGCTCTTACCGACGGCCGTCGGCCCGACAACGGCGACGAGCCTCTTCTTCGCTGTCGACAATCGTTCACCACCACACCGCAGATTTGCCGGCTACCAGGGGATCAAGTCCTTCATTGGCGGATTGTTAGGGAAGAAGATATCCTCGGTTTGCTTGGCGATACTGACAAAATCGGCGGCATTAAGACTGGCACCGCCAACCAGAGCACCGCTGATATCCATCTGCTCCATGAATTCGGCAACGTTGTCCGCGGTGACGCTACCGCCGTAGAGGACGCGGACGCCGTCGGCGACATCGTTCCCGGCAAGAGCACCGATCGTTTGTCGAATCATGTGGGCAGTCTCGTTGGCCGCCTTACCGCTGGCGGTTCGCCCGGTGCCGATTGCCCAGACGGGCTCGTAGGCGATGACGAGGTCAGCCGATACCGAGATGCCGGTCAGCGCCGCCCGAAGCTGCCGGGCAACGACTTCCTCGGTCCGGCCGGCTTCGTTGTCTGCAAGTTGTTCCCCGACGCAGACGATGGGAGTAAGGCCCGCATTCAGCGCCGCCACCAGCTTGCGATTGACGACTTCGTCGCTGTCACCGAAGTACTGCCGGCGTTCCGAATGGCCGATGATGACGAACCGGCAGAGCCCGGTCAACATCACTGGCGAAATTTCACCTGTGAATGCCCCTTTCTCTTCGTAGTGGAGATTCTGGGCGCCGAGTACTATCTGGCTGCCTCGAAGAACTTCCCCGACTGGCGCCAGGGAGACGAATGGCGGGCAAACGAGAAGGTCGGTGCTGTAGACGGCGCGAATGGTGGCGCGAATCTCGATGGCGAGAGCGACCGCCTCAGCGACGGTGGTGTTCATTTTCCAGTTACCTGCAATCAATGGGAGACGCATCGGTCACCTCTGGTTGTTTCAGAATAAGTCCGTAGGTCATGGCAGGCGCTTCAGGCGCCAAACTTGGCCAGCTTCTTAGCGTGGGCCATCACCAGCGCCATGATCCGTACCGCGGGAAACTGTCCCAGACCGCCAGCGCTGCAGTTCGTTTCAGCGAAGGCGGTGACACCGTCGGGACGGCAGGTCTCGGCGGAAAGCAATAACGGCACCGGATGCCAACTGTGACCGCTGAGCTTCGCCGGGGTCGAGTGATCGCCGGTGATGACGAGGACGTCGGGGTGCAATTCAAGCAACGCCGAAATTACCCGGTCGACCTCTTCGATGGCAGCCACTTTACGCTCGAAATCACCGTCCTCACCTGCAGAATCGGCGCCCTTCACGTGTACGAAGAAGAAATCATAGCCGTCCCAGTGATGGCGCAATGCCTCGACTTCATCGGCGACGGTCGCTCCCGCCTCTATGGCCTCCATGCCGGTAAGGCGGGCCAGCCCGCGGTACATAGGATAGACGGTGACGGCCGCCGGGGTCAGTTTGTAGACGTCCGGTATCTGGTCGAAGACAGGGCGCGTCGAAAAACCGCGGAGCAGTGCCATGTTGGCCGGCCGGTCACCGGCCAGGGTGGTCCTGACGTGTTCGATGAAGGCATTGGCCGCTGACGCCGTCCGAGTGGACGCCAGAGACAGCGCTTCGACCGGCAGCGGAGCGACACCGAGTTCCTGGGGGTCGTTCTCAGTGACGTCAGGAGCAAGGCCGTCGCCACGAAAGACGGCGACGAAGCGGTGCTCTCGGATCGGCCTGACCGATACGGTGATGTCATTGGTCACGAAGCCGTCGAGCCGGCGGCAAAGTTCGCTGCATTTATCGGTAGGAATCCGTCCCGCCCGCCGGTCGGTAATCAGCCCGACACCATCGACGCCGCAGAAGTTACCTCTCGCGGCGACGTCACCAGGCTTGAGGTCGTAATCGATGCCGACGGCCTCGAGGATGCCGCGGCCGATCTCGATTGACAGCGGGTCATAGCCAAAGAGCGCGGCATGACCGGGAGCGCTGCCGGGGGTGATCCCCGGAGCCACCGGATCGACCAGTCCGCAGACGCCACCGGCGGCAAGCTGGTCGAGATTCGGCGTCACCGCCGCCGCCAATTCCGTCTTCCCAGTCTCCGGATGCGGCAATCCGCCGATGCCGTCGATCACCAGCAGGACGATCTTGCTGGGCGTCCGCCGGGAAAGCTGTTTCATCAGAGCCAGGTTGTCGATGGCTTCCCCCTCACCAACTCAGCATATCGCGGTAACGGCTAGCGGTCAAGGAGGGCCTCAACACCGGGCAGGGTCTCACCGCCAAGGAAATCGAGAGACGCCCCGCCGCCGGTGGAAACGAACGTCATCCGGTCGGCCAGTCCGAAATGCTCGACCACCTCGGCGGTCGAGCCACCGCCGAGTATCGTCGCCGCTCGACTCTCCGCGAGGGCTTCCGCCATCGCCCGGGTGCCGGGGGCGAAGCGGGGCAGCTCGTAGATGCCCATCGGTCCGTTCCAGAAGACCGTCCGACAATTCCCGATTCTGGAGGCAAAGGACGCCACCGTCTCTGGCCCGATATCGACGATTCGGAGGTTGGCATCGATGTCGGTGACAGCCACGGTGCGCGTTGCCGCTTCCGGTTCGATTTCGGTGACGACGACGACATCGACCGGCAGCACGAGATCGACGTCCTTCCGCTCAGCCAGCGCCATCAACTGGCCGGCAGTTTCAAGGCGATTGGTCTCGATGAAAGACTTGCCGACCTCACTGCCGCCAGCCTTGAGGAAGCTAGCCGCCATGCCGCCGCCGATGAGGAGATGATCCACTTTGCCCATGATGTTGCAGAGCATGCCGATCTTGTCGCTGACTTTGGCGCCGCCGAGCAGCGCCGCGAAGGGATGGGCCGGGTTCTCGAGGATGCCGCCGAGATTGGTCAGTTCTTTCTCAAGCAGGAATCCGGCAACCGCCGGCAGGTATTCGGTCACGCCGACAATCGAGGCGTGTGCACGGTGAGAGGTGCCGAATGCGTCGTTGACGAAGACGTCGGCGAGCCCTGCCAGCGACTGGGCGAAACCGGGGGTATTCAGCTCCTCGTCGGTGTGAAAGCGCAGGTTCTCCAGAAGGAGGACATCACCGTCGGTCAGAACGGCGACAGCCTTTTCGACCTCCGGTCCGACGCAGTCGGCGGCAACAGTGACCGGCTTGCCGAGAATCCGGGACAACCGTTCGCCGACCCCGGTCAGACGGAGGCGGTCGTCGGCCTTGCCTTTGGGACGTCCGAGATGGGTCGCCACGACGACGCGGGCGTCATGCTCAATGAGATACTGGAGTGTCGGCAGGGCTGCCCGAATCCGGCCGTCGTCGGTTATTTGGCCGGTGGTTTCGTTGATGGGAACGTTGAAATCGACCCGCAGGAGCACCCGCTTGCCAGTGACATGGACATCCCTGATAGTCAGCTTGTTCATCGGTCACTCCACTGGAGGCGCGTCTGATTCTCCGATTACGATCCGCGGGGCGTTGATCGTTGACGACCAAGGTCAATAAGTGACTTCGAGTCCTGAAGTCGTGGTCGACTCCCCGACCAGAATCGGAAACAGTGACCGGACTCGTCCGGCAATCCCAGCAGCATCGAGGTGGTAGCGGCGGCGCAATGCGTTCTGGCCGCCGTGTTCGATAAACTCGTCGGGCAAGCCCAGACTGCGCACGGTCAGTTGTGGCGGACCGCTATCCTTGAGTAGGCTAACAACGCTGCTTCCGAAACCGCCATTGAGAACGTTCTCCTCGACGGTCAGCACCCGCCCCGTCCGCTCGGCGACGCTCTTGATAAGTTCGGCGTCTAGCGGTTTGGCGAAACGGGCATTGACGACGGTCACTTGGATGCCTAAGGCAGCAAGTTCTTCCGCGGCGGCCACAGCGGGTGCTACCATCGAGCCGATGGCAATAAGGGCAACATCGTCACCCTCGCGAAGAATCTCACCGGTACCGATCGGAATTTCACGTAGTTCTTCGTCGAGGTCTACGCCGACGCCCGGGCCGCGAGGATAGCGGATCGTCATCGGATGCGAAGCTTTGGTTGCCGTGTAGAGCAGGTGCTGAAATTCGTTCTCGTCCTTGGGGGCGGAGACGATGAGGTTCGGCACAAGGGTGAGATAGGAAATGTCGAAAGTACCCTGGTGGGTTTGGCCGTCGTCACCGACGATGCCGCCGCGGTCGATAGCAAAGACGACCGGCAAGTCCTGGAGACAGACATCGTGGATAATCTGGTCGAAAGAACGCTGCAGGAAGGTGGAGTAGATCGCCACTACCGGGACATGGCCATGGGTAGCCAGTCCGGCGGCGAAAGTGACGGCGTGTTGTTCGCAGATGCCGACATCGAATACTCGACCGGGAAATTCATCGGCGACAATACTCAAATGATTACCTTCCGGCATCGCCGGAGTGATCGCCACCAGCCGCGGCTCTTGGCGGGCAAGGCGCAACACGGTCTGAGCGAAGACCTCACTGTAGGTCAACGCCGCCTGACGGTGCAAGCTAGTGCCGGAGATACCGTGGAAATAGACGGCGTTACTTTCAGCGGGCTGGTGTCCCTTGCCCTTGGTAGTTACGATGTGAACGAAGGCCGGTTCCTGAGGATAGTCCCGGGCGCGGACAAGGGCGGCTTCGACCGCCTGAATATCGTGGCCATCGACCGGCCCGAGGTAGGCGAAGCCAAGCGCCTCCCAGAGTTTCGATGGCATGAACATGCCACGCAGGCCGCTCTCCATCTGCTTGCCGAGCCACCAGAAGCGGTTGCCCCATGGCAACCGGGTGACGACCTTGCGGCCGGTGTCTTTGGCGCGCCGGTAGCGGTGGTCGAAGCGCACCCTGCTCAATATTCGGGCAAGTGCGCCGACGGTCGGCGCGATCGACATCCCGTTATCGTTGAGAATAACGATCATCCGCGAGCGGAGGTGACCCACCTGGTTGAGTCCCTCGAGCGCCATTCCGCCGCTGACGGCACCGTCGCCGATAACGGCGATGACGTTGTGGTCTTCGCCGGAAAGGTCGCGGGCGACCGCCATCCCGAGCGCGGCCGAGACCGAAGTTGAGGCGTGGCCGGCGCCGAAAGGGTCGTGCTCGCTTTCGTTGCGGGAAGTAAATCCCGAAAGTCCACCGACCTGTCGCAGAGTGGCGAAGCGGTCCTTGCGGTCGGTCAGCAGCTTATGCGTATACGACTGGTGGCCGACATCCCAGACGATCTTGTCATTGGGGCTGTCAAAGACGCGGTGGAGGGCGATTGTCAGTTCGACGACGCCAAGGTTGGAGGCGAGGTGGCCGCCATTGGCAAAGACGACCGAGACCAGCTCTTCACGTACCTCAGTGGCAAGCTGCTGGAGCTGCGTCCGCGTCAGCTTCCTTAAATCGGCGGGACCGTGGATGTCATCAAGTAGTCTGGTCATTTTCTGCAACAAGTCTCATACTAGCAACCGTCCGATTGGCTGTCAAGACGGCCGCAGCTTGACGCTAGGGGGCCAGTCTGCTAGACTCCACGCGTGCCCAGCAACGCTCGACTGACGGCCGGGGTAAACATCTCCCCAGGAGCCTTAACGACTTGGACCCATCCGATGTCCTGACAGTGATTGGCATTGCCGCTTCACCGGTAATTGAGTTGCGCGGCGCGATTCCGATAGCCGTTGCCACTCTGCACTTCGAGTGGTACCAGGCACTGCCGCTGGCCATCCTGGGCAACCTGCTACCGGTGCCCTTCATACTGCTGTTCATCGACTGGATCACCCGGCAACTTTCGCGGGTTGTCTTCTTCGAACGGATAATCTCGCAGGTGTTTTCGATGACGCGGCGCCGCGGCCGGATGATACAACATTACGAGCGGATTGGGCTGGTGCTGTTCGTGGCGATTCCATTGCCGATCACCGGCGCCTGGACGGGATCGCTGGCGGCGGTGCTATTCGGACTGAGGTTCCGCCACGCACTGGTCTCTATCATACTCGGAGTGCTCATCGCTGGCGGTGTCGTCACCGCCGCGACGATGCTGGGTTGGTCACTGCTGGCGGGCGACGCCGGCTAGGCACAGCAATCGCTTGGCGCTGGCCGACGCCGATGGTATATTCAGAATTGCTCAACGCCGATGTCCCTGTGGCTCAGCTGGATAGAGCGGCTGCCGTCTAATTCTAGGCCAAGAGGTCAAGCAGTGGTTCTACGTTCAATCTAGTACCACTGTGTCAACCACCAAGATCCTGTTTTGTGCCTGCGGCCCAATCGGGTAACAGTCAGTCCTTCTGAGTTTGCCGCCCAAGTGCCGCCCCAAATGCTGCCCACTTCTTAGCTTTGAGTTGAGTGTGAATTGGTGCCAGTAGGGTAGCGGCCAACAGTGTGTTTCGTGTGTAGAACACTAACCGGTGACACGCCGTTCTGTCCAGTTCCTTAGCAAATTATTAGCAAAATGTCCCCGTCACGAAGGCAACGAGAGCGAAAGGGCTCTATTAACGTTTGTCTGAACCCTTTTCCAGAACTGAGGCCAGTGCCGTCTAGGCTTGACACCCAGAAAGTTCGGCATTAGTCTGTGGGCTGTGGGAATACGAAATGCAGTTCCGCTGGGTCTGGCAGTTACTGTTCTGTCGCTGGTATTGGCATCCTGCGCCGGAAGCACATCCACTACTCCAACTCCCACACCTGTAACGGTCCCTACGTCATCCGTGGTGACCTTCCCGGATTCCAATTTAGAGGCAGCCATAAGGCAAGCCGTGAATAAACCAACAGGTAATATC
>CAZLUE010000003.1:4901-28405 GCA_964562625.1 uncultured Dehalococcoidales bacterium | reverse complement strand
TGGCATGGCTGCTCGGCCGTCTACTCGGTCGGTTGTACGGGAAGGAGGAGTCCTCCGGACGGTACAATTCGTAGCTAGCCTACCATCGTCCCCGCCCACGGAGCGAATCACCAGCGACCCGAATCAGGGAGGCTGTACTGCCAATGACCGAGCAGGAAACCGGCACTGGACCTGAAATCGACATGAACGATCCCGAAACACTCGGTAAAGCCTTGGCCGAGGAGACGGAAAAGGCGGAACAGTACTTGGCCAATTGGCAGCGTGCCCAGGCGGATTTTGCCAACCACAAACGGCGCGTCGAGAAAGAGATGGCAGAACTGGGTAAGTTTGCCAACCGGCAGCTGCTTGCCAGCATATTGCCCGCGATTGACGAACTGGAACGGGCGTTCGACGCCATCTCCCCCCAATTGGCAAAGAACAGCTGGGCAGAAGGTTTCCAGTTGATCGGGCGCAAGCTGCGGACCGCCCTCGAAGCACAGGGGTTACGCGATATTGAGACCTTGGGTAAGGAGTTTGATCCGAATTTCCACGAGGCCGCCGGACACGGCCACGGCGAGGAGGGTATCATCGTCAAGGAACTTCAGAAGGGCTATCTGCTGCACGACCGAGTGATACGACCGGCGATGGTAGTCGTCGGTGATGGCAAAACAGAGGGAGAGGACGCCGGATAGTGAGCCATCCGGGCGGATAGCATACACCCTGTCCGCCGACCGGGGCTACCACTAGGCGACGCGACAACCGGTTTCCCCGACAGGACAAGGAGGAACATACAATGGGAAAAGTGATTGGAATTGACCTTGGCACGACATTCTCTGCAGTGGCAGTTATGGAGGCTGGCGAACCGAAGGTTATTGCCAACGCCGAAGGGGGCCGGACGACGCCGTCGGTGGTCGCTCTGGGTAAGGGAGGCGAACGTCTCGTCGGTCAGGTTGCACGACGACAGGCAATCACCAATCCGGACAACACCGTCTTCAGCATAAAGCGCATGATGGGGCGTAAGTTCGACGAGCCGTCCGTCGAGTACGACGCCAAGCTTCTGCCTTACAAGCTGGTCAAAGCAAGTAACGGTGACGCTCGCGTCGCCATGGGTGACAATGACCACAGCCCGCCGGAAATATCGGCGATGATACTTCAGAAGTTGAAGACCGATGCCGAAGCCTACTTGGGAGAAACTGTCAGCGAGGCCGTAATCACCGTTCCGGCCTACTTCAACGATAGCCAGCGGCAGGCGACCAAGGATGCCGGTAAGATCGCCGGGCTCGATGTGCTGAGAATCATCAACGAGCCGACGGCGGCGGCGCTGGCCTACGGCCTCGACAAGAAGCATGACGAGACGATTTCCGTCTACGATCTCGGCGGCGGCACTTTCGATATCTCGATTCTGGAACTAGGTGAGGGTACCTTCCAGGTGAAGTCGACCAACGGCGACACACACCTTGGTGGCGATGACTTCGACCAGCGTATCATGGACTGGGTCTGTGACGAGTACCGCCGGGAGCAAGGCATCGACCTTCGCGAGGACAAGATGGCCCTGCAGCGGCTCAAAGAGGCTACCGAAAAGGCTAAGACGGAACTGTCCACCCTGCAACGGACGGATATCAACCTGCCCTTCATAACCGCCGACGCCAGCGGGCCGAAACACCTCAACGTACCGTTAACCCGCGCCAAGCTGGAGCAACTGGTCATGGACCTGGTGGAACAGAGTCTGGAACCCTGCCGCCAGGCGCTGGCCGACGCCGAGAAGACTGCGGCGCAGATCGACGAGGTGGTGCTCGTCGGCGGACAGACGCGGATGCCACTCGTCCAAGAGAAGGTCAAACAGTTCTTCAGCAAGGAACCACACAAGGGCGTCAACCCCGACGAAGTGGTGGCCATCGGCGCTGCCATCCAGGCAGGCGTTCTTAAAGGTGATGTCAAGGATGTGTTGCTGCTCGACGTGACCCCGCTGACTCTCGGTATTGAGACCATGGGCGCCGTCGTGACGCCGCTCATCACTCGCAACACGACGATACCGACCTCGAAAAGCCAGATCTTCAGCACCGCCACTGACAATCAGCCGAGCGTCGAGATCCATGTCCTCCAGGGAGAGCGGCCAATGGCGACCGACAACCGGACGCTGGGGCGCTTCATGCTCGACGGCATCCTTCCGGCGCAACGCGGAGTGCCCCAGGTTGAGGTCAGTTTCGACATCGACGCCAACGGTATTCTGAGCGTCAAGGCGCACGACAAGGGTACTGGAAAAGAGCAGAAAATCACGATCACCGCCTCGAGCGGGCTCTCCAAGGACGAAGTCGAGAAGATGCAGCACGAGGCCGAGGAACACGCCGGTGAGGATACTCGACGCCGTGAGGAAGTGGAGGTGCGTAATGCCGCTGACACGATGGCCTACACTGCTGATAAGACGCTCCGCGACAACAAGGACAAGATCTCCGAGGAGTTGAACAAGGAAGTCGAAGAGAAGGTGGCCGCGGTACGCTCCGTACAACAGGGCGATGACATTGAGGCAATCCGTAAGGCCAACCAAGAACTGTCCGAGACGATGCAGAAGGTCGGTGAGGCCGTCTACAGCCAACAGCCGCCCGAAGGTGAAGAAGCGCCCCTCGAAGACGGTGACGACGCAGATACCGTCGAAGGCGAGTTTAAAGAAGTCTAGTTGTGCCGCCACTGGCGCGGGAGGTTCGTGCCGGATAGCGGCGCGCCCGGGATCGAAGCGAACGGATAGATGGCCTCAAAACGTGATTACTATGAAGTCCTCGGCGTGAACCGGGATGCCACCGACGAAGAGTTGCGGAAGGCGTTCCGCAAACTGGCCTTCAAATACCACCCCGATCATAATCGTGATGACGGCGCCGAAGACAAGTTCAAAGAAGTCAACGAGGCCTATCAAGTGCTCTCCGACTCCTCGAAGCGTTCTGGCTACGACCGCTTCGGCCACGACGGCGGCGCGGGAGCGTTCGGCCAAGGCTCCGATACGTTCGGTTTCGGGGACATCTTCGACGCTTTCTTCGGCGGTGCCACCACGGCGACGCAGCAGTCGCCACAGCGGGGCGGCTCGCTCCAGTACCGGGCAACGCTGACACTGGAGGAGGCCGCCTTTGGCAGCGAGCGTGAGGTCGAGCTGACACGCACCGAGAATTGCTCGGAGTGCCACGGTACCGGCGGCAAGTCGGGGACACAACCGACGCGCTGCCCCAATTGTGATGGTGCTGGCCAGGTACGCCGGGTCCAGTCAAGCATATTCGGCCGCTTCACCAACATCGCTGCCTGTCCCCAGTGCCACGGTGAGGGCCAGATCATCACCGAGCCGTGCCGGCACTGCCGCGGCAGCGGGCGGGAAAAGAAGAAGCGTACCGTCCCCGTAAAGATCCCCGCCGGGGTCGACAACGGCAACCAGATGCGCCTTCGTGGCGAAGGTGACGCCGGCACGCGGGGTGGCCCTTCGGGTGACCTCCTGGTGGTGATCTCCGTCAAGGAGCATGAGTCCTTCGACCGCGAAGGCGACAACATTGTCTACAAACTGCCGACCAACTTCGCTGAAGCCGCCCTCGGTGCCGAAGTTGAGGTGCCGACGCTCGACGGCAACGCGCCGCTGAAGGTTCCGGCTGGATGCCAGCCGGGCACCGTCATCCGACTGAAGGATAGGGGGATACCGCACCTTAACGGTCGTGGGCGCGGCGACCAACTGGTTACCGTCGATGTCGTTACCCCGGGTTCGCTCAACACGGAACAGCGCCGTCTTTTCGAGGAGCTAGCCAATTCCCTCGACGGCAACAAGAAGAAGAAAAAACGGGGCAAGAACTAACTAGCCGGCCGACTGTCCGGATCGTGACCGATCACGCTGCCGAAAGAGGGAGAAAAGCTTCCATCTTCGTCCCGCTAGTTCGTGGCCCGCCTGGGCGCCCATCAATTCCACCGCTGCCAGCTCCGGATTGATCCCATCGTTGAGCACACGGTACATCTGCTCGGTAATCGGCATTTCCAGGCCGAGATCATGAGCAATCTCCCAGGTAGCGCGGGTGGTACTGATGCCCTCGGCGACCCCGGTCATCGTCGCCGTGATCTCCTCGAGGGGACGCCCCTTAGCAAGCTCGACACCGACGTAGCGGTTGCGGCTCAACGGACTAGCACAGGTGGCCATTAGGTCGCCGAGGCCGGCGAGACCGGCGAAAGTCAGCGGGTTGGCCCCAATGGTGACACCGAGCGCCGTGATCTCGGCAAGGCCGCGCGTCACCAGCGTCGCTTTGGCGTTGTCACCGTAACCAAGGCCGTCAACAACCCCGGCGGCAAGAGCGATGATGTTCTTTAGGGCGCCGCCGAGCTCGACACCGATGACGTCGCTCGTGTGGTAGACACACAGCGCCGGCGTCATCAGCAGTTTCTGGGCGGCGCGACAGGTAGCCTCAATCTCCGCAGCAACCACTGTCGCCGCCGGCAGGCCGCGGATAATCTCCGGTGACAGGTTGGGTCCGGAGAGAACCCCGATGTTGGTATGAACGGCGACATCGGTCTCCTCGGCGATGACCTCCGTCATCCTGCGGTGGCTGTTGATCTCGAGGCCCTTGGAGGCGCTGATGACCAGCATCGAAGTGCTCAGGTGTCCGGCAATCCAGCGGATGTTGTCTCGCATTGTCTGAGACGGCACGACAATGACGACGGCAGCGACGCCGTCTAACGCCTCATCTAGGGAACTGGTGACCGTCAAGCGACCGGGAAAACGTGTTTCAGGATGAAGACCGGGGGCCGGTCCGCCGGTGCGGACCCGGTTAGCTTCGTCATCCGTCCGCGCCCAGAGCCTGACCTGGTGGCCGTTCCGTGCCCAGACGGTCCCTAGAGTCGCCCCCCAACTGGTCGTGCCGATGATGGCGATTCGGGACATCTGTTAGCCCTCGCCCCCCACGGGCGGAGGCGTCCCAACACTCTGCGCACGCTCACCGAGGCGGCGTTCCTTACCTGCCATCAGCCGAACGATGTTGCCGCGATGCATGGTGACGATGATAACGACACCGAGAATGGAAAAGAGCAGGTACTCAATAGGACTGATGTTGAGTAAGGTCAACGGAACAATTATCGCGTAGCTGCCGACAACGCCGGCAATTGATCCTAGAGACATAAACCGGGTGGAGAATGCACTGAGAATCAGTATCTCGCCGCCGAGTATCGCCGCCTCCGGTACCATGGCGCCCAGTGCGCCGAAGTAGGTGGCAACTCCACGTCCACCCCGGAACCCGAGGAATAACGACCAGTTGTGCCCGGCAACGGCTCCCAGACCGGCCAGCACCCGTCCTACCCCGGCATCGAGGCCGAAACCTCCCGTCTGTATGTAGCCGTTGCCGACAATTAGCCCGGCAAGGATGACCGGCAGCGCCCCCTTGAGCAGGTCACCGGCAACAACTATCACCGCCGCCTTGCGTCCGGCAGTGCGCAGGACGTTGGTCGTTCCGGTCATGCCGCTGCCGTAGTCGCGGACATCTACTCTGGCGGCCAGTCGGGTGGTGATGACACCAACCGGGATCGACCCCACCAGATAGCCAAGCACCAAGGACGCCAAGAACTGGAAACCGATCACTCCTCACTCCTTGACTTGAAGACCATTCGCAGCGGAGTGCCTTCGAAACCGAATGCCCGGCGAAGCTTGTTCTCAAGGTAGCGACGGTAGGAAAAGTGAACCAGTCGCGAATCGTTGACGAAGAAGACGAATGTCGGTGGATTTACGTTAGACTGGGTGGCATAAAAGACCTTGAGTTGGTGGCGCCCGTTTCGCGCCGGACCGTGAGCGGCGACAGCGTCGAGGACGATGCGGTTGACTTGAGAGGTCGGCAGGCGCTTCTGCCGTTCCCGGTAGACTTCATTCGCCTTGGGAAGAACGGCGGCGACGCCGCTACCGAGCTTGGCCGACGTGTACAGCAACGGCGCGTAGGAGACGAACCGATACTGGCTTCTCAGGTAGCTATCCCAATCGGACCGGTTGTCATTATCAACCAGATCCCACTTATTGACGATCAAAACGATTCCCTTGGCGGCCTGCTGGACGTAGCCCGCGACGTGGGTGTCCTGAGCAGTCGAACCCTCGGTGGCATCGAGGACAAGAAGAGCCACGTCAGCCCGATCTATGGCCCGAAGGGCGCGCATTACGCTGTAGCGCTCAATCCCAGATCCCAGCTTCCCACGCCGGCGCATACCAGCCGTATCAATGAGTAACACACTCTGTCCGTCCAAGTCAAGCTCCATGTCGATGGCGTCACGGGTCGTTCCCGGCGTATCATCGACGATTACGCGTTCGCTGCCGAGGATCGAATTGAGCAGCATCGACTTTCCGACATTGGGCCTGCCGACGATCGCCACCTTGAGCATCTTGTCGACGGCTGGTTCCACCGGCGGCGGCGGGATCAATGGCATGATCCGGTCGAGCAGGTCAGCGGTACCGCGGGCGTGGTGAGCGCTGATCGGCAGCGGCTCGCCGAGGCCGAGTTCATGGAACTCGACGGCGTGGCCTTCGAGCCGTTCGTTGTCCGCTTTGTTGGCGGCGATCACTACCGGTTTTCTTGAGCGCCGCACCAGGTCGGCCGCCTCACGGTCGGGTACCGTCACCCCATCACGCACGTCGACCATGAAAATGATGGCGTCGGCCTCATCGACAGCCATGTCGACCTGCTCGCGGACGCCGCGGCCGACGGTCGAGTGTGGGCTGATCTCAAGCCCGCCGGTATCGACTATGGTAAACTCGTCACCCCGCCACGAAACTTCGGCGAAGACGCGATCCCGGGTCGTCCCCGGCATGTTCTCAACGATGGCGATGCGTCGCCCGGCAAGCCGGTTGAGCAGCGTGGACTTGCCCACGTTCTGCCGGCCGACGATGGCAACGATCGCTTTTCTCGTCATAACGTCACGGGCATCATAATCCCAGGGTTCTTTACGGTGGCGGTCACTGACCGAGGATGCGTCAGTATTACCGTCCGGCGAGGAGCCGCGCCAGGAGCGGCTTGAGGACGTGCATTCTGTTCTCCGCCTGCTCGAAGACGACCGATTGCGCACCTTCGATGACGCTGTCGGCAACCTCCTCACCGCGGCGCGCCGGCAGGTCGTGCATAAAGATTGCGTCACTGGCCGCCAGTGCCATCATGTCGTCGTTCACCTGATAGCCGTCGAAGGCGTGAAGGCGTTTCTTAGACTCGGTCTCCTGCCCCATGCTTGTCCAGACGTCGGTGTAGACGACGTCCGCTCCGGCGACCGCCTCCGCCGGGGCGGTGACGCAAGTAATCCGGCCGTTGCTGGCCGAAGCGTACTCGCCGGCCAGGGAGAGCACGTCGTCCTCGATTCCGTATCCAGCCGGCGAGGCAATCCGGAAGTCCATCCCGGACAGCGCCGCCGCCAGGACCAGACTGTTGGCAACGTTGTTGCCGTCGCCGACGAAGGCCAGGGACAAGTCGCTGAAGCTGCCCTTCTTCTCGTAGATGGTGAGAAAGTCTGCCAGTGCCTGGCAGGGGTGCTCGTGATCCGTCAACGAGTTGATCACCGGTACGCTGCAGTGCTCGGCCAGTTCCTCGATGGTGCTTTGGGCGAAGGTGCGTGTCGCGATGCCGTCGACGTAGCCGGACAGCACCCGCGCCACGTCCGGCACTGACTCTCGTTTACCGAGTCCGACCTCGGCTGGCGAAAGGTAGATTGCCCGGCCGCCGAGGCCGTTCATCGCTGCCTCGAAGCTGACGCGGGTACGTAATGACGGCTTCTCGAAGAGGAGCGCCAGTAGTTTGCCGTCGAGCAGTCCCGAACGGCCCCGCGACTTCATCTCGACAGCCTTCCGGAGGAAGGGAAGAATGCCTTCGTCGGCGAAGTCGGCTACGGACAGGAGATTCTTACCTTTCATTCGGTGCCTTTCAGGCTGATTCCACGCTTTCAGTATATCACGCTTTGCCGACGTCAATGGTTGGAGCTCTCGAGATTGACACCTTGGCTTGCCAGCAAGGCAGGCCTGGCAGGAGGCAGGATACTCTAGGTCGCGTTGCATGTTGAACACGGCTAGCTCTTTCACGTTGCTGTGACGGGTATGCGGAAGGGGAATGCGTTTCGTGCATTGTGTCCACTACGCGGTGACGAAACGGACAATCTCCTCGAAGACTGGCCACCGCCCGGCGGCTCTGGAAGATACCGGCGACTCTCAAGGATTTTGTGTGCGGTGGAAGGAATCGCTTGGATAATCTAGAATACGGTAGCCGCAATCAGGCGAAGGGGACGAACATGTCAACCGAGCGATTCACCGTTGAGGGTAACTTGTACCTCGAGAAGACTAAGCAACTTGTCTGCGAGGGCAACATCCGCCGGGTGCGCGTCATCCATGAGCAACGCACCATCCTCGAGACCCCGCTGACCATCGGCATCCCGGCGGTGGCGCTGGTAATCCTGGTGGCATCGTTACTGATTGCACTCGGCGCATTCGCCGCGCTGGTAATCGAGTGCTCCGTCGAGGTCGAGAAAGTAGCTGAAACTGACGAAGCCGGTGAGGCCGAGAAATAGCATGTCACCGTCACCGAAAGCTCCCCCAGTCGCCGGCAGTTACGTGCTCCTGATACACCTCGATAAAGCGCGGATGATTGCCGTCGGTCGCCGACGGCGCCAACACTTCACTGCGGGCTATTACGCCTACGTCGGTTCAGCCTTGAATGGGCTCCAGGCCAGGCTGGAACGCCACCTACGGAATGAGAAGCGGCTGCATTGGCATATCGACTACCTGCTCCTGGAAGCACGAATCGTCGAGATCGTCACCTGCCGGTCTCAGGGACGGATGGAATGCGCCATCGCAACGTCTCTGGCCGAGCGATTCAGTGCCGTCGCCGGCTTCGGAACGAGTGACTGTCGCTGCCGGGCCCACCTATTCTACAGCCGCTGCGGGATGAAGTCGAAGGTGACGGCGGCGCTCCGCGAGCTGGTTCTTAAACCGGAGACAATGTTGCCCGCCGGCGCCGTCCTCGAAAGCTAGTCCGGGTTGTCCTCGAATGCGAACAGGAACTCCTCGACCAGCCGCAGACGGTCCAGACCATTGATTTCGTGAGGAAAGAGGGGCACTTCGACAATCTGGATGTCGCTAAACTTGCGATAGAGCCGGTCGACGTAGCCCTGCTGCTGGTCCGCCTTGTTCAGCAGAAAATCGGAATCTCCGGGCGCCATGATGACATTGTTGATCACCAGCCGTTCGATGCTGAGGCCGAAGTGGTCGAATTCGGAGAAAATACCGTCCAATTGCTCGACCGCCAGTGCCTCCGGAATCGTGACGACGACGAAGCCGACATCCCTCCGTAGGAACTCGATATCCGCGCCGGATAGGCTCTCCCAACCCTTGATGACGTCCATCACCGATTTCCGCGTCGCCCGCCCCAGCTGCAGCCGTGAGTAGATGCGCGGCGCCGGCTTGAGGTGTTCGCGGAGCATCGACGGCGTCTTGAGGAGACCTAGAGTTTGGCCGAGCGGCGCTGTGTCCCAGACAATGTGGCGGTAGACGGCCGCCTGGCTCAGCTCACGGATGTAGTCGATGATGAATTCGTCGTAGAGACCGGGCAATATCGAGGCGACATACTCGTTGAACTCATCGTAATCAATTGCGATCATTGAGGAGAAGACTTGGTGCAGTTCGTGGCCGAACCTCTTCTCCCACATCTGGCGGACTTCCTTCATGCCGAGTTCGGAAAAGAGCAGACCGTCACAGACCGCTACCGGGCCACTGCCGCCGGCCAGCCTGTCGCCATCCGTCGCCTTGAAGATGTGGGCCAACGATGGCGTCGGGTCGGTCGAGATCGCCAGCGTTGCCTGGTTGCGTCCCGCGTAGTGCAGCGCGGTGGCGCCGGCGCAGGTCGTCTTGCCGACACCACCCTTGCCGGCGAGCATCGTTACTCGTTTCGCGCCACTGCCGTTGCTGGTCATTGCCTGTCGCGACTATTCCTTGTGCAAGAAACGCGCCATGATCTCGCGGCGTTCGTCGGTATCGAACAGGCGGCAGAGCAACTGTGTTTCCCATTCAATCGCTGCATGATGGTCCATGTTTACCACCTTCAGGTAAGATTGCTTCGAGCTTTCCAGTGCCTCGCGCGGCTTGCTGACAAACTTGGCCGCCAGCGCTGCCGCCTCGCCGGCCAGCTCCTCAACGGTGACGATCTTATTGACAAGTCCGATGCGGTAGGCCTCGGCGACGTCGATGATGTCGCAAGTCAACCCGAGGTATTTCGCTCGGCTCATCCCGACCAGTCGCCAGAGGCGGTCGATCCCCGGCGAGACGCCGACGTTGATTTCGAGTTGACCGAATTTGGCCGTCTCTGAAGCCACCCGGAAATCACAACAGACCGCTAGGTCGAAGCCCCCTGCGAGGGCGTAGCCACTGACGGCAGCAATCGTCGGTACGCGAAAGTTGCATATCTTTTCGAAAATCACATTGTAGCTGGTATTCCAGAACGGGAAGGTGTCCTCGGGGCCGAATTCCATCATCTCGGCGATGTCCATCCCCGCGCAGAACACCTTGTCCCCGCCGGTGATGATCAACGCTGCCACGGAAATATCGGCGGCAGCATCGTCGAGACACTGTGAAAGCTCGGCGAAGACCTGCCGACTGAGCGGGTTCCTTTTCTCGGGTCGATTCAGCATAATCGTGGCTACGCCATTCTCTTTTCTGTAGGCAACGCGTTCCAGTTCCATGTGCCATTCTCCTCGCGAAAGATTTGGGGAAGGTGTCTGCCCTGCCGCCCTGGCCCGGGGCTCTCGCAAACCACCGTCTAGGCTAGCACTTTTTCCGGAAACCGTCAAAAGACCGGAGGTGGTGTTGACTCCCGCCGGCTCTGCTATAATTGGCCCATGGACAAGCCCCGTCTCGTGCTCTTCGATGGCCACGCGGTGGTGCATCGCGCCTACCATGCAATGAAATACTCTCGGCAGATGACTACGCCCAGCGGCGAGATCGTCAGCGCCGTCCGCGTTTTCGCGACGATATTCCTCAAGATACTCGAGGATCTGCATCCGAGCCACTTCGCCATCGCCTTCGACATGCGGGGGCCAACCTTCCGCGACGAATTGTACGACCAATACAAGGCGCACCGCCCTCCGACGCCCGAGGATCTCGTCCAACAGGTGGATCGCGTCAAGCAACTGGTCGCCGCCTTCAAGATACCCGCCTTCGAACTGGCCGGCTACGAGGCCGACGACGTCATCGGTAGCCTCAGCCGCCAGGCGACCGAGCAAGGCATCGAGACTGTCATCGTCACTGGTGACGCTGACATGATGCAGCTGGTCACGCCGGACGTGACGGTGCTCTACCCGCGGTCTGGGGGCAGCTTCAGCGGCGCCGACCGGTTCGACGTCGCTGCCGTCATCGGGAAGTACGGCGTCGGGCCGGAGCACATCAGCGACCTCAAGGCACTCGAGGGTGACACCTCGGACAACATCTCCGGTGTCCGCGGCATCGGCCAGAAGACTGCTGTCACCCTCATCAATCAGTTCGGCGGCGTCGATGACATCTACCGGCACATCGACCAAGTGACCCCACCGAGGATTCAGGAACTATTGCGCGACGGCGAGGCGGACGCTCGCCAGAGCAAACAACTGGCGACGATTGTTACCGAAACGCCAGTGACCCTCGATCTGGCAACGGCTCACACCGGTAACTATGACCGCCAGCGGGTCGTCGAACTCTTCCGCGAACTGGACTTTAATGCCCTGCTGGTAAGATTGCCTGAGGGCCTCGGCGGCGATAACGATGAGGTCGTCCAGGTGACTGCCGCCGCCCCGCCAACCGACAACTACCACACCGTCAGCAGCAGCCGGGAACTGGACGATCTGGTCGCGAGACTGGCCGCGGCGCCCGGTTTCACCTTTGATCTCGAGACGGACATGCTGGACTCGATACAGGCGCAGCTCGTTGGGCTGTCTTTCTCACCAGCGCCGGGCGAGGCCTACTACGTTCCTGTCGGCCACATCGGGCTGGAGGCCGTCGGCCAGTTGCCGCTGGCCCAGGTGCTGGATCGGCTTGGGCCGTTGTTGCGGGACGCAGCCGTGCCGAAGACGGCCCACAACGGCAAGTATGACATGACCGTCCTCGCCGAGAGCGGACTGGCGGTTGCCGGTCTTGCCAACGATACCATGATCGCCGCCCACCTGCTCGGTGATCGGTCAATCGGCCTTAAGGATCTTGCCTTCCAGCGGCTGAAGTTCGAGATGACGGACATCACGGAACTGATCGGCCGTGGCGCCAAGCAGATTTCAATGTCGCGGGTAGCTATCGATTTGGCCGCTCCCTACGCTTGCGCCGACGCCGACATGACCTTCCGTTTGGCCGAATTGCTGCTGCCGGAACTGCACGACGAGGGCCTCTGGAAGCTCTTTAGCGAGGTCGAAATGCCGCTCGTGCCGGTGCTGACTGACATGGAGCGGGCCGGTATCGCCCTCGATACCGGCCCGCTCGCTGAGATGTCCCGTACGCTCGGTGAACAGCTGCTGAGTGTTGAGGCCGAGATATACAACGACGTCGGCCACCAGTTCAACATCAATTCGTCGAAGCAACTCGGCGAGGTTCTCTTCGAGGAGATGCAGCTGCCGGCCGGCCGCAAGAAAGCCGGCAGCTACTCGACCGCCGCGCCGGTGCTCGAAGCACTGCGTGACGACTATCCGGACTATCCGGTGATCGGCCGGATACTGGACTACCGGCAGCTCGCTAAGCTGAAGTCAACCTACGTTGATGCCCTGCCCGCCATGATTAACCCCAAGACGGGGCGTGTACATACCAGCTTCAATCAGACGCGGACGGCCACCGGACGTCTTTCCTCGAGTGACCCCAATCTGCAGAACATCCCGATAAGTGGTGAGGCGGGCCGGCAGGTCCGCCTCGCTTTCGTCGCTCCGCCGGGCACGTGTCTGCTGGGCGCTGACTACTCGCAGATCGATTTGCGCGCACTGGCCCACCTCTCCCGGGACGAGGGATTGCTGGCCGCCTTCCGCAATGACGAGGATATCCATTCGGCGACAGCCTCCCAACTCTACGGTGTTTCCCCGAGCGAAGTCACCGCCGACATGCGCCGCCTGGCGAAGACGGTCAACTTCGGTGTCATCTACGGGATGAGCGAGTTCGGCCTACAGCAGGCAACCGAGCTTTCCCGCGAGGAGGCCGCCGGCTTTATCACTGCCTATTTCGAGAAATATCCCGGCGTCGCCACCTACCTCGAGGCCACCCGGCAGCAGGCTCGCGATAACGGCTACGTGGAGACGCTCCTCCGTCGCAGGCGGATGATCCCTGAAATCAGTGCCACCAACCGCCAGATCAGGGAAGGCGCTGAACGGATGGCGATCAACATGCCGGTACAGGGGACTTCCGCCGATATCATCAAGGTGGCGATGATCGATCTTTTCCGCGAGATGACGGAACGCCGGTTGAAGAGCCGGATGCTGCTCCAGGTACATGACGAGCTCGTCCTCGAAGTGCCTCAGGATGAACTGGCCGAGATGGAAGGACTGGTACCGCGGGTAATGTCGACCGCGCTCATGCTCAGCGTCCCGCTGAAGGTTGGCACCAAGACCGGCGGCAACTGGGGAGAAATGGAGTGACCGGAAAACCTTGAGAGGACTGCTCGTACCCAGCGTCTGGATTCTCGCCCTGCTGCTGGTCGCCTCGTTCGGTTACCTGGCCTATCGTTACACGTCGCTGTCCGGTGAAGGCGACGTCCCCATCTGGCTGAGTAACGTCGACTTGGCCTGGATGCCGCCGCTGATGGCGGGAGCATCGTTTCTCGGTAAAGTCGTTCCCGCCATGATCACCGCTGCCTTGGTCGTCGCGGTACTGCTGTTCTACCGTCGGTGGCAATACGCCACGTCCTTCGCGGTGATACTGGCGGCCAGCGCCCCCTTCACCTATCTGATCAAGCTGCTGGTCGCCCGCCTTCGTCCGGATGCGTTGCTCCTTGGCAGCTTCAGCTTCCCGAGCGGCCATGTCGCCTACGTGGTGGGGTCCGGTGGCTTTCTCCTCGCCGGTCTGTGCGTCGCTGCTGTCTCCCAATGGCACCGCAATCGGGCGTCCGCCGAAATCCTGTCGGAGGTGGATGATGCCGGAATTACCTGAAGTTGAGACTGTGAAGAACGAACTGCTGCCCCACGTCGTCGGTCGGCGAATTGATGGGGTGACCCTCGTCTGGGAAGGAATCGTCAAGGAGCCATCGGTCAACGAGTTTCTTTCACGCATCACCGGCCAGACGATACTGGGAATCAAGCGTCGCGGTAAGTACCTGATGATCGCCCTCAGCAGTGGCGACTATTTGATCGTCCATCTCAAGATGTCGGGGGCACTGATCGTCGTTCCGGACTCCACCGAACTGTCGAAGTACGTCCGGGCGACTATTCAGCTTGACGGCGGCAAGACGGTCTTCTTCCGCGACCCGCGCAAGTTTGGCATAATGCGCCTGGTCGACAATGTTGATTTCATCGACAAGAAGCTCGGCCCGGAGCCACTGGAGGATGACTTCACGGCAACTGTGTTGATGAAACGACTGGCTGGCCGCACAGCGCCGATCAAGGCGCTGCTGCTTGACCAGAAGGTGCTCGCCGGCGTCGGCAACATGTATGCCGACGAGGTACTCTATGCCGCTAGAATCAACCCCTGGCGCCCTGGCGGCGATCTCACCCGGCGCGAGATCGGACGGCTCCACGAGGAGATTCGGTGGATACTATGGGCGGCGATCGAGAACCGCGGGGCCAGCGTCGATACCTACTTCCGACCGGACGGTTCTCAGGGCACGGCGCACTATCAGTTCAAGGTCGCCCACGGTCTCGGTGGCGATACTTGCGGAGTCTGCGGTGGGCCAATCAAACGGGTTGTCGTACGCAACCGTGGCACCTACCACTGCCCCAAGTGCCAGCCGATGAAGTAGTCAGTGGACGCTCGCGTCCACTGACGCCACGTCAACCGCGGCACAGCGCCACCAGAAAGACGAAACACCCCAGAAAGAAGAGTACGCTCGCCGTTTTATCGCCAGTGCGCTGCCGTAGATAACCGCGTTGGCAATGAAGAAGAGGTTGCAGACGACGAATAACATCCACCCGTAGCTCCGTAGTTTCTGACTGCGGTCTTGTCCATCCGGCATCAGACTCTCCTCTAGACCGGCAAAGCCGCCCGGCCACGGGCAATCTATCACAGCGGAGCGCGGCCTTTGCCGCGCTCCGCCCTTGGCTTGTCCGCGTCGTCATGGTACAATTGAGCGTGAACCCGGCCCGGCGGAGAAGACCAGCGCCATGACAGACAAGAAAGCCCAGGACGTTAGGACGTTCATCGAGAAGGTCAACAAGAAGAGCAAGCAGAACGGACTGAAGATCCGCTTTGCCTTCACCAAGAACAAGCGGAAGTAATCTCTCGCGGCGCGACCACGCAGCAGCTTCGCTGTTCCGACCCCTACCTGACGGCCGTCCAGTCGTCCGACCGACGCTGGTGTTGATTGTGATGTTCATCCGACTCTCAGTTGTTGCGTAGTCAGTTGACTCGTAGCCGCCACCATTTCTCAGGAAACGCCCAGTATCGATGTCGGTAACGTCGACTGTGACATTGGTGTTGCCGGTACCTGCGGGCAGGATGATGTCGATACTACCGGCGCTGATATCCACCGCCGGCCGTTCGACATCCAACCGCGTTAGGTCGAGGTCAACGGTGGCAAGATTGACCTCGATCACCAGAGGAATGTCACGCGCCAGGTCGACCCGCCACCGTGTCCAGCTGCTTGTCCGAGACCAACGTCATCGGCTAGAAGTTGCTGGCGGCATCAGCAGATTAGTTCCGACGATGATCAACAATGCTGGCCAGAACCGCCACAGGATCCCCCACAAAGGGGCCACGGCAGGACACCGGTCGTCTGCAGAATCATGATTGTCCCGAGGACAAGTAGGAAAGCTACCCCAGACCACGACCCTACCGTGGCCGCGTGGTTTCGGCTCGGTCACGGCTACTTCCTCCTGGCAAGCAGCAGCACGATTATGCCGACGATGATCACCGGCACTGGCCAAAGGACTCCCCAGCGGAACCACGAGAACACGTTGAGGGCGCCGAGCAAAAAGATTACGCCGCAGCGACGATGCCGATTCCCAGCCAGCTACGGCGATGGCTCCTCATCAAGTGGGCGACCGTCTCTGAATCCTGCTCTTCCGTGGATAAGGCTTCGCGTATTTCCTGCCCGATCCCTTCGGTGGTTTCATTAATTTCACTGGCGTTAGCCTGGATCGTGTCCCTGAACTGGGCAGCGTCCGAGCCTTGAAGCGGCACCACCAACCAGAGAATCAAATAGGCAATCAGCCCGAAACCACTAAGAATATCGAGACTACGGTGAGGACGCGAACGATCACCGGGTCAATGTCGAAATACTCGGCCAGCCCACCGCAGACGCTGCCGACGACGCTGTCGATCCGGCTGCGATTGAGCTTCTTTGGCACTTCAGTCCATCCTGCCCCAACTGTCTTGCCGGTCATTATACACCTCCGACGGCACGATGATAATCGACTCGGCGACGAGCGCTAGGGCGTAATGTCGTCAACAAACAGCTTCTCACCTACCTCCGCTGGAGACATCCGCCCACCGGAGACGATCATCTTGAGGGCGTGGTCGACGCTGATATCGGTGCGGATAACCTCGCTCTCGTCGACGATTTGGAGGAACCCGGAGGTGGGGTTAGGCGAGGTTGGGATGAAGATGTTGAGCAGTTTCTTACCGGAACCGCTGGTAACCTCGTTGGTGACAAAGCCGAGCGTCCTCGTGCCCCTGCGTGGAAACTCGATGAGCACCACCTGCATGAGACCGGTCGTGTTCGGATTACTGAAAGCGCTGATGATCTGCCTGACGCCGTTGTAGACGTAACGGGCGATCGGCATCCTCCCCAGTGCGGCTTCCCCATAGCTGACTAGGCGTCGCCCGATGATATTGCTGACGATGACGCCGGCAATGTAAATGAGGATCAGCGTGATGGCAAAACCTACTCCCGGGATGGTATAGCCGGTGATCATCCTCACCAGCGGCTGCAGAACATTGTCTATCGAGGTAAACAGCCAAAAGAGTATCCCGATGGTGACCGTGATAGGTAACATCAGCAGGATGCCGGCGACGAAGTGCCTCCGAATGCTCATGCCGACCCGAAGCAGAACCACTAATGTGCTCTTCAGCATCCGGTCACCTCCTAGACGCTTGGTCGACTCCTTGACGTAGTGCGCTACTGGTCCCGGAGCCGCCGGCTGCTCGTCACAATACTAGCAATTCCTGCAGCTAGTGGCCACGGGCCTCTCGTCGAAACGCAGAGCCAGTCGGCACCAGGAAAGGGTGCCCGTCACGGTCGAAGTCGGGCAGGTAGTCATCGTCGGATCCCATCTCCTGAACCCAACCGTTCTCCATGCCGAGGCTGTCGAGCAGGTCGACGACTTCGTCGTACTCCGCCATGGTAATCGTCCGCCGCAATGACGGCGTCCGGTTGGCACGGTGCACCGGGTGGTACTGGGACATAATGCTGACGGTCACCTCGGGGGAGACTTCGGTCGCTAGCCAGGTTAGCGACTCGTGACTGCCGGCGAGGCCGTCAGGTAGCACCAGGTGGCGAACGATCAGTCCGGAACGGGCGACACCGTCACCGTCGCTCTTGAGGGGTCCCACCTGGCGGTACATCTCGGCAATCGCGGCGCGGGCGTGAGCCCGGTAGCGCGGGGCACGCGATAGCCGCCAGGCCCAACCGTCGGAAGCATAGCGGAGGTCAGCCAGGTAGACGTCGACGACGCCGTTGAGCGTCCGCAGCGTCGCCAGTGAGTCGTAGCTCGACGTGTTGTAGACCAGCGGCAACTCGAACCCCATGCCGGCCGCCTCGAGTACGGCGCGCACCATCTGAGGGACGAAATGAGACGGCGAGACGAAGTTGACGTTGTGGCAACCCAGCTTGTTCTGAAGATAGAGCAGGTCGCCGGCCAGAGAGCGGCTCGTCACCCCGCTGGCACTGGCTACTGCCTCGTCCTGGCTAATCTGGTGGTTCTGACAGTAAACGCAGCGGAGATTGCAGCCGCTGAAGAAGACGGTCCCGGAGCCGCGGCTGCCGGAGACGGCCGGCTCCTCGCCGTGGTGACTGCAGACCGAGGCAACTTGCGCACGGTTGCCGGCGCGACAGAAGCCGCGCTCTCCGCCGAGGCGGTTGTCGCCGCATTCTCTGGGGCAGATGTCGCAGGCGGCCAGCCGCGCTTCGAGCTCTTCCGCGCGCCTTACGAGTTCTCCCGAGCGGAACATGGTGAGGTATCCTGGTTCTGGCATTTCTGCCTCCTCGCTTCACCCGTACCGGTAGGATCTCAGTTTCGCCAGCGCCTGATCAATCCGCAGCAGACAAGTTTCACGGCCGAGAATCGCCATCGTATCGAACAGGGGCGGCGTCGCCATCTGCCCGGTAACCGCCGTTCGTAGCGTTCCGAAGAGCTGGCCAGCCTTCAGTTCCAGTTCGGCCGCCAGTGGCCGCAGAATCGCCTCGAGGATTTCAGCGTCGAAATCATCCAACTTGGCCAGCCGCGGCCGTGCCGCCACTAGGGCGTTGCTGGTCGATTCCGTCGTCATCCCCTTGCCGATCAGCCCCTCGAGTTTGTAATCGATGCCGTCAACGAAGAAAAAACGGGTCATCCCCGGCACTTCGGTAAGCAATTTGACGCGTTCCTGGACGAGCGGCATGACGCGGCGCACCCTGTCCTCGGATAGCGGGCGAGGGACACTCGCTGGTAGGGTGGCATCGAGGAAAGGTAGCGCTCGCTCGCGGAAATCGTCAGGTTCAAGTCCGCGCAAGTAGACGCCGTTCATCCAACCCAGCTTGTCACGGTTGAAGATTGCCGCCGTCTTGCTGACGCGTTCTAGTGAGAAGTTATCGACTAGCTCCTGCCGCGTCAGCAATTCGGTCTTGTCGTCCAGCGACCACCCGAGCAGCGCCAGAAAGTTAACCATCGTCTCGGCCAGGTAACCTTCGTCACGGAACTCGGTGACCGCTACCGCACCGTGCCGCTTGCCCAGCTTGGAGCGGTCGGGGCCGAGCAGCATCGGCAGGTGGGCGAACTTCGGCGGCTGGTAGCCCATTCGGTCGTAGAGAACGATGTGTCGCGGCGTGCTCGACAGCCACTCCTCGGCACGAAGCACGTGGCTGATTTTCATAGCATGGTCGTCGACTATGTTGGCCAGGTGGTAGGTGGGGTAGCCGTCCGACTTCAGGATGACTAGATCGTCGAGGATCCGGTTCTCGAAAACGACGTCTCCCCAGATGAGGTCGTGGAAGCGGGTCTGGTCGGTTAGCGGCATCCTGAGACGCACCACCGGTGGCGGACCCTCCTGACGCTGTTTCGCCGGATCCTCAGAGCCAAGGTCACGGCAGGTACGGTCATATCCGGGAGGCTGCTTGCGCTTCGCCTGGTCAGTACGCATCTGCTCCAGCCGCTGGGGGGAACAATAGCAGTAGTAGGCGTCACCCTGGGCGACGAGTCGTTCGGCGGCGGTCTGGTACAGCTTGAGACGTTCCGACTGGAAATAGGGGCCGTAGTCGCCACCGACTTCCGGACCTTCATCCCAGTCGAGGCCGAGCCAACGTAACCCGTCGAGGATGCCAGCGACGGCGCCCTCGACGATCCGGGCACGGTCGGTATCCTCGATGCGGACGATGAAGGTACCGCTTTCGTGGCGAGCAAAAAGCCAGGCAAATAGGGCCGACCTCATGTTGCCCACGTGGGGGAACCCGGTCGGGCTCGGCGCGAAGCGGACTCTGACGGAAGACTTCACCAGTATCTCCGGGGGCATCATCGCCGGGAGGCGGGCGTGGCTAGCGCGGCTTGCCCCTGATGACGTAGGTCTCGGCCAGCTTGTCGTGCAGACCCTGTCGCCGTGTGTCGAAACCAATCCAGACGAAGCCGATCAGTAACGGCACAAACGAGATCGTGTAACCGAGGAAACGCATGATGGCTCCGCCCCAGCCGATACCATCGCCGTTGAAGCGAACAATCCTGATCCCCAGTGTCATCTTGCCTGGTGTCTGGCCGCGCCACCGCCAGAAGCCGATGAAGTAGCCGGTAACCATCAGGAAGGGGATCAGTATCACGAAGAACCAGTAGACGCCGCTGGCGTCGTTGGAGGCAGCGGTACCCATCCATCCACGGCCGAAGGCGAGCGACCAGACGCCGTTGAATAGCCAGATGATGGTACCGAGGATGGCGCCGTCGATCGCCATGGCCATCGTCCGTAGCCACAAACCTGTGTAGTCGACAGTGTAGCTTTCCATGGCGAGTTGCGTGACCCGCGTCATTTCGATCCTCCTGCCGGATCCACGCTTCATTCTACCACCTCGGCGACCAGGATTCTAGGAGAGACCTGCCAGCACTCGTTCCAGGTCGGCCGGCAGGTCCGACTCAAACTCGACGTAATCACCGCTTGACGGCAGGTGAAAGCCGAGACGCCGGGCGTGGAGAAACTGCCTCGGCGCTAGCGCCGAGGCAGTCGTCGACTTGGGCCCGTAGGTGGCGTCACCGACGACTGGATGGCCGATTGCCGCCAGGTGAACTCGTATCTGGTGCGTGCGGCCGGTCTCCATGATGATCTCGAGCAGGCTGTGGCTACCGACGTACTCGATCACCCGGTAGCGTGTCCTAGCGGCGCGTCCTCGGTCATCGGTGACAACCGCCATTCGTTTGCGATTACGCGGGTCGCGCCCGATCGCCGCCTCGATAGCGCCCCTGTCCGGTGACAGCCGGCCCCTTACCAGCGCTAGGTAGGTTTTATTCACTTCCCGTGACTTGAACTGCCGTGACAGGTCGACATGAGCCGGCCGGTTCTTGGCAACCAGCATCAACCCGGAGGTATCCTTGTCCAACCGGTGGACGATCCCGGGACGGAGCGCGTCACCGGTATCCGGCGGTGTCGACAGATAGGCGAGGATACCGTTGACTAGGGTGTGGTCGGGATGTCCCAGTGCGGGATGAACCGGCAGTCCCGCCGGTTTGTCGATTACCAGCAAGTTTTCGTCTTCGTAGAGAACGCCGAATGGGATGACCTCCGGCATGAGGGGACTGGCGGTAACCGGCGGGATACGGACCTCGATGCGGTCTCCCACAACAAGCTTCAGTCCCGGCCGTACCGGATTACCGTTGACAGTGACGTCGCCGTCCTCGATCAACTTTTGTGCTTGCGTTCGCGAAAGCTCGGGGCAACCCTCGGCGACGAACTTGTCGAGCCGACCGGCGGCCACCTCGACGATGAGGCAGTGAGTCACCGTGCCCGTCATTGGGTTCAACCCACACCGGCGGTGCCGGCATCCGACGGCGGAGACTCCGGGGCATCGTCATCCGACAGCGGGGTCTCCAGACTGCCGTCGGCCCGGTTCTGCTCCGTCCGCGTCAGTCTCAGTAACGACAGTCCCGTGATGATCGCGCCAATGACGATCGCCGAATCGGCCACGTTGAAGGCGGGCCAGATGCCGATGTCGATGAAGTCCGTTACCTGGTCAAACCGGAACCGGTCGATCAGGTTACCGCAAGCCCCCCCGATAATAAGACCGGCACCGACGGTCGTCTCCCGACTGATTAGATGGGGAAAACGGCGCCGGGCAAACAGTACGATCGCGACAAGCGTCAGAATACCGACGGTGCCTATGATCTTGAGCGCAACGGATCGTCCCGCAAATATGCCGAAGGCGGCGCCGGAGTTACGTACGTGGATCAACTGGCCAAAACCGAACTCGAAGAAGCTGTGTCCCTCCGAAAATGACCTGACCCAGAGGTTCTTGGTGAGTTGGTCGGCGGTGACCACCAGCATTACTGTAAGCGCGACGACGCCGCCGCGCCATCTAGCTAACCGGCTGCCGACCCCTGGCATGTCCCCCCTCCAGGCTCTTGCAGTTGAGGCACAGTTTCGCCTGAGGCAGGGCCTCCAGTCGTGCCGACTCGATCTGGTTGCCGCAGGTCTCGCAACGGCCGTAGCTGTCCTTGTCGAACTTACTGAGGGCGGCCTCGACTTCGGTAAGATTCTCCAGGATCTGCTTTTCCAGCGCCAACCGGCGTTCCAGCTCGAGGCTCTCGGTGGCCTCTTCCTCACGCTTACCGAAGGGACTGCCTTCGCGCCGCTCGTTAGCCACCGGCGCATTGGCCCGCATCTGCTCGAGTTCCCCGGTCAGCGTCTTCTGTTCTCTCTCCAAGCGAGAGTGAAGGGTGTCATGCCCTCTTGCCACTCTTGCCTCCTCGCCCTCTGATACAGGCTCTTGCGAATCTGCACATTACCCGGCTGGTGAATGATGATATTATACTCAAGTGTTTCCTCGAGGGCAACCATCTCTTGCGGTGCAAAGCGGTCACTCAATCAAGCATTGCCCGTAACTGGCGCACCGTTCCGACCGCCTGGGCATGCCAGTGATTGTTGGCGAAGACGAACGTCTTACCGGTCATCCCCTCGATCTTTCTGATGCGCGGCAGCCATTCGGCCAGTTCCTTGGGAGAATATGTGTAGTCGTATCTTTCCCAGGCATAGTCGTGGCGCCACCATTTAGCTCTGTTGCGGCCGTGAAAACGAATGTAGCCGATATCGCTGGTCGCCTCCGCCATCGGCGGCAGCAGGTTCGGCAGTCGCGGCTCGTCGACGCAGCAGAAGCCCAACTGAAGTCGGCGCAGCCAATCGAATACCTCATCACCCATCCAGGCGGCATTGCGGAACTCGACGACCACTGGCAACTCGCCCATCCTCTCACGGAAGAGCCGCAGGTAATCCCAATTGCCGCGCCCGGGCTTAAAGCTGTTGGGAAACTGGGCAAGGACACAGCCGAGTTTACCGTCGGCGATGAGCGGGTCGAGTACGCGACGAAAGCTCTCAAATACGTCGGCGTTGTCTTTCCGCTGGTGGGTCATGTTCTGGTTGGCCTTGATGACAAACTGGAAATTATCACCGGTCTTGTCGCTCATCACCTTCAGGGTGGATGGCCGCGGTACTGCGTAGTAGGTCGAATTGACTTCGCAGGTGTCGAACTCACGGGCGTAGTGGACCAGCCACTCACGTTTCGGCATACCCGGCGGGTAAAACTCGCCGATCCAGTCGTCGTAGCTGAAACCTGAGGTACCGAGATGAAGCATAATTCCAGTGTAGCTGACCGATGGGGCGACCGCAATTCGCCCGGTCGCCAACGCAGTCGCCCTTGCCGCAATCTGCTGTCGCAGGTAGAATCTAGTCAGCACTGGCGTCCGGAACTGGGCGCCGCAGTGCCGCCGCTGGACGGCAGGAGGAGCCGGAAATGAATGAGGAACTAGGCAAGATCGAAAAGCCGAGCGTCACCAGCTTCGGCAAGCAGCGCAAGCTTTACCTCGTTCCGCTGCTTTACAACGGGCCGGATGCCCCAACTGAGTACCTGGAGCGCCTCGAAGGCTACTGGCGGGAAGTCGAACAACAGATCAGCCACCAGGAATCGAAGATCGGCCAGATCGCTCGCATCTATCACGAGTCAATCAGCCTCGGCGGCGAGGATGGTCTGGCCATC
>CAZLUE010000003.1:0-4891 GCA_964562625.1 uncultured Dehalococcoidales bacterium | reverse complement strand
CCACCAAATCGCCGGCGAGAAATGCCGCCAAGGCGCCATCCTTGAGATCACCGAGGAGGCGGAATTGGCCAACGAGTGCATGGACTGGGAACGCTGCCTGATGATGGGTTTCATCAGTCAGAAGGCGTCGACGACGGTTTCTGGATTCTTCCGCGAGGCGTCGCAGCGGCGTTACGAGTTTATTGCTCGGCGAATCGACGAGACGCTGCCCAATGACGCCGTCGGCATCCTCTTCATCAGGGATGGACACTCGGTACAGTTCCCGGCGGACATCACCGTCTTCATGGTGGCGCCACCGTCACTGGACGGCATCCACCGCTGGCTGCGGGAGCGTCCGGCGACTGCGGAGCATCGCTCCGCCGACGAAGACGCCGCTGAGCGAGACGTCGCCGAGCAGGACTCCACTGAGCAATACCCCGCTGAAGGTGACTTTGCGGATTCACAACCTACCGACGAGGTCTCGCCGTCCGATGGCGAGACGGAGAACGGCTAGCCGCGAGGCTCCTGGAGGCGCTTTTTGACTGCCTTGGCGAGCTTCTCGCCCTCGCCATCGGCGAGCCACTGGTTCCCTTCGAGCTTGCCAATCGTGCCGTCCACTGCCGGGTCGGTGGCTCGTATTCGGTCGATCTCTTCATCCTGAGCGGCCGCGGCGGCGGCGAGACCGGTCGTGTCGAGGGTCAGTTCCAACCGGCGATCGAGCAGTTCGAGCATCGTCAGGTGAGCGGCTGAGTCCGCCACCGAGGCCAAATAGAACGGCACCGGTACCCAGAGGGCGGCGGCGCGTACCCGGCGCCGCTTCGCCGCCCACAGGAAAAAGGAATTCAAGGTCGGTTTGCCTCCCGGCGGTGTCTCGAAGTCGATGTCTCGGGTCACCCCAAGGGGACTGAGGTCCTTCTTCATCTTCGGTGAGTTGACCGTGCCGAAGTACTGACGCGGGGCGGTGTGTGGTCCGAAGGCGATCATGCTGCCGACCGTGTAGACCTCCTTGACATTGCACAGATCGCGCGCCACGTCCAATATCAGGTTGAAGAAGCGGTACCAGCAGCGGTTCGGCGGGGTGCTCCGGAAAATGACCAGGTTCTTCTCTGGGCAGGCGTAGAATCGGGACTCGGGGAACTGGACGACGTCGTTGTTGATGGCCACTCCTCTGAGCGCGAAGAAGTCGACCGGTTCGATCTCGGCGAAGGACTCGGTATTCAGCTCGTTGCGCAGGTGCCCCGTAACCGCTCCGCCGAGGCCGCCGGCGTCCATTGTCCAGCCGACAATTAACCTCGCACTGCGCATTCGGGGCTGCCCCCACGTCCTGACGAGGTTACTCACTGCCCATTTTCTCCTCGCCGGAAGAAGTCGTCGATGTGGTTCTTCAGCCATCGTTCGTCGTCTTCGGTAATCAGTCCGGAGCGGGCGTTGATTGCCTGTCGTCGCTGCTCGATCCGCTCTCGGACTTCGCCGGGAAACTGCTGGAAGACGTTATCGACGACGCTCCCCATCTGCTCGGTCATGTCATCAAGCGCCCGGTAGTCGATTTCGACGCCGAGTATGCGGGCCAGCACTTCGAGTACCGAACGCGACGCCCGAGGATAGGGAAAAGGTACTCGCGACAGGTAGTCCGGGATCTCACCCATCAGGCATATTCCCTCGAAACCTCGCTTGAGGGCGGCGCCGATCAGCAGACCGTTGAGCCCGGTGATGCTGCCGAGGTCACCTTTGTCCTCGGCTTCACTCATCGGCACCGTGTTCGCCTGCCGCGTAGCTTCGCTTAGCACATCGCGGTCGGTAGCCACCGCCCAGACCTTGGGTCGGGCGTCGTGGTGGGTCAGCGACACCGCCGCGCCGGAAGTGTAGATGCGGCGGCAGCCGAACTTTTCAGCCACGTCGAGGACGAGACTGGCCATCTGGTACGCCTCACTGCCTTCGGCGTAGACCCGGCCGCTGTCGGACGGCTGCTCTTCGGCGGCGAAGACGAGAAGGTCACGTTCCGGCAGCCGTTTGTAGTAGAACTTGTTGGTCGGGAACTTCATGTCGCGGAGGACGCCGGAGCGGATTATGACCTTGTTTGGATAGAAGAAGTCCCAGGGATCGATCTCACCGAGTTCATCGGCGCCGATCGACCGGCGCAAAGTTTCGACGGTCACGGCACCGATGTTACCGATGCCGGGCCAGCCGACGACCATGTCCGGCTTCCGGAGTTGCGGCTCGGCGAAGAGTCTGATCCCCACTGCGTCGCCTCCAAGTGGGCGCTGTCTGTTCTATTCTAACCATTTACCGTTACGGCCACAAGTCCCTCCAGTAGCCGCCGCGCAGGTCTGGATGGTCACTCCACACCCTTACCGGGTAACTTCTCCCCCGCCTCTAGAGGATAACTTTGCCACGGGTATCATGGCTCGCTATCAGGTTCGCCGAGGACCGTCTGCAAGCATCTCTTCAAATTGCACCTTCGAGACCAAATACCTTTTGCCTACCTTTATCGAGGGGAGGTCAGAGTGTTTGATGGCGAGATATACGGCGTAAGTTGACATTCCAAGTAGCTCGGCCACCTCCTTTACCGTGTATACTGCCCTGTTGATCATCTGATTCTCCTCCTTCCAGTTAGTGACAGTCGAAGTGACCGTTTGATCCAAAACCAACTGTTGTATAGCCTTGCTAAGATTGATGTATTCGGTGTGACCGTCTTCGGCCATTATCTCCCACGAATAGTGCTCGTCACTGGCAGGGGCGCTGTTCATTCCGTGACCGCGGGCGTCGATCAGCACCACCTGCTGCGTCTCCGTCAGCCACCGCAGGTGGCGGTACCAGTCCTGGCAGTTTGAGGTCAGTCCGTGGTGCAGCAGAAACGGCTCACCGGAGCCGTGAATCTCGTAGTGTTGGTTGATATCGTCATGGCTGAGTGTCGGCAAGACATCATCTCCCCGGACCGTGTTGTGCTATCTTAGGTCCGCCTCAGGGCGGCCTTCAAACGCCTCGGCGGGGGAGTCACCGTTGCCCTGACGTGGTAATATGGTGGTACTGAGGGCACGACACAGACGACGGCGGCCGCACAGCGACCGACGTCGGAGAGAGAGCCTTGCTGCTGGAACTGCGAGTCAAAGACGTCGGTATAATCGACGAGATTAACTGGACCTTGGCCGATGGCCTCAACGTCATCACCGGCGAGACCGGTGCAGGCAAATCGCTCGTCATCGACGCCGTCGAAGCGTTACTCGGGACGAAACCGGACGAGGAGATGGTTCGCCACGGCGCCGACGAGGCCGTTATCGAGGGCATTTTTACCCTCGATGGTCTCATCCGGGCCGGCGAACTGCGGGAAATACTTGATGAGCGAGGACTGGCCGGTGGTGACGATAGCTTGGTCGTCTACTGCGAACTACGTCGACGAGGCCGTAGCGTTATCCGCATCAATGGCCACGCCGTTCCCCGCGCCGTCCTTCAGCGGATCGGGCGCCTGTTGGTCGACGTCCACGGCCAGAGCGAGCACCTCTCGTTGCTCGATCGGCGACGCCATCTCCTTTTCCTCGACGCCTACTGCGATTGCGACCAGTTGCGCATCGAATTTGCCGCCTTGGCCGTTGAACTGCGCCGTGTCGAGCAGGCACTGGCTACGCTGGTGGCCATCCGCAGCGAGGCTGTCCGCCAGGAGGAGTTCCTGCGCTTTCAGATCGACGAAATCACGACGGCGGAACTCCACCATGGCGAAGATGATGAACTCGAGCGGGAACGGACTGTTCTCGCCTCCGCCGAGCAACTGAAGACGCTCGCTTACGAGACCCACGAGCGACTCTACGGAGAGGACGCCGCTGGCCGGTCACCGTCAGCCATTGATCGGCTCAGCGAGGCGGTGGCTGCAATGCAGCTGCTCGCCGGACTCGATCCCGACCAGAAGTCGGCACTGGAATCGCTCGAAGGTGCCCTTTACGGACTCCAAGAGTTGGCCCAGGACGTCCGCGCTTATGGCGACCATCTGGAACACGATCCGCTCCGCCTCGATGAAATCGAAACCCGCCTCGACCTCATTCATAACCTGAAACGTAAATATGGTGACAGCATCGTCGAGGTGCTGGCTTTCCTGGCGAAAGCTGAGGATGATTTGGCCGGCGTCACCGGCTCTTCAGAACGCGGCGCCGACCTCGAAGCCTCGCGCTCACGGCTGAGACAGAAGATGGGCGCGACCGCGGTCGCCCTCTCCGAGGCGCGCACCGCCGTGGCGGCACGACTGGAAGGCGCCGTGGAAGAAGAACTCAAAGACCTCGACATGCCTCAGGTCACCTTCCGGGTATCAGTCTCGCGCGAACCGGCCGAAAACGGTCTGGCGTTCCCTGACGGCGAAAGCTACGCCTTTGGCGACGACGGTGCCGACAACGTCGAGTTCGTCGTCTCGACCAACCCTGGCGAACCACCGCGACCGTTGGCGAGAATCGCCTCCACCGGTGAGATGTCTCGCTTCATGCTCGGTCTCAAGGGGGTACTTTCCGCTGCCGATAGTATCCCGGTACTCGTGTTCGACGAGATCGATATCGGTATCGGTGGCCGCTGCGGTGAGATCGTCGGCCGCAAACTGTGGACGCTGGCCCGCAGTCACCAGACAATCTGTGCCACTCATCTCCCCCAGATCGCCGCCTTCGCCGATGCTCACTTCCGGGTGTGCAAAAAAGTCACCGGTGAGCGTACCCTGAGCCACCTTGAGGCGCTGGAGGGCGAAGCGCGCGCCGAGGAACTGGCGGCGATGCTCGCCGGTCCCGAGCCAACACCCGCGTCACTGGAGAACGCCCACGAACTTATCGAGCGCGCCGTCAACTGGAAGACCGGCTGACGCCCGGCCACATCTCTTGACGACGAGGCGAGCCTAATATAGCATTGAATACGCGGATTCGGGAGCACCAAGCCTTGAGCAGCG
>CAZLUE010000002.1:25569-33730 GCA_964562625.1 uncultured Dehalococcoidales bacterium | reverse complement strand
GACGGTATTCTCGAAATGCGCCGAGAGAGAACCATCACGGGTGCGCACCGTCCAGCGATCATCGTCACAACTGGTGACCCAGTCACCAATATTGACCATCGGCTCCAGTGCCAGGGTCATCCCCTTTTTCAGTTCCGGACCGGTTCCGGCCTGGATACCGAAGGCCGACGTGGTGCAATTCGGCACCTGTGGATCCTCGTGCATCTGCCGTCCAATGCCATGGCCGGTGTACTCGCGCACCACCGAATAGCCGCGCGACAGGGCGTGGTCTTCGATTGCGGCCGAGATGTCACCGAGGCGGCTGCCTGAGCGGGCGGCGGCGATGCCAGCTTTGAGGGCGCCCTCGGTGGTCTCAATAAGACGTTGCGCCTCGGCGCTGACAGCGCCGACGGGGATCGTGATCGCCGCATCCCCCTGGAAGCCATGGTGGATGACGCCGAAATCAAGCGAGACGATATCACCTTCCTCGAGTATCCTCTCACCAGGTATGCCGTGGACGATTTCGTCGTTAACAGAGACGCAGAGCGCCGCCGGATAACCGCGATAGCCCTTGAAGGACGAGGTGGCGCCGCGCTTCCCTGTCTCCTCGGCAGCAATCGCGTCCAATTCCCGAGTACGCATCCCCGGCCGGATGCGCGAGCGCAGGATGTCGAGAACCTCGGCCACGATTCGTCCCGCCTGTCGCATCAAGGCGATCTCCTGTTCCGACTTAACGTTAATACTCATCCGCCCGACTATCCCAACGCCGCCAGTATTCTTCCCTGGACTTCGTCGACGCTGCCTTCGCCGTCGACTTCGAGCAGTTTGCCAGCTCTCGTGTAGTGGTCGATCAGCAGCGCTGTCTGCTCGAAATAGACTCGCAGCCGGTCGGGAACGGTCTCGATGGAGTCATCCGGCCGTTGGTAGAGGTCACCGCCACAACGGTCACATTTGCCGCCTGCTTTCGGGGGCGAATTGACCATGTGGTACGGCGCCTGACAGTCACGGCATATCCAGCGACCGCCGAGTCGCTGCAACAGTTCCTCTCCCGACACCTTTATGTAGACCACCTCGTCAACCGACTTGTCTAGTTTGGCGAGAGCCGCGTCGAGCGCTTCCGCCTGCTCCAGATTTCTCGGGAAGCCGTCGAAGATGGAGCCCTGCCGGAATTCCGGCGCGGCTATCCTCTCGATCAGCATCCCAATCGTCAACTGATTGGGAACAAGTTCGCCCTTCTCCATGTAAGCCTTGGCTTCAAGGCCGAGTTTCGTTCCCTGGGCCTGCGCCTCGCGAAACATGTCACCGGTGGCGACGTGAGCGAGACCCAACTTCCGGGCAACGACAGCCGCTTGCGTTCCTTTGCCGGCGCCGGGAGCGCCGAGGAAGACAATGTACAATTCTCCCTACCGCTCCATTACTTAATGAAACCTTCGTAACGCCGCATCGTTAGCTGCGCCTCCATCTGCTTCATCGTGTCGAGCACGACGCCGACGACGATCAGCAGGCCAATACTCGAAAGCTGCATCACCTGGACGTTGGTAATGCTCCTCGCGAGAAACGGAACGATCGCCACCATGGCCAGGAAGAGCGCCCCGACGACGGTTATCCGGGTGATTACATGGTTGAGGTAGCTGGAGGTGTTCTTGCCCGGCCGGATTCCGGGGATGAAGCCTCCCTGCCGCTGCAGCGTACCCGGCAGGTCCTGCTGCTGGAACATGACCATCGTGTAGAAGAAAGCGAAGGCAATCACGAGGATGAAATATAGCCCCCAATAGACCAAGCCGAGCGGCATACGCGCGTTCGGGTTGAAGATGTCGACGATCAGATCGGCGAAATTCGGATCCGTCCCCGGGGGGGCGGCGAAGTAACTGGCGATCAAACCGGGAAAGAGCACCAGCGACATGGCGAAGATGAGGGGTATCATCCCGGCGGTGTTGACTCGCAACGGAATATGGGTCGCGCCGGCGGAACGGTACATACGACCCCCACGAAAAGCGGTGCGGGCATACTGCACGGGGATGCGGCGGTGCGCCTCGGTGAAGACAACGATCATGACGATAGTAGCCAGCGATATCGCGAGATAGGCAATCACGCCGAAAGCCTGACCCTGCTGTCCCGCTATCACTCCCTGCCCGGCCAGTTGCCAGTAGCCGGCGACAATGCCGCCAAAGATAATGATCGATATCCCGTTACCGATACCGTATTCGGTTATCTGTTCACCGAGCCAGACGAGGAAGACGGTGCCGGCAACCAGGGAGAGCACCATCGAGGCAATCGACAGAAATCCAAGGCCGAAAAGGTCGATGACTCCCTGGTTACCAAGGAGGACGATCTGACCGTAGCCGGAGATACCAGCCAACGGTATCATCATCCAGTGGCTGATGCGGTTAATCTTGTGCCGCCCAGCTTCACCCTCCTGGGAGAGCGCCGCCAGCCGAGGAATGACCGGTTGCATCAGCGTCATGATGATTGTCGCCGTGATGTACGGATAGACGCCCATGGCCGCCACGCTGAAATTCCGCATCGCGCCGCCACTGAACATATCAAGCATCCCCAGCAGGGCATTCGCCTCAAAGACTTCGGAGAGCCGAGCGGCGTCGACACCGGGCAGAGGCACGTGCGCAATCAGACGGAAAATGACCAGCATCCCGAAAGTAAACAGGAGGCGTCGCCGCAAGTCCGGTAACCGGAAAGCGTCAAGCATCGCCTGAAGGAGGCGAGGTCTAGTTTGCCTTGGCCGCATCGGCCACCTCCCTGGCTGCGCCTCCGGCCGCCTCGATACGAGACCGGGCGGTAGCGGAGAACTTGTGAACCGTGACCGTCAGAGCGCGGTCGATTTCGCCGTCGGCCAGTATCTTGATCGGCTTTCTCAGTGATCGCACGATGCCGGCGGCACGCAACTCGGCGAGGCCGACTTCGCTGCCGGCCTCGAACGTATTGAGTTTCGTCAGACTAACGACGTTGTACTCGAGGCGAAAGATGTTAGTGAAACCGCGCTTGCGCGGCAGACTCTTGATCAGCGGCAACTGGCCGCCTTCAAATCCGGGCTTTGAACTAAAGCCGGCGCGGGACTTCTGTCCCTTGCAGCCGCGTACCGAATAGGTGCCGTGACCGCTGCCATTACCACGACCGACCCTCTTTCTGGACTTCTTCGAACCTGGCGCCGGGGAAAGTACTTTCAGTATCATCAGTCGGCCGCCTCCACCTTAAGCAGGTGCCTCACCTTGGTTAGCATGCCGCGAAGCGAACTGCGGTCCTCATGGATGACACTATGGTTGAGACGGCGCAACCCGAGCGCCTTGATCGTCCGCTTTTGGTCGCGGCTGTAGCCGATGTCGCTCTTGACCCAAGTAACACGTAGCTTAGCCACCGGCCACGGCCTCCTGCGACGACGATAGCCCCTTGCGAAGAGCGACCTCAACTGCCGGGTTCTTAATCTGCTTCAGGGCGTGGATCGTTGCCCGAGCAACGTTGGCCTTGTTGGCGGTACCCAATGATTTCGTCAGAATATCCTTGACGCCGACCGCTTCGAGGACAGCTCGCGCACTGCCGCCGGCGATGATCCCGGTTCCCGGCGACGCCGGCTTGAGCAGTATCCGAGCGGCACCGAGTTTTACCGTGATCTCATGATAGATCGTCGATCCCTTCAAAGAGACGTAGATCAGGTTCTTGCGGGCGATGGCACCCGCCTTATTGATCGCCAACGCCACCTCGTTGGCCTTGCCGATGCCGATGCCGACGTGTCCCTGTCCGTCACCGGTGACGACCAACGCCGTGAAACTCAACCGCTTGCCACCCTTGACGACCTTAGCAACTCGATTGATGTAGATAAGCTTCTCGTTTAGAGCTAGTTCGGTCAGGTCTATCTTATTCAATGCAGGCTTCATTTACGTAAATCCATCTCCCTCAGAACTTGAGCCCAGCTTCACGTGCGGCCTCGGCGAGCGCCTTGACGCGACCGTGATACTGACGACCGCCGCGGTCGAAGGCCACCTCGGTGACGCCCTTGCCCAGCGCCCGTTGGGCAACCATGGCGCCAACCAGTCCGGAACGGGCCGTCTTGTCCTTACCGGCGAGTTCACCCTTGAGTTCGGGGTCGAGTGTCGAAGCCGCCGCCATGGTATGGCCGGCGGTATCGTCGATGACCTGGGCATAAACATGGTTCAGGCTGCGAAACACGCTCAGTCGGGGCCGCGACGAAGTACCGTCCACTTTCGCCCGGACGCGAGCATGTCGCCGGATACGGGCCGCCCTCTTACCTTCCTTGGGCATCGATTATCTCCCTATCGCCTTGCCGGCTTTACCGGCCTTGAGACGAACTACTTCGCCACCGTAGCGGATGCCTTTACCCTTGTAAGCATCGGGGGGGCGGATTTTCCGTATCCGTGCGGCCATCTCGCCGACATCTTCCTTGTTAATCCCGGTAACCTTCATCCGGTTGTTACCTTCGACGGAAAGGCTGACGCCAGGCAACGGGACGACTTCCACCTGGTGAGAAAAGCCGATGTTGAGCACCAACTTCTCACCCTGATGTTCAACTCGATAGCCAACACCGACGATGTCCAGTGCCCGCTCAAAGCCGGTGGTCACCCCTTCAACCATGTTGGCGATCAGTGTCCGCGTAAGGCCGTGAAGCGACCGGTGGAGACGGTCGTCGCTCGGGCGCGACACCGTCAGAACATCGTCGTCAATGACGATCATCATGTCCGGGTTGAAGCGGCGGCTAAGCTCGCCCTTCGGTCCTTTGACGGTCACGTGGTTATCTTCAATTGTCACCGAGACCCTCGGCGGCACCGGAATTGGCGCTTTCCCGATTCTCGACATCAGCTTCGCTCCACGACTACTACCAGATGTAGCAGAGAAGTTCTCCTCCACTTCCTTGACGCCAGGCCTGGTGCCCGTTCATGACTCCTAAGGGAGTGGACATGATGGCGATTCCGAGCCCAGCAAAGACGCGCGGAATCTCATTCCGCTGAACGTAAACCCGGAGACCGGGCTTGCTGACCCGCTCCAGTCCGGTGATGAAAGGCACGTTGCGATCACGATACTTCAAGCGGACGCGAATCGTCTGGTGCAGCCTGCCGTGGACGACTTCGTAATCGCTAATGAAGCCCTCTTCCTTGAGAATCCTGGCGATCGCCAGTTTCATCTTCGAGGCAGGCATCACCACCGAATCATGCCGGACCATCAAGGCGTTGCGAATTCGGGTCAGCATATCGGCAATCGGGTCAGTAACAGTCACCCTTACCCCCTGCGGTAGCGCGGCGCGCGGCTACCAGCTGGACTTCCTAACTCCGGGAATCATGCCGGCCAGGGCCAACTCTCGGAAACAGATGCGGCACAATCCGAACTTACGCATGTAGGCACGCGGCCGACCGCAGCGGTGACACCGGTTGCGTTGCTGCACCGGATACTTCGGGGTTCGCATCCCTTTGGCAATTTCCGACTTCTTAGCCATCTGACTCCATTCAATCCTTGCTGAAGGGCATGCCGAGCAGTTCGAGGAGTTGCCTACCCTCTTCGTCAGTCCGAGCGGTGGTCACGATCGTAACCTGCAAACCGCGTATCTTGTCCACCTTGTCATAGTCGATCTCAGGAAACGTCGTCTGTTCCTTCATCCCAAAAGTGTAGTTGCCGCGGCCATCGAAGGCATCCCGCGGAACGCCGCGGAACTCACGGAGACGCGGCAGGACGACATTTATCAGACGTTCGACAAAATCGTACATGCGGTCTTTACGCAGCGTTACCTTGATGCCGATCTCCATGCCAGCGCGCAACCGGAAGTTGGCAATGGATCGCTTGGCGCGGGTGATAATCGGCTTCTGTCCGGTTATCACCGGTAGGTCAACTTGTGCCGACTCCATCACCTTGGCATTCTGGATAGCCTCCCCGATGCCGATGCCAACGACCACCTTCTCTAGACGCGGCGCCTGCATCACGCTGGAATATCCCCCGATTTCCATCTGACGGAGAACGATCTCTTCCTGATAGCGTTTTCTCATCCCGGTCATTCTAGTCAATTACCTCATTGCACGACCGGCAGATCCGCACCCGACGGCCATCTTCCAGCACCTTCGAACCCATGCGTACCGGACTCTTGCACTCGGCGCACATCATCATCACGTTAGAGACATGAAGTGAGGTCTCATGCTCGATCAGGCCAGCCTGCCTGACCTGCGCACCGGTGCGGCTATGCGTCTTGATGAAATTGGCACCCTCGACAAGTACCCGGTTCTTCTTGGTGAAGACCAAGCGCACTTTGCCCTTCTTTCCCCGGTCCTTACCGGTGATCACCAGTACCTCATCGCCTCTCCTGATCTTCACAGATCCTTATTCCTCACAGTACCTCCGGGGCCAGAGAGATGATCTTCGTATAGTTCTTATCACGGAGCTCTCTCGCCACCGGACCGAATATCCGCGTGCCGCGCGGGTTGTTCTTGTCGGTAAGAATCACCGCTGCATTTTCGTCGAATCTAATGTAGGAGCCGTCATGACGCCGGTAGCCCTTGGCGGTGCGAACGATGACCGCCCTGACAACCTCACCACCCTTAACCGAACCGCCGGGAATCGCTCGCTTGATTGAACCGACGATGACGTCACCGATGTGGGCGTACTTCCGACCACTACCGCCGAGGATACCGATACACATCAACTGACGAGCCCCGGTGTTGTCGGCCACCTTCATTCTGGAGAGTCGCTGAATCATTGCTCGATTTCCTCGGAATCGTCTTCGGTGGCCGTTTCCTCAGAGGGTACTGCTTCCGCATCCGTATCAGCTGCATCCGATGCGGCCTCCGCGGTCTCTGCGACGGTCGACCCAGTTTCCTCAGCGGCCACTTCGATTACGGCCTCAGCTTCCACCGGCTCGATCTCCGCTTCCTTTGTCACTGTCTCTTCGGCGACAACCTCGACTTCCATCGGTTCGGCCGCCACTTCAGCGACAACCTCGGACTTGAGAGGGAGTTCCTCCGCTGTCGGCTCAATCTCCTCTGGTCGAACCTCTACGACCTGGCCGCGGGTGACAATCTCGGCAATACGCCAGCGCTTCTCCCGCGATAGCGGCCGCGTCTCTTCCATCTTGACGACGTCACCGACGCCACATTCGTTATTTTCGTCGTGGGCCTTATAGCGGGTAATACGGCGAACGTTCTTCCGATACAGCTGGTGCTTACGGAATGTCTCCACCGCGACCACGGTCGTCTTCTCCATCGCGTTGCTTACAACGCGACCGACTTTACTCTTGCGCTTCGCCATCAGCCAGTTCGCGCTCCTTGGTTATCGTCTTCATCCGGGCTATCGTGCGCCGCATCCGGGGAATCTCCCGGTGGTTCACCAACTGCTTGGTAGCCGCGCGGAAACGCAAGTCAAACATCTCGCGGTGAGCCGCTTCCAGTTGCTTGGCCAGTTCCGCCTGACTGAGCGCCCTGATCTCTTCAGTCTTCAACGGCAACCAACTCCTTGACGCTGAGATTGACCGGACTGCCGTGTGTCCGGCGCGTCACGAAACGGGTACGCAGCGGAAGCTTATGCGCCGCCAGACGCATCGCTTCCTTAGCAATATCCTCGGAAAGGCCGGCCATCTCGAACATGATCCTACCTGGCTTGACGACCGCCACCCAATGATCCGGGGCGCCCTTACCAGAACCCATCCTAGTCTCGGCGGCCTTCTTGGTGACCGATTTGTCCGGGAAAATGCGGATCCATATCTTACCGCCGCGTTTGACATGGTGCGTCATCGCGCGCCGCGCCGACTCGATCTGCCGGGCGGTTATCCAAGCCGCCTCACCGGCTTCAAGGCCGAACTCGCCAAAAGCCACCGTGTTACCGGCAATCGCCTTGCCGCCGCGGCGTCCCTTGTGGATCTTGCGAAACTTGACCCGTTTAGGCTGAAGCATTGCCGTCTCCCTGGTTTTCGACCGCCGCGGCTTCCGGTTCTGCCTCAGCGGAAACGGTCTCGTCATCGCCCACGTCTTCGACGACGGCCTCGGTCTTCTTGGTGACCCTCGGCTTGGCCGTCTTCGCCCTGACCGCCTTGGTCTTAGTCACCTTACGTTCGGCGACGTTAATCTCGTCCGTTTTCGGCTCTACCTTGGCACGAATGCGGCGCTTCGGAACCAGCTTCTCCATCACGTCCGTCGGGGTTTCGACAACCGCTTCCATGTCAGCGGAAGCGGCTTCTGCC
>CAZLUE010000002.1:0-25469 GCA_964562625.1 uncultured Dehalococcoidales bacterium | reverse complement strand
TCTCCACCACGTCCGTCGGGGTTTCGACAACCGCTTCCATGTCAGCGGAAGCGGCTTCTGCCTTGACCGGCGTCTTCCGTATGCGCTTCTTCGGGACCGGTGTCTCCACCACGTCCGTCGGGGTTTCGACAACCGCTTCCATGTCAGCGGAAGCGGCCGCTTCGGTATCGCCCTCGGCTTCAACTTCGACCTCGACATCCGTCTCAACGGTAGCATCGAGCGCCATCCGGGCAGCCATTTCCTCCAACTCTTCTTCCTTATCAGCTGGGAGGATGTCGCCTTTGTAAAGCCAGACCTTGACCCCGATGCGGCCCGTCGCAGTGCGGGCTTCGGCGAAACCGTAGTCGATATCGGCGCGAATGGTGTGCAGCGGCACCTGACCTTCGTGCATCGTTATCCGCCGGGCGATTTCCGCCCCGTCTAGCCGACCGCCGCAGCTTATTCTCATACCGCGAGCCCCAGCCTGGATGGAACGTTGCAGTGACTGCTTCATCACTCGCCGGTAGGAAATGCGGCGCTCCATCTGATCGGCCACGTTGCGGGCGACCAGATAGGCGTCGAGTTCCGGCTGGGAAATTTCGCGTATATTAAGTTGCGTGCGCTTGCCGGTCAGATTCTCGAGACTAGCGCGCAGCTCATCGACGCGCTGTCCGCCACGTCCGATCAGGATGCCGGGGCGGGCGGTATGGACGGTCAGCGAGACGTTATTCGCCTGGCGGTCGATCTCGATCGTGGAGACTCCAGCTTCGGGATGAACCGTCCGAATGGTATCCCGCAGCTTGATGTCCTCCAGCAAGTACTCCCGGTAGTGCCGGTCCGAGTACCACTTGGCGTCCCAATCGCGGTTGACACCAATCCTAAAACCAATCGGGTGAACCTTGTGTCCCATTAAGCCTCCCCATCACCAACAATGACGGTAATATGGCTGGAGCGTTTCAGCACTGGGCTGGTCCGTCGTCGGGCGCTGGCGCGGTATCGCTTCAGTATCCGTGCTTCGTCAGCCGAAATGCCGACTATTCTCAGAATCGCCGACGGCATCCGAAAGTTGCTCTCGGCATCGGCCGCGGCCGCTTTCACCGCCTTGGCAACGATCCGGGCATTGGGCGTGGGCGCGAAACGGAGCATCGTCAACGCTTCATCGACTGCCTTACCTCGCACCATATCAACTATCAGGCGCATCTTTTGGGCCGATACGCCAACATCTTTGGCAACAGACTTTACCTGCACTTCGCTATCCTGTCGAGTTATTTTCGCCTACGCTGAACGACCGTTTCCGCCTTGGCTGAGTGCCCGCGGAACGTCCTAGTCGAGGCAAACTCGCCGAGCTTGTGACCAACCATGTTCTCCGTGACGTAGATCGGAACGTGACGACGGCCGTCATGCACGCCGATGGTCAACCCGACCATCTCGGGAACGATGGTACACCAGCGCGACCACGTCTTGATAACGATCCTCGCGTCAGAACGACTGGCAGCCTCTACCCGACGAATCAGCTTCGGGTCGAGCGCCGGTCCCTTCTTGATCGACCTTGACAATCTACTTCTTCCCCCGTCGCCGTACTATCATCTTGTCGGACGATTTATTCTTCCGCGTCCGGTAGCCAAGCGCCGGTTTACCCCACGGGGTCTTCGGTCCCGGCATACCGATCGGGCTCCGGCCTTCGCCGCCGCCGTGCGGATGGTCACGAGGCGACATCGCCGAACCACGAACTGTCGGTCGCCATCCCAGCCAACGCTTGCGACCAGCCTTACCGAGATTGAGACCCTGGTGTTCCGGGTTACCGACTTGGCCGATCGTCGCCGAGCATTCGCTGCGGATGAGACGGACCTCGCCGGAAGGGAGACGGACGTGAGCCAGTTGGCCTTCCTTAGCGAGCAACTGCGCCGAGTTGCCGGCGCCACGCACCAGTTGACCACCCTTACCCTTACTCATCTCGATATTGTGTATCATCGTCCCGGTAGGCAGCGCCTTGAGCGGCAGGCTGTTACCCGGCTTGACGCCGGCACCCTCGCCTGCCTGGATGGAGTCGCCCACCTTCAATCCTACCGGAGCCAGAATGTAACGTTTCTCGCCGTCCACGTAGAAGATGAGGGCAATCCGTGCAGAGCGATTAGGATCGTATTCGATCGCATTGACCTTGCCGGGAACGCCGATCTTGTCACGCTTGAAATCGATAATCCGCAGTTGCCGCTTGGCACCGCCAGCGCGGTGGCGTACTGTGATCCTTCCCTGGTTGTTGCGTCCCGCCTTCTTCTTCAGCGGCCGCAGCAATGATTTCTCCGGTTTCGTCTTGGTTATTTCCTCGAACGTATAGCCGGACATCAACCGACGGCCGGGCGATGTCGGACGATACTGCTTCAGCGGCATGACGCCTCCCTAGACCGGTTACACATTCTCGAACAGCTCGATCTTTTCCCCTGCCCGGAGGGTGACAATCGCTTTGCGCCAGGGAGAAGTCCGGACGTGACGGTTCCCAATGCGGCGCTCTTTTCCATGCGCGGTCATCACGTTGACCGCAGTCACCTTGACACCAAAAGCCGTCTCGACAGCCTGTTTTATCTGCGGCTTGGTCGACTTCTTGGCCACCTCGAAAGCGTACTTGCCTTCCATCTGCATAATGGCGTTCTTTTCCGTCACCAGCGGCCGACGGAGAACTTCGTAGAGATGCATCAGGTCTGCTCCTCCGTGGTGCCGACGGCCAGAGCGGCGTCAACTTCGGCCGGGTCAACCGGATCCGCCACGGCGACGGCGACAGCGGCTCCGTCGCCCCACAATTCCTCCGTCTTACGGACCGCGGGAACTTCCATCACCAGCCTCTTTGTCGAGAGAATATCGACGACGTTCAGCAGGCTGGCAGGACGGGTCTCAACACCAAGCAGATTGCGCGCCGACTTGGCAACGTTGATCTTCGCCGCCCCGGTGACAAGCAAGGCAGAACTACCGATGTGGAGCGCCTCGAGAATGCCGGCCATCCGGCTCGTCTTCGGTTCGTCGAACTCGAAGGACTCGACGAAAATCATCTCGCCATCCCTCAATTTGGCGGACAGGACACAACGAATGGCCAAACGCCGCATCTTCTTCGGAATCGCCTGCCGGTAGCTCCTAGGATGCGGACCGAAGGTGATACCGCCGCCACGGCGCAGCGGCGACTTGACGCTGCCGGCGCGGGCGGAGCCGGTTCCTTTCTGACGAAACAGCTTACGCGAACTACCGGAAACTTGGCCGCGCGTCTTGGTGCTGGCGGTACCCTGCCGGGCGTTGGCTCGCTGCCGGACATAGGTCTGGTGCACGACCGCCTCGTTGAACGGCACATCGAAAACACTCTCGCTGATCTCAATGTTATCGACTACCTCGCCGGTGAGGTTGTGAACCGAAGCCTGCATTTGACTACTTCTTTCCTTTGCCGGATTTCTTGATGAGCAACAACCCGTTATCGACTCCGGGCACGGCTCCCTTGACAAAGAGGAGATTACACTCGACATCGGCGCGGCAAACGAGCAGGTGGCGTGCGGTTACCCTCTCACCACCCATCCGGCCGGCCATCTTGGTCCCTTTGAAGACCCGCCCAGGGGTGGTCCCGGCGCCGACCGAACCCGGCGCCCGGTGCCGATCCGACTGGCCGTGGGTTTTCGGACCGCCAGCGAAATGATACCGCTTGACGACGCCGGCGAAACCCTTACCCTTCGAGACGCCAGTAATGTCGACGAAGTCACCGACCTCGAACTGGCTGACGTCAACCAGGTCACCAACTTGAACGGACTCGATGTCGTCGACGCGAAACTCGCGCAGGTGGCGGAAGTTACCGTTTCCCTTGAGATGGCCTTTCTCCGGTGACTTCAATCGCTTGGCTTCACCGAAACCCAACTGGACAGCATTGTAGCCGTCGCTGTCTTTCGTCTTCACTTGAACCACCGCGCACGGACCGGCTTCGACAGCGGTGACCGGTTCGGCCCGGCCGTTCTCGGTGAATATCTGGCTCATTCCGAGCTTCTTACCAACAATCCCTAAGATCATTTCCCGTTCCGAATCACTTCACTAGAGTTTAATATCGAGTTCGACGCCCGATGGCAAGCTGATCTTGGTCAGTGAGTCGATTGTCTTCGAAGTAGTTTCCACGATGTCAATCAGGCGCTTGTGCGTCCTGATTTCGAACTGTTCCTGCGAGTCCTTGTCGATGAACGGTGAGCGGATAACGCTGAACTTCTTGATATGAGTCGGCAGCGGTATCGGCCCGACGACGACGGCACCGGTCTGCTCAACCGTTTCGACGATCTGCCGCGCTGACTGATCGATGAGGCGGTGGTCGAATCCCTTCAGCTTGATGCGAATCTTGTGTTTAGGCATTAGCAGTGTATCCCACCATATCAGTAATCTGTTCCCTCAATCCGGCCGGCAACGGCATGTATGCGTAAAACTCCAAAGAGTGAGTCGCCCGACCCTGGGTCTGTGACCTCAAACTAGTGGCGTATCCGAACGTTTCCGACAGCGGCACCAGAGTCTGAATGATGCACGTCTCGTGGTGCGTCTCAATCAGTTCGATCTGGCCCCGACGCGCGCTAACATCGCCGATAATGTCACCAAGAAACTCCTTCGGAGTGACGATCTCCAGCTTCATCACCGGCTCGAGGAGAACCGGTCGCGCCCGACGAGCGGCCTCTTTGAAGGCGATTGAGCCGGCCATGCGGAAGGCAATCTCCGAGGAATCAACCTCGTGGTAGGTACCGTCAATCAGGGTCACTCTAATATCGACCATCGGGTAGCCGGCGAGCACGCCGGTCTCCATCGCCTGCTTGATGCCCATTTCGATAGACGGTATGAACTGGCGCGGCACCGTTGCCATACGGATCTTATTGACGAACTCGAAGCCGCCGCCACGTTCCGTCGGCTCCATCTCGACAACGACGTGTCCGAATTGTCCGTGGCCGCCGGTCTGGCGGACGAATCTGCCTTCGCCTTCGATGGAGTCAGTGATTGTCTCCTTGTAAGCGACCAGCGGCTTGCCCACTTTGGCGCTGACGCCAAACTCGGAAAGCAATCGGTTGACGATGATTTCGAGGTGGAGCTCACCCATCCCGGCGACAATCGTCTGGCCGGTCTCTTCGTTGAAGTTAACCTTAAAGGTAGGGTCTTCCTCAGTCAGTTTGCGGAGGGCGTCGCCCATCTTATCCTGGTCGGCCCGGGTACGGGGCTCGATGGCAATCGAGATCACCGGTTCCGGGAAACGGATCGATTCGAGCAAGACCGGCTGGTCTGCAAGGCAGAGAGTATCTCCAGTAAAGGTATGTTTCAAACCGAGAGTGGCAATGATGGCACCGGTGTCGGCGGTATTTACTTCCTCTCGACGGTTAGCGCGCATCAGCAGCAACCGACCGATACGCTCGGTGATGCCTTTCGTCGTGTTGTAGACCTGGGCGCCGACCTTGACCTGGCCGGAGTAGACGCGAAAGTAGACAAGTCGACCGACGTGGGGGTCGGTGACGACCTTGAAAGCCAGCGCTGAAAAAGGGGCATCGTCCCTGGCGGGACGGGTAACCTCACCGCCGACCTTGGTATCGACTGCCCTGACGGCGGGCATGTCGGAGGGTGACGGCAGGTAATCGATGACAGCGTCGAGCAACATCTGGACGCCCATGTTGCGCAGGGCGCTGCCGCATAACACCGGGACAATCTTGTCCGCCAGAGTCGCCCGCCGCACTGCCTGGCGCAGGTCGTGCGGACTGACGTCTTCACCCTCGAGAAAGGCCACCAGGACGTGGTCGTCGACTTCGGCCACCGCCTCGATGAGCGACTGGCGAAGTACCCGGCAGCGGTCACTGACCGCTTCGGGAATGGCGATCTCTTTCGCGGGGAGATTATCGCCGACAAAGCGCCACGCATTATTAGCAACCAAGTCGACGACACCGTAAAAGTCGGTTTCGCTGCCCAGCGGCAGCTGCAGCGGCAGCGGGTTTGCCTGGAGCCGATCTCGTATCATGCCGACGGTGCGATCAATGTCAGCGCCAGCCCGCTCCATCTTGTTAACGAAACAGATACGCGGCACGCGGTAGCGGTCGGCCTGGCGCCAGACCGTCTCCGACTGGGCCTCAACACCAGCGACGCCGTCAAAGACGACGACTCCACCGTCGAGTACACGAAGACAGCGCTCGACCTCGGCGGTGAAATCGACGTGGCCGGGGGTGTCGATGATATTGATCCGGTGTTCCCGCCAGTAGCAGGTAACGGCCGCCGCAGTGATAGTGATGCCGCGCTCTCGCTCCTCGTCCATCCAGTCCATTTCGGTGGTGCCGTCATCAACCCGGCCGATCTTGTAAGTCAGACCGGTGTCATAGAGAACCCGTTCGGTGATGGTCGTCTTGCCAGCATCGATATGAGCGATAATTGCCATGTTTCGTATCCCGTTGAGCGGGAAACGTTCAGACATAGTACCACCTTTTGTTGCAGTTCGCGTACCGGAGCTAATAGTGGATCACCTCACCATCGGTAATGGGCAAAAGCGCGGTTGGCGTCTGCCATCCGATGGGTATCGTCACGTTTCTTAACGGTGACGCCCTGTCCTCTGGAGGCGTCACCAAGTTCACCGGCCAGTTTTTCAGCCATGGACTTACCGGTGCGTTTTCTGGCGGAATCCACCAGCCAGCGCAACGCCAGCGACAGCCCCACCTTGGGGTTCACTTCGACCGGCACCTGATAGGTAGCGCCGCCAACACGGCGCGACTTAACCCTGAGTTGAGGGGTCGAGTTTCTGATGGCCTGTTCGGTGTCCGTCAACGGAGACGTGAGGCCCTGTCTTTCCATGATACCGAGCGCGTCGTAGACAATTCGTTCAGCGATACTTTTCTTGCCGTCCAGCATCACCTTGTTGATCAACTTGGACAGCGTCAGGCTCTGATACCGAGCGTCGGACCGTATCATCGGTCGCTTGATGGTTCGGGCTCGCCTTGGCATTGATGCCCCCTACGCATTACCGGATGTCTTCGGTCGCTTGGCGCCGTACTTGCTGCGTCCCCGGTGGCGGTTGAGGACGCCCTCGGCGTCCAGTGCCCCGCGAACAACGTGGTAGCGAACTCCGGGCAGGTCCTTAACACGACCACCGCGGATAAGCACCACCGAGTGCTCCTGGAGTTCGTGCCCTTCGCCGGGGATGTAGGCGGTCACTTCCATACCGTTGGTCAGCCTCACCCTGGCGATCTTGCGCAGCGCCGAATTCGGTTTCTTGGGAGTAGTCGTCTTGACCTGGATGCAAACGCCACGTTTCTGCGGTGATCCGTCGCCCCAGACCGTACGATTCTTGAGACTATTGTAGACGTAATGCAAGGCAGGCGTCCGCGATTTCTCGGTGGTCCGTTTACGACCTTTCCTGACAAGCTGGTTAATTGTCGGCAACCGTATGTTCTCCTCTACCCTACACCCGGAGTGGACGAGCCGACGCTCCTCCATGCGCGCACGATGGCAGCAATAAACAGTCCTAGCTGAATGTTCTGCTAGCTATCGAGCCAGATTCAGAACGCACAAGAAGGAATGGTACCACAATCTCGAAGGCCGTGTCAACACTGGGCGGAGATGCTCCGAGGTGGGGGTTACGCACCGCCAGGGAAGCATCACAGACGGCGCAGGACGAGACGACTCTGGCCTTTCCAGCGCTTACGTTCGATGACCCTAAACCGGCCGTAGCCATCGACGGCGGCGGCGAAGCGAGTGACGTCGGTCGAGCGGCCGGAAACCATCAGCTGGCCGCCCTCGCCGAACCGTGCGGTCGCCTGATCGACCATCAGTCTCATCCAGCCGGGTCTGGCCTTCTCCCGCAACACGCCGATGACAAGGTCGGTCGAGCCATCGACGCGACCGACCGGATCGTCATCTTCAGGAACGATTCCCACCCGGTGCGCTACGGTGACGCGCTCGCCAGGGCATCCGTTACCTGCCAGGTTCCTCACGGAGTAGCGCAGACTCAGCAGATCGCGATCGACGAGGGCAACGCTCTCTGGATTCAACATCCGCCAGAGGACGACGGCGGCGTGCCCGAGACCGGGGTTAAAGACGACTACGGATTTGATTCCAGAGGAATCGAGTCCGCGCAAACCTTCGATGAGCAATTCGGTGTGAAAGCTGCGGGAGTCGAACTCGGGCAGGCCGCGAGCGGTCGCCATAGAGTATTCCAGACCGCCGAAGTCAAAGGCCATTTCACCCCGGTCGTAGACGCCGCGCCCGAAGGCGCTGGTCGGTTCGCCGGCGATTATACCAGCGACGAACCGGTAGAGAAAGATGACGTGGTCGGAGCGGCTCCGGATCATGGCGACGTCGATACCTTCAGTGCGACTGAGGATATCAGTGACAAACTGGCCGAGCGGTGAGACGACGACAACGGCTACGAGGCCGCCGGGCCGGAGACAGTGGACGGCGTCCTTGAGAAAGGAAGCGATAACGGCCTCACCGGCCTTGCCCGGAATGTTGGCAGTAATAAGATCGAAATCGTTGTCCGTGACGTCGTCGTAGCCGAGGCTGCCATAAACATCGGCGCCGTCGACACCATTCAGCACCGCATTCTGGCGGGCGTAATCAACCGCCAAAGCATCGCGGTCCACTAGGTGAACCCGGCTTTCTCCAGAGACACCGGCAAGCGCCAGGCCGATCGGCCCGTAGCCGCAGCCGAGGTCGAGGACCTTGTAGAAAGGTCCTGGATGTGCCTCGGCCAATGTCCGCAACAGGAAGTCGCTGCCGACGTCAACCCGATGGCTACTGAAGAGGTCCAGGGCGACGCGGAAATTGAGCACGCGGCCGCCCGATTTCAGGGTGACCGTCTTCTTGAACAGGGCGTCCTTCCGGCTCTCTGTCATCGTGTCTCTGTGTGGTCGCCGCGATTGTAGCATGGCACCGCCCCGGATTGCCAGAGAACCTCACCCGACTATGCTATAATACAGTTGACATGTCTCGGTTCGGGTGACTGGGGGAGCAAGATGAGACGGATCGCTGAAGGCACGACAGCGGTGGTCGCCTACATCGGGCTGGGATCGAACATGGGCGATCGCAGAGACAACCTCGACCGCGCCTTGGAACTGCTGGGTCAGCGGGGTAAGGTTGGATCAACGTCATCGACCTACGACACCGAACCGGTCGGTAACCCTGAGCAGCCGCGCTTCCTCAATCTCGCCTGCGCCATCAGTACACGGCTCGAGCCGATGGGGCTGCTCACCCTGGTCAAGGGAATCGAGTCGAAACTAGGCCGACAACTTAGCAAGCCAAACTCCCCGCGCCCGATCGACATCGACATCATCTTTTACGGCGACCTTATCCTCAACACACCAAAGCTGACAATTCCCCACCCCCGGATGGCAGAGCGGGCCTTCGTTCTCGTACCGCTCGCCGAAATCGCCGCAGACATCGTCGACCCGCTCACAGGCAAGGCGGTAAGGCAGTTGCTGGCGGCGTTGCAGAAGGGCGTCCAGGGAGTGCTCAAGCTGAAGGAAGATTAGCGGCCGGCAATGTACCGAATATCGGTCGAGCAGCATTTTGACGCCGCCCACTATCTCCGCGGTTACAGGGGGAAGTGCGAGTCGCTGCACGGGCATCGCTTCCGGGTGGCCGCCCGGGTGACGGCATCCCAACTGGACGACAACGGGCTGGCCTACGACTTCACGATGCTAAAGGAACAGCTCGCCGAGATTCTCGCCGACTACGACCACGCCTGCCTCAATGAAATCGCACCGTTCGACGAGATCAACCCTTCTTCGGAGAACATCGCGGAAGCCGTCTTCCGGCAAATGGAAACGAAGCTGGTCAGGGCGAAAGCGCCGGTGATGCTGGCGTCGGTCGAGATCTGGGAGTCGCCGGAAAGCTCGGCGACGTACACGCCTGACGGAGAGTAGACGGCAACCCCCTCAAACGGCAATGGATGGTTTCGCCCATCCCCAATGGCACCTCTTCACGAAGGGATGCCCTTGGAAACTGGGGGGGGGTTCTGTTTCTGGACTGAGAACCTAGTTAAAGTTGGCGTCTTGTCAGAATCGAACCGCCGCCAACCCCGCTCCCGTGCCCTCTGCAAGACTGCACCGCAACTTCTTCCGAGCTTGGTAGCGATGCACAATCGACGGTAGGCTCTTATGCAGCAGATGGCAGTGGATGGTTCCATGGAGTGGATGAGACCTGTCGTCTATGCGTCTCTCACTGTGGCCCTTATAGTCGCGACGAAGACGTTCCGACACCTCAAGGGATCAGGTGAAAAGGGAGATACCTAGGCATTCAGATAACTGCGGCGGAGCCACTGTCCAAGCAAACGAAACCCCTCAAGTGGGAACCTGAAAGAGACGAGGCAAAAGGAAAACGAAGTTATTCAGGTGGCAGCAGGTTAGGAATCGTCTCCGTGATCGAGTAGCGGACGTTGCAGGTGACGCAAAACAGGCTGCCGGTGACGATTTCACGTTCATTTTCGTCGTCGGCCGTGAGCTCGAGGTGGCCCTTGCAGATAGGACATACAAGGATATCCATCAATTCTCTCTTCATGATTGAATTATAGCACAATCTCAAGTTGCCACCAGAACCGTGCCATAGACCGATTGACAATCTGCACGGCGTCCAATAGACCGTGACAACGCGGCGGCAACGAACCGGAGGTGTGAAATACCAAGAGTAGCCCATTTCGAACTACCGATGGACGACCCGAAACGAACGGTCAAATTCTACTCCGGCGTCTTTGGCTGGAAGGCCGAGGAATGGGCGGAACCGATCGATTATTTTCCGGTGACCATCGACCATGCCAGCAAGCCGGGCATCGATGGTGCCCTGGCGCAGCGTGGCCAGCCGACGGGAGCGAGCAACACGATCGGCGTGACGTCGGTCGACGAAACAGTTGAGAAGATCATCACCGCCGGAGGCACAGTGGTAGCGGCTGAAACGGCAGTGCCAGGAGTCGGCTGCGCCGCATACTGCCGCGATACCGAGGGTAACCTGGTCGGTTTGATGCAAGACGAACCTTCGGCCGGGTAGCACGACGGCGCACCCGCCCGCGTCGGTGTTCGCCACAAAGAGTGACTGGCGGCCAGCGGGCCATGGTGGAACCCACATGGATATCCCGTCCACGAGGGAATGGCCGAAAGTCTCCTCGCTCCCTAGACAATGTCGCCGATACCGGTGATCCGGTGCGGTGCCTTCGGCGGCAGGGCGAGGAACATAAGCACCGCCGCCGCGACGAACAGCCAGGTAAACAACGTGAGTGCCGACAGGTAGACGCCGGTGGAGTCGTAAACCCAGCCAGCGTAGACCGGCCCGAGCATGCCGAGCGGCATCGAGATAATCGCGGTCGAGCCCTGTATCGAGCCGAACGCTTTGCGCCCAAAGTAGCGGCCGCCGAGGATCGACCTCATTATCATGGTCGCCCCCATACCGACGTAGAACAGGATGAGGAACGGGTAGATGGTGGACTCGGTCGGACTGGCAACGAAAAGGCCGATACCAGCCGCCTGAACGAGGTAGGCAGCGGCGGTTATGATACGCAGCGTGCCCTTGCCAACGCGGTCAACGAGGAGGCCGGTGCCGAAGCGTGAAGCGATGCCGACGATTCCGGCGACCATCATCATCATCGCCGCCGCAGTGGGCTCGATACCCATATCTGTCAACAGAGGAATGGTGTGCGTCATCACCGACATCACCACAAAACCGTGCATGGCCAGACCGACCACCATCAGCCAGTAGGCCGGCGTCCGCATCGCCTGTCGCAGGGTAAACTCGACTTCGTGAAATCCGGCGGCATACTCGATACCACGGTCGATCAGCCTGGCGGCGTCGGCACCGTCGGAACCACCAATCCGGACGCCATCGGGTAGAAACCCGTAGTGCTCGGGACGATGCCGTTTGACGAAAAACCAGCTGAGCGACCAGCCGACGACGAGCATGACAACACCGCCGATGACGCAGGCGACCCGCCAGCCATGGTTGTCGATCAGCCAGGAGATCAGGGGCAAGACGAGCACGCCGGAGAAGACCCAACGGACGCCAAGGGCGAGGCCGCGCTTGCGGACGAACCAGTTTGCCAGCGCCTTGTCGAGCGGCAGCACAGCGGCAACGGTAAAACCGGTGGAGACCATCACCCCCCAGACGGCGTAGAACGACCACAAGGACTGCACGATATTCATCAGTATCAGCCCCAAGCCGAAGAGACCGATGCCGAATATGACGACCCACTTCGACCCGAAGCGGTCTGTCAGCCAGCCGACGAGCGGTGACAGGAGACCACTACCAACGCGGCCGATGCTGCCGGCGACCGAGGTCGTCGCCCGTGTGAAGCCGAGTTGGGTGGCAATCGGCTTGAACAGCGCGGAGAAGCCGTAGACGTAGTAACCGGCGCCCCACAGGTTCATGAAGCAGCCGGTGAGGACAATCCACCAACCGGGAAAGACCGTCGGGAACCGTTTCTTCCCGGCCACGACACCTCTTCCCGCCCGCAGCGCGGGCGATCCGGGCGCTAGTCTACGGAACGCACTTGTTGCGGCGGTAACGGCGCGCCAGGGACGGGGTTCCGGGATTCTCAGCGAGGGGGAATGCGGCAATGCTAATGCCCTACGGCACCAGTTGTCAAGTGAATGGTTGCCGCTTGGGCAGCGCATGTCAAGCGAATGACCGCGGATCAGGCGGTGCGTGTCAAGGTTTCCCGCCACCGGTCTCGATGGCGCGGATCAGTTCAGGGTACCTTTCTTCGCCGACCATGCCGTAGAGCAGCAGGCGGGAGAAATCAGCGTAGAGCCAGTCATCCTGAACGAGCCGAGTGTAAAGCTTCGGGTTGGTCGTCGCCAGACTACGTATCATTTCCATCATGGTACCGATCGACTCCCAAGACAGATCCTACCGAATGAACCCATCCCGCTTGCCTTCCTCGAAAAAGTCGGTCATTAGCTTCATCAGACGCGGTTGCATCTCCTGCTCGACAAACTCGCGGACCACCGGATATTCGGACACGATCGCCAGAATCATTTCGCCGTTGCAGAGATGACGCAACTCGTTCTTCTTGAGCAACAGCCGCTGCCAGCGATCAAGAACAGGCCGATGAGATGGCAGCGTAGTCATCCTCAAGCGCAGTCAGAGCCCACTTGGCAACGTCATGCATTAGGCCCTGCTTGCTGCCATAGTAGTTATATATGGTGACCGGCGACACGCCGGCCCGCCGCGCGACATCGCTGACGCTGACTTTCTTCATGCCGTGCACCGTAAAGAGATCGAGCGTCGCCAGGCGGATGTTCTCCTTCTTCTGCTCGCGGCGGCGCTGGTAACCGTCCATCAATTCACTCATCCCAGTAAATTAGAGTATTTGTAGCGTTTCCGTACACCTTACTAATTATGCAGATGACAAAGTCAAGTCCCCGGTCTATGCTATGTATTGAAGACGAGATTTGAGTACAAACCAATAGGGAACAGCGGGAATGAGTTGTCATGGCTGAAGAGGCGATTGTTGCCCGCGGACTGACTTACCGCTACGGTGACCTGCTAGCGGTTGATGCAATCAGCTTCACGGTGGCGGCCGGCGAGATTCTCGGCTTCCTCGGTCCCAATGGAGCCGGTAAGTCAACCACGGTCAAGATGCTGACGGGCGAACTACCGCCCAAGAGCGGCCAAGCAACGCTGCTCGGAATCGACGTCGGCAGGAATCCGGAAAAGGTGCAGGCGCAGATCGGCGTCTGCTTCGAACTGACCAATCTCTACGAAAAGATGAGCGCTGAGGAGAACCTGGAACTGTTCGCCCGCCTCTTCGGAATCAAGCCGTTCGACCCGGTTCCCCTGCTGGCCAAGGTCGGGCTGGCGGGCCGGGAGAAGGACCGCGTCGAGACCTATTCCAAAGGAATGAAGCAGCGGCTGATGGTCGCCCGCGCGCTGGTCAACCGACCGGCCATCCTGTTCCTCGACGAGCCGACGGACGGGCTCGACCCGGCGTCAGCGGAGAACATACGCCGGGTGATCCTGGAGGAACGTGACCGCGGCGCGACCGTATTCCTGACGACCCACGACATGCTGGAAGCCGACAAACTGTCCGACCGGGTCGCCTTCATCAACCAGGGCAAGATCGTCGCCATAGACACACCGCACAGCCTAAAGCAGCAATACGGACGACGCGCCATCAACGCCGAGGTGATCGACGGTGGCAAACTAGCGAACCGCGAGATCGTTCTCGACCGGCCGGAAACGGCCGAGGCCATCCAGAAGCTCTTCATGGAGGAGGAAGTCGTCACCGTTCACAGCGAGGAGGCCACCCTGGAACATATCTTCATCCGGATAACCGGAAGGGGCCTAGACTGATGAGCTGGATGACAATCAAGACGCTCGTCTGGAAGGACATGACGCTGTTTTTCCGAAACCGATTCTTCGCGCTTCTTAGCATCCTGGCGCTGGTGAGCTACGCCGTCATCTACTTCGTGATGCCGAATATAGTCGATGAGACGCTGGAACTGGCAATCCACGCAGAGACGGTACCGCCAATTTTCACACTGGTCCGAGGGCAGGGCATCGTCACCGAACCGTTCGATTCTGAGGAAGCGCTCAAGGAGGCGGTCGAGATGGGCGACTTTCTCGCCGGAATTGTCCTTTCAGATGATTTCCTCGCCCGCCTCAGCACCGGCCAGGAGGCACGGCTGAACCTCTACTTCGCCTCAGACACACCGACCGACGTCCGAGATTCGGTGACAACACTGCTCCGCGAACTTTCATACCGACAGAGCGGCGAGCAGCCGACGGTTATCATCTCCACTGAAGTACTGGGCAGAGACATGGTCGGCCAGCAGATACCGACCCGAGACCGAATGCTGCCGCTGTTTGCCGTGCTGCTTATCCTGATGGAAATGCTCGGTCTGGCCAGTCTGATCACCGATGAGGTCGAGGGTGGCACCGCCCGGGCGCTGCTGGCGACGCCGATGACGATCGTCGGGTTCTTTTCCGCCAAGGCGATCACCGGCATCACACTAGCCTTTGTCCAGGCCGTGATACTGCTGGCCGTCACCGGCGGTCTGGGACGAGAGCAGCTATTGATCGTCACGACCCTGCTGCTGGCCGCATTCATGGTCACCGGCCTCGGTTTCCTGATCGCCGCCCGCGGCCGGGACCTGATGACCGTCATGGCCTACGGGACGCCATCGATCATTGTTCTGAGCGTACCTTCATTCGGCATCCTCTTCCCGGGAGCAGCCGCCGGCTGGATAAAAGTGATCCCGTCATATTACCTCGTGAACATCATCAACCAGACGGTCAACTACGGCGCCGGCTGGACGAACGCCTGGCAGAACCTGCTGATACTGTTGGGATTTGACATTGCCATCGTGTCGCTTGGTATTATCGTGTTGAGGAGGCGACTGCGGTGAGCCTGAAACGAATTGGCGTTCTGCTCAACAAGGACCTCATCAGGGGGCCGAAGAACTTCATCTTCATCTATGCACTTGTCGGCCCGACTGCGATCTCCCTGGTACTGACGCTGGTCTTCGGTTCGCTGTTTACCAGTCGGCCTAATCTGGGCATCTACGACGCCGGCAACTCACTGCTGCCGGATCGATTCGCTGAGATGGACTCGCTGACAGGTCGCGACTACGAAAGCGCCAACGACCTCGAGAGGGCAGCGACCGATGGCGAGGTGGACATCGGTATCATTCTCCCGACGGGATTCGACGACCGAATCTCCTCCGGTGAGACGGTGCAGATAGAGGCCTTCGTCTGGGGAGAGAGCCTGGCCCGCAAGCGCGCCGTGTTGACGGCGGTCATCGCCGACGAAACGAGAAGCCTGGCCGGACGAAAGATACCGGTCAAGATCGTAACGACGGCGCTCGGCAACGAAGGGGAGATACCGTGGAGCGACCGCCTGTTGCCGCTGGTGGTCATCATGGCCGTCATCATGGGCGGAACGATGGTTCCAGCGACTTCGCTAGTGGACGAAAAGATGAAGCGGACACTACGGGCGCTGACTGTGACGCCGACGACTCTTCGGGAAGTTTTCCTAGCCAAGGGACTAACGGGCGCCCTTTTGGGAACGTTCACCGGAGCGCTGATTCTCTTCATCAACCAAGCATTCGGCACGCAGCCGCTGCTGCTGGTGGGCGTACTTGCCCTCGGCTCCCTACTGGCCGCCGCCTTGGGAGTGGTATTCGGAGCGGTCGTCAAGGACGTCACGACGCTGTTCGCACTGATGAAAGGGATCGGGATACTCCTCTATGCACCCGCCTTCGTCTACATGTTCCCGCAGATTCCGCAGTGGATTGGGCGCATCTTCCCGACCTACTACATCCTCAAACCGGTAGTCGAGATCAGCCAGCGGGGTGCCGGCTGGACGGAGATTGCCCCCGAGGTGCTCATCACGCTGGTGCTGACCGTCATCATCACGGTGATCGGTATCAGGCTGGGAACCCGGATAGAGCGGGCCGCAATTTAGGGCAGAAGGGGCTTGGCCGCTTCCGCTACGCAACCATCGACTCCGCCACCAGTGACGCCAGGCGCGGGCCCATAGCTTTCCACCGTCTCCCAGAGACCGCTCTTCATCGAGCAGTCGCCGGCGAGCAGCACTGCCAACGTCTCGGTAGCGTCAGCGAAATCGGAACGAATATCGCCGCGATCGTTGCTACGCACCGCCGTGATGAAGGCGCGAATCTCACGGACGTGGAGATCGACGTCTTCGAACTGCTCGTCGACTGTCTGAGCACCGAGGTGGCCATTGAGCCGCTTGCGAGCGAAATCGACCATCAGCCGCCAGTCAACACCGAAAAGCTCAATCTCCCAGTTGAAGGTCGTCATCGCGCAGCTGTCGAGGTGCGTTCCCAGGGCGCCGTTTTCGAAGCGGTAGATGAGTGCCATCGTGTCTTCGGAATCGAGGTCAACAGCATCGGGATAAGTCAGCCGGTCGGCGCGAGCGAAGACATGCGTTATGTCGCCAACCAGATAGCGAGCTATGTCGAACATGTGGATCGCCTGCTCGAGCAGTGGGCCGCCGCTGTGGCGACGCTGCAGGAACCAACGCGGCACGTCCATTTTGAGATAGTACTCGGTGGTAACCATTGACCGCACATGAGTGACGGCGCGGTCTGCAATCAGCTGGCGGGCACGCTTCGTCAGCGGCGAATAGCGCAACTGAAAGCCGGTGGCATTGACGAGGGTGCTGTCACTGACAACGCGACGATATTCCTGGGCGGTCGGCAGGTCGAGGGCAATCGGCTTCTCAATGAAGATTGCCTTGCCGGCGGCGGCAGCGGCCATGACCATCTCCCGCCTGACTCCGGGCGGGGTCGCCACCACCAGGGCGTCGCAGTCGACCGCGCCGAGCATCTCGACGGCGTCGGTAAAAGCGGGCACTCCAGCCTCGGCGCGGATCACGTCGGCCTCGGCCTCGTCGGCGCCGGTGATGGCAACGACGGCGACGCCGTCGATGTCGTTACAGTTGCCGGTATGCTTGCGGCCCATCGTGCCGAAACCAGCGACGGCCACCCGTATCGATTCTGGCACAAGTGTCTCCTTTCGCCCGGCTGACGCTTCAGCCGGCGCGGACCTTCTCGATGGACTCCCCGAGGGCGGCGACGACGCGATCCTGTTCCTCGAAGGTCATCTCCGGCCAGAAGGGCAGTGACAGTACCCGCTCGCCGGCGTCCTCGGCAACCGGGAACTCGCCCGGCGAATGGTTGTGGTGCTCCCGGTAGTAGGGTTCCATCGGCACCGGCCGGAAGTGGACACCGACGCCAATACCGCGCGCCGCCATCTCGCCGGCGACACGGCCACGGTCGACCCCCTTCACGCGGACGACGTATAGGTGGTAGGCGTGGCGACCGTTGGTGACCAGCGGCAGCCGCTCGACGTAGTCGCCGAGGGGCACCAGAGCGGACTCGTAGCGGGCGGCCAACTCGACGCGCTTCCGGTAGCGGTCCTCGAGGCGACGCAGTTGGTGAATCCCTAATGAGGCCGGAATGTCCCACATGATGTACTTGAAGCCGAGTTGGATCATCGGGTACTCGGTGAACTCGCCGGTGTGGTAGCGGGTCCAGGCGCCGAGCGCCATCCCGTGGTCGCGCTGCGAGCGTAGTTTCTCGGCGAGGGCGTCGTCGCTGGTGGCCAGCATGCCACCGTTGCCCACCGCCATGTTCTTGGTCGCGTAGAACGAGAAACAGGCGGTCGTCCCCAGCGAACCGACCTTTGAGCCGTGGTATTCGGTCTCGATTGCCTGAGCGCAGTCGTTGACGACGGCGAGATTCTGACGTTCGGCGATCGTCAGAATGGCGTCCATGTCGCACGGCTGCCCGTAAAGGTGGACGGGGATGACGGCCTTTGTCCGCTCGCTGATTGCCGCCTCCAGCCTGGCGGGGTCGATGCAGTGGGTGTCCGGCAGGATATCGACGAAGACCGGCCTGGCGCCGGTGTAGACGATGGCGCTGGCGGTGGAGACGAAGGTCATCGCGGTGGTGATCACCTCGTCGCCGGGGCCGACGCCCAGGGCATGCAGGCTGAGGTGGAGCGACCCGGTGCACGAATTGGTGCCGATGGCGTGTTTGCTGCCGAGGTAGGCGGCGAACTCCTTCTCCAGCTGCTCGGTCTTGACGCCGGTGCCGATCAGGCCCGAGCGCATGGTATCGAGTACCTCCGCCTCCTCCTCTTTTCCGATGTACGGTTTCGCCAACGGTATCGGCTGCACTCTGCCTCCCAAGACGCCGCCCCGGCGAGACGAGAGATAGTGGAAAGGAAAGCCGCCGCCGGGGTGTTACCGTATTCTAGGCGGTCTGGCACGGCTGGCGCAACTGCAGGCTCACGACATGGTTGACATGAGACGTAAGCGACGAGGGAGTCGACCGTCTCCAGATCAGGACGGCGGCTGACGTCCCAGCTAGCGGGAGGAAGACAGTGCCAGCGGTTCTCGCGCCTCTTGCGGTAGAGCGCTCGCCGTCCCCGGCACTATTGTGTGCGCCGCCAGCTCCCACTTCCTTTTCTCGACTGCCAACCTCAGTAATCTCATGTCCCTCATTTACATAACTCGAAGGACAATTCACGCCTGCCTACACTAAATCTGTTTCCTCGTTTTCGGGTTAGTACTTGTGTACTAATGCAGCCACTTTCTTTTGTCGCCGTCTTCCCGAACGAGTATATTGTATGCTCTGGCCTTGGCACCGGCCGTCGAGTATAATGGCGGGAAGCCAAGATGACCGCTTATGCCGTAGACTTTCAACCGCTGGGACGCCGCGGACCCTGTCGCGAAGACGAATCGCTGATGGACTGCGCGCGCGGCCTCGGCATCGGTTTGAGCACAATCTGCGGCGGGGTCGGCACCTGCTACTCCTGTAAGCTACGGGTTGCCGACGGCGCTGTTTCCGAGCCGACCGACCGCGAACGCGACACCTTCACTGCCGAAGAGCTGGCCGCCGGCTGGCGTCTGGCCTGCCAGACCTACCCGCGCGGCGACTGTAGTTTGAGCGTTCCGCCGGAATCGATGACCGCCCCGCAGCGTATCCAGACCGAGGGGATCGAGACCGCGGTCACCCCGGCGGCGGCGGTGCGCGGCGACAACCTGGAGTTGTCCCCGCCGTCGCTGGCCGATTCGAGATCAGACGCCGACCGCCTCCTAGACGCGCTCGCTAGAGTCAGTGACGCTCCGCCGCGTCAACTAGACCTTGCCGTGCTACGCGGCCTGCCGTCGCAGCTGCGCGATCTCAAGTGGCGGTGCCGCGCCTATTCCCGTGGCGACGCCGTCATCGGAGTCGCGCCGCCAGCCGATAACCTTGTCGGGCTGGCAGTCGACGCCGGCACGACCAAACTCGCCGGCTACCTGGTCGACCTTACTACCGGCCGGACGCTGGCCGCTCGTGGCGTGATGAACCCGCAGATCGAGTGCGGCGAGGACGTCATCAGCCGGGTCAGCCGGGCCGACACCGAGGACGGCCGCGGCCACCTGCAGCGGCTACTAGTGGGCGCCATCAATCAACTGGCCGATGACCTCGGCGCTGAGGTCAAAGTATCACCGCTTGAGATCGTCGACATTGTCGTCGTCGGCAACACGGCGATTCACCATTTCCTACTAGGCCTGCCGACCAGTCGACTGGCCGTCTCCCCATTTATTCCCGTTGCAGCCGGCGCGATCGACATCAGGGCGGGCGACATCGGGCTCGAAATCGCTCCGGGGGCATACCTGCACCTGCCGCCCAACATCGCGGGCTTCGTTGGCGCCGACCACGTCGCCATGCTGCTGGCGACCGGCGTCTGGCAGGACCGTGGGCCGGCGCTGGCAATCGACATTGGCACCAACACCGAAGTCTCGCTGGTAATCGACGGCGCGATCACGTCGGTCTCCTGTGCCTCGGGCCCGGCCTTCGAGGGCGGTCACATCCGTGACGGGATGCGGGCGGCGCCGGGGGCAATCGAGCGCGTCCGTATCGTACACGGCGGTTTCCAGGGAAGCGATATCCGAATCCAGACGATTAATGACGCGCCGCCGGTCGGCATCTGCGGCTCGGGAATACTGGACGCAATCGCCCAGCTGCGCCTGGCTGGCATCGTCGGTGAAGAGGGCAGGATGATCGCCGACCACCCGCTGGTCCGCGGCGAAGACCGGCAACGCCGTTATGTGCTCGCCCCCGACGGCGAGGACCGGGCCGCCGTCGCCGTGACCCAGAAGGACGTCCGCGAGCTGCAGCTGGCCAAGGCGGCGATCCGCGCCGGCATCCAGGCGCTGCTCGAGGCCAACGATTGCCGCGACGACGATATTCAGAGGGTCATCATCGCCGGGGCGTTCGGCAGCTACATCGACGTCGCCAGTGCCATTGAGATCGGAATGCTGCCGGAGCTGCCACGAGACCGTTTCGAGCAAGTGGGTAACGCCTCCGGAAGCGGCGCCCGGCTGGCACTGGTCTCCTCCGCAAAGCGAGAGGAAGCCAGCGAAATCGCGGGACGAGTGCGCTATCTGGAACTGGCCGGTTCCGCCGGCTTCATGGAGACCTTCACCGAGGCGACCTACCTGGGTCGCTACCAGCTGCGGGACGGTCAGCGGCAGGAGGTCGGCTGAGGCCGACCGGCAACGCCTACCCGGCCCAGCCGGTCGGGGCCTGCGACCGCGTTGCTGCGCGCCGCCCGACGGTGCTAAAATATAGCCTACCAAACGGCGAATCGGGGACCGGGAAACGTCCCCGATTCAATGACGAGAAGGGGAACTGGCATGACCACCCTCGATGAGATCACGCGGCAGCTGGTCGAGATGGACGAGGCGCGTATCGTCGAACTGACCCAGGCCGCGATCGACGCCGGGACGCCCCCCGAGGACATCCTCGACAATGGGCTCATTCCCGGGATGCGGATCGTCGGCGAGCAGTTCGAGAACGGCGAGATCTTCCTTCCCGAACTGCTGATGTCGGGCGAGGCGATGAAGGCGGCGATGACCCTGTTGAAGCCGCTTCTGGCGGCGCGCAGCGGCGGGCGGCGCTTCGCCGGCCGGGCGGCAATCGGCACCGTCAGCGGTGACCTCCACGACATCGGCAAGAACATCGTGGTGATGATGCTCGAAGGCAACGGCTGGGAAGTCACCGACCTCGGCGTCGACGTCTCTCCCGAGGGTTTCTGCGAGGCGGTCAGAGACAACGACTATGACGTCATCGGGCTGTCCGCACTGCTGACGACGACGATGCCGTTTCAGACGGAGACAATCGAGGCGCTGAAGGCCGCCGGGATCAGGGACAAGGTCAAGGTAGCCATCGGCGGCTCCGTGTGCACCCAGCAGTTCGCCGACCGGATCGGCGCCGACTGCTACGCCGCCGACGCCAGCGACGCGGTCAGAAAGATCACCGGCCTGATTACCGGCCCGCGTGCAGACGGTGGGGCGAGGATAGACCGATGACGCCGTCGATGACGGGGGCCGAAAGGGTGCTCGCCGCGCTCCGAATCGAGCAGCCGGACCGAGTGCCGTTCTGGGAGGAGCCTAACCGCCGGAGTCGGCAGGCGTTGCTGCCGGACGCCTCCTACGAAGAAGTCGTCGCCCACTTCGACCTCGACGCCGTCATCGTCACCGACAAGGACATCGAAGGCTATATCGTGGAGACGATCGACGACAGTCACTACCGCAACCAGTGGGGGACGATCGTGGCCCTCACCGCCGACCAGCCGCATCCGGTCGGGGCCGCCATCAAGACGGAGAAGGACCTCGACGATTGGCGGCCGCCGGACCCGGACGCGCCGTGGCGCTACGAGCGATTGAAGGAAAGGGTGGCGCGCTACAAGGGAGAGCGAGCGATTATCGCTGGCTTCGCCGACCCTTTCAGCGTGGCCAACGAAGTACGCGGCTCGGCCGATCACTTCATGGACTTCGTCCGTCACCCGGACTGGGTGGACCGGCTGGCCGGCATGATACGGGACTACTACAAGAGCTACATCAGAAACTGCCTCGAAGTCGGCGCCGATGTTATCTTCATCGGTGGCGACTACGCGGCAACGAACTGGCCGATGCTGCGACGTGAGCACTTCGTGCGGCATGTTATTCCGGTGCTCAAGGATCTGGTCGACGAGGCCCAGCGGGGTGGGGGGAAGGTGGCCAAGCACACCGACGGTAACATCTACCCGATCCTCGACCTGATAGTGGATACCGGGATCGACGGACTGCACCCGATCGACCCCAACGCCGGGATGGACCTCGGCGACGTCAAGCAGAAGTACGGCGACCGTGTCTGCCTGATGGGTAACGTCGACTGCGCCGAGATACTCACCTGGGGGACGGTCGAGGAAGTGCGCGACGATGTCAGACGCTGCCTACGCCAGGCGGCCGCCGGTGGCGGCTACATCTGCTCGTCAAGCAATTCGATCCACTCAGCGGTCAAGCCGAAGAACTACGCGGCGCTCGTCAGCGCGATTCGCGAGTACGGACACTATCCGATATCTCTATAGAGGGGTGACGCCGTACCTTTTTTCTACTATCCCCCCTACTGACGGACGACACCCCAGACGTCGTCGCCTCGCTCAAGGCGCCTAGACTGGACTGTCGCCATTGATCATGGCGCCATTTCGCACCATACCCGCGACGGCCTCGCGCATTGCCGTGAAAACGCCGATGACGGCACGATGGACGACCACTAGCTCGCGCGACAGGTAGGTGACCACGTATGGATCGATCTTACCGCTGTCAGGGCGCGATGATTTCAGCGTGCCTCGGCAACACGTAGCCAGCGAAGGCGAGCAGATCAAATTCGCCGATGCCGACATTAAGCACGAACCGGCGTAATATCCGAGCCGACGAATACTGCTGCCGTTCTCGATACTGGTGACGTACGAAGCTGATACTCCAGAGGCCACTGCCAGCTGACCACGCGTCATATCGGCCCTGACCCGCAACTGCTTGACGATCCCGCCAATCTGAATTACATCCTGAGTTGTCGGCCGTTACAGAAAGTGCTCACTTCCCCCGGTCACGTCCCGATAATCGTCGAATCGAACTCTGACACTTGGTCCGAGTTTCGCGAGTACGACAGCAAGAAATATGGAGCGGAACTCAACGAAGACCTGGTAATGATGATCGAAAGCCTGATCAAGCACTGGCGTGACCGCAAATACGGCCGCGAAAAAGCCTACTCGAGATCACCACGAGGACGTACCCTCGTCGCGAACGCCCCGCCGCATGCGCCCAGATACCTCTATTATTTTGTCTGCGGCGGCCGTTCCGCCGCGGTCCAGCGGGTGGCTGCCGAACGATTGACAGTCTCGCCACAACGGGATAGACTGGCATGAAACTGGGCGAGGGGCTTCGCAGATGTTGCACAAGCGCCTGTTATCGCTGCTGGCGATATTGCTCCTACTGGGCGTGATTGCCTGCGGCCTGTCCCCGAAAAGCACCGTGAGTCTCGATATTTCCACGATCTTCGCCGACGCCAACCTAGATGCCGCGGTGCGCGCCGCGCTGGGGAGGCAAACCGGCCCGATCGGCATCGCCGAAGCAGCCGAACTCACCGAACTCTATGCCGCCAACCGGAAAATCACCGACCTGAGCGGCCTCGAACAGTCCCGGAACCTGGTGAAACTGGCAATCGGAGGCAACGCCATCGACGATCTTTCGCCGCTAGCCTCACTTTCCAGCCTGACCGAACTGCGGCTGGACGGCAACCTACTGCTCGGCGACCTCGCTCCGTTGGCAAACCTTACCGGCCTGGAAACACTGTTCCTCAACGGAAGCGATATTGACGACGTCTCGGCGCTGGCCTCATTGACCAGTCTACGAGAACTATGGCTACAGTCCAATCCGCTATCAGACATCGGGCCGCTGGCATCCTTACGGTCGCTTTCGGTGCTAAATCTCGACGGGACCAGCGTCGCCGACCTGTCGCCGCTGACATCGCTGGGAACACTAACTGAACTCAGCCTTCGCGACACGCGTGTCAGCGACATTTCGCCACTAGCCTCGCTCACCGGACTACGACTGCTCAACCTCGACGGCAACCGGATCAGCGACCTTACGCCGCTGGCTTCGATCAGCGATCTGACCTGGCTTTATCTTGGCAACAACCAGGTAACCGACCTGACACCGCTGACCTCGCTCGGGCAGTTGACCTGGCTCCACGTGAACGGCAACGAGATCGTCGACGTGTCCCCACTGGCTTCAATCGAAAGTCTCAGCCAGCTCATCATCGACCTTAGCCCGGTAGTCGACACAGAACCGCTGTCGACGCTACCCGATCTCGACATACACTGGGTGGTCACGTTCCCCGATGAGAACCTCGAAGCCGGCATCCGGTTGATGCTCAACAAGCCGGCGGGAGTCGTCACTACTATGGAACTAGGCCGACTCAGTTCCCTGGAAGCCAGTGGACGGGGTATCGCCGACCTGAGCGGCCTAGAATTCTGCACCGCGTTGAAGCTTATCGACCTGTCGGGCAACGAGATCGTCGACATCTCCGCCCTCGCGGCGATTCCCGGCGTGATACAACTGCACCTCGACCACAACCGGATCGTGGACATATCGCCGCTGACCTCGCTTGAAAATCTCTTTCGGCTGACGCTTAACGAAAACGCGATAGAGGACATCTCGCCGTTAGCGGACAACCAGGCACTCACCTTCGGCATGATCATCGACCTTCACTCCAATCCGCTCAACGACGACTCGCTCGACGACCACATCCCGAACCTCTTGGACAGAGATATCAAAGTGGAATGGTAGTGGCCATGCCCACCGGACAACCGACGACACTCCAGCGAGTCACTGACAGCCCGCGAGACGGCGTGCGAAAGGCTGACGCCGACAAGTTTGCGGATCTTGACATACCCGGTGACGGATGATAGTATTGTATAATACGGCAACCGGTAACCGGTTGCCGTATTATACACCAGCACCACTCACCACCTCGAACCGGTCAGAAGGGTCAAGCTATCCGGAATGAAACGAGTCTACGTCAAGGAAGAACTCTGCATGGGCTGCCGTCTCTGCGAGGTCTATTGCCGCGTCGAGCACTCCCCGTCGCGGGACATCGTCAAGGCGTTCAGGCAGGACACGCCGGCACCGGTCGCCCGCGTCC
>CAZLUE010000001.1:0-34756 GCA_964562625.1 uncultured Dehalococcoidales bacterium | reverse complement strand
CGACGTCGTTGATCGTCTCCAGCTTGCGTTTGATCTTGGGGAAATTCTCGAAGAAGACAGCCGCCTGCTCGACTGTCATATCGAGCACTTCAGCAATGTTCTTTTCCTTGAATCGTATCTCGAGCGCCTCGCGGTTGTAGCGCTTCCCGTGGCAAACCTCGCAGGGAACAGTTACGTCGGGCAGAAACTGCATTTCAATTTCGATGAAGCCCTCGCCGCCGCAGGCCTCGCAGCGGCCACCCTTCACGTTGAACGAGAATCGCCCTGGTGCGTAACCCCTCATCCGCGCCTCGGGAACGGAGGCAAACAACTCACGGATCGGAGTGAAAGTGCCAGTGTAGGTCGCCGGATTACTGCGCGGCGTCCGCCCGATCGGCGATTGGTCGATATTGACCACCTTGTCAACAAACTCGGCGCCGAGGACGTCGTCGCAGTCGCCGGCTGGCTGTCGTGCGCGGTTAATGATCTGGGCCAGCTTACGGTGCAGGATGTCGTCGACCAGTGTGCTCTTGCCGCTGCCGGACACGCCGGTAACGCAGACTAGCTTACCCAGCGGGATGCTGACGTCGAGGTTCTTCAGGTTGTTCTGCCTGGCGCCTTTCACCAGTATTTCCTCACCGGAGCCTTCCCGTCTCGTCGCAGGCATCGGAATCCGCCGCCTGCCGCTCAGATATTGCCCGGTGATCGACTCCTCACAAGCCATGACATCGTCAACCGTCCCAGTGACGACCACGCTCCCGCCGTGCTCGCCGGCGCCGATTCCCATGTCGATGATAAAGTCGGCGGTACGCATCATCGCCTCGTCATGCTCGACGATCAGGACGGTGTTGCCCAGATCCCGCAACCGCTTCAGGGTCTCAATGAGGCGGTGGTTGTCCGCCTGGTGCAGCCCGACGGTCGGCTCGTCGCAGATGTAGAGCACCCCCATCAGGCCACTGCCGATCTGGGTCGCCAGCCGGATTCGCTGAGCTTCACCGCCACTCAACGTCGCCGCCGGCCGGTCCAGCGTCAGGTATTCGAGGCCGATGTCACCGAGGAAGCCGAGACGCCCCCGTATTTCCTTGAGAATCTGGTAGGCGATCGTCTGCTCGCGGGTGGAGAGTGTCGCCCAGTTACAATCGCCGCCAAGTTCAATCACCCACGCCATTGCTCGCGCCACTGACATCGAACTGACGTCGACGATGTTATCGCTGCCGATAGTGACCGCCAGAGACTCCGGCTTGAGTCGCTTGCCGTGGCACTCAGGACACTCCCGGGTCATCATGTAGCGCTCGATGCCGGCCCGCGAGTAGTCGGACGTCGTATCGTGATAGAGACGTTCCAGGCGAGGAATCACCCCTTCGAAGTCGCTCGAATAGCGGCGGACACGCCCGAATCGGTTCCGGTGGCGCGCCGTGCCGCGTCGCTCGCCGTAGAGTACCAAGCCGAGTTGTTCCTTGGAAAACTCCACGATCGGGATGTCCATCGGAACGTCGATGTTACGCAACTGATGCAGGTACCAAAAGTGAGTCTGGTAAGGACGAATCGCTCCCCGCGAGATCGAGATGCTGCGGTCGGGGATCACCAGGTTGGGATCGATCTCGCTCTTGACGCCGAGGCCGGCGCAGGCGGGGCAAGCACCGTGCGGGCTGTTGAAGCTGAACGTGCGTGGCTCGAATTCGCCGAGGCTAATTTCACAGTGGACGCAGGCAAAGTGTTCGGAAAAGAGCAGTTCCTCACTATCGATAACCGAGACCAGCAGCACTCCGGCACCAAGCTTGAGCGCCGTCTCTACCGAATCGGCGATCCGACTTTGGCTGCTGCTCTGTCCGATTACCAACCGGTCGACCACCACCTCGACGGTATGTTTCTTGTTCTTATCGAGCGTGATGGTCTCGGAAAGTTCATGAAGCTCACTGTCGACTCGCACTCGCACGTAGCCGGCCTTACGCAAGTCGTCGAACACAGACAGGTACTCGCCCTTCCGATCCTTGATCAGCGGTGACATCACCATGATCCGGCTGCCGTCGGGCAGTCCTTGAATGACGTCGACGATTTGCTCGACTGTCTGGCTGGTGATCTCGCGGCCGCATCGCGGGCAGTGCGGGTGCCCCACCCTGGCGAAGAGCAGTCGCAGGTAGTCGTAGATCTCGGTGACGGTACCCATCGTCGAGCGCGGGTTCCGTCCTGGCCCCTTCTGGTCGATCGAGATCGCCGGGCTCAATCCCTCGATGTACTCGACGTCCGGCTTCTCCATCCGGCCGAGGAATTGGCGGGCATATGCGGACAACGACTCCATGTAGCGACGCTGTCCTTCCGCGTAAATCGTATCGAACGCCAGTGAACTTTTCCCCGATCCTGAAACACCGGTAATAACCACCAATTTATCCCGCGGAATCGTCACGTCGACGTTCTTCAGGTTGTGCTCGTTGGCACCTCTAACAATGATCGAATCAAGCACCATCTGTCTCCCTTCCCCGCCATCAGTCATTGTATCACCTCACCGGAAACCCCCTCAAGGTGCCGAGTTGGTCCGTGAATAGGATCAGACAGATACCAGACACTAGCCAAAGAGAAGAAATGGATGGACAAGTATCTTGTAGGAAAGGAGACACTGTCCGATATCTACCGACCCAGTGCAGGAGCTTCCATTACGCCATGAATCATGGTATAATATTCTGTGATGGTTGTATCTTCACCTAGCATGTCCTCACCACGAAGACTCAGTCTCGCATCCCTGCCTCGCAACGCCCACGGCCGACCGCTCATGCCCCCCGCAAACCCAGACGCGCTTGCGTGTGTCCGATCACGAGGAGTGTAGCCCGTATGATTCAAGACAAGAACGCCTCGCCGGAACCGGAAGAAATCACGCCGCTCACCATCGAAGGCGCGGATTTCAGTCTTCAGGGTGACGCTGATTACAGCGCCAGCGATATCCAGGTACTCGGCGGGCGCGAGGCCGTCCGCCGCCGGCCCGGAATGTACATCGGCAGCACAGACTACCGGGGCCTGCACCATCTTGTCTACGAGATCGTCGACAACAGCGTCGACGAGGCCATGGCCGGCTTCTGCGACCGTATTAAAGTGACTATCCGCAAGGATGGCTCAGTGAACGTCATCGACAACGGCCGTGGCATCCCGGTCGATATCCACCCGCAGACCGGGAAATCGGCGGTCGAGACCGTAATGACCGTCCTCCATGCCGGCGCCAAGTTCGGCGGCAAGGTCTACCAGGTGTCCGGCGGCCTCCACGGGGTCGGCGCCTCAGTGGTCAACGCCCTCTCTGCCTGGCTCGAGGTAGAGATCCGGCAGGATGGCCAGCTCCACCGGCAGGACTACAAACAGGGAATACCGCAGGGAGATCTCAAAATCTCCGGTACCGCCGACTGCACCGGGACGACCACAACGTTCCTCGCCGACGCCGAGATCTTCAGCGATGCCAACTACGATTTTGACACCCTCATCGACCGAATGCGAGAGATCGCCTATCTCAACCGCGGCCTTGAGATTTCGCTTTGCGACGAACGCCGGGACGACGAGCGAACCTTCTACTTCGAGGGCGGTATTTCCAGCTTCGTCCGCCACCTTAACCGAAACCGCACTGTCCGTCACCTGCATCCGATCTACATAAACAAGGCGGTCAACGGTACCGTCGTCGAGGCGGCGCTGCAGTACCACGACGGTTTCACCGAGTCTACCTCCAGTTTCGCCAATTGCGTCAACACGATCGACGGCGGCAGCCACCTCACCGGCTTCCGTTCGGCGCTCACCCGCGCCCTCAATGACTACGCCCGCAAGAACAAGTCACAGCGCGACGACATCCCGAACCTGACCGGTGAGGATGTCCGCGAGGGGCTTACGGCAGTAATCAGCGTCAAGATTGGAGAGCCCCAATTCGAAGGGCAGACCAAGGGCAAACTCGGTAACCCTGAGGTCAAAGGCCACGTCGAGAGCGCCATCGGCGAGAGGCTCAACCTCTACTTCGAAGAGCACCCTGACGACATAAGGAAGATCATCGACAAGTGCGTTCTCTCCGCTAAAGCGAGAGAAGCAGCCCGTAAGGCGCGTGAACTGGTCGTCCGCAAGACCAGCCTCGATACCGGGACACTACCCGGTAAGCTGGCCGACTGCTCGGAGAAGGAACCGGCTCTCTGCGAGATATACCTAGTGGAGGGTGATTCCGCCGGCGGTTCGGCGAAGCAAGGCCGCAACCGACGTTTCCAGGCAATCCTGCCACTCTGGGGCAAGATTCTTAACGTCGAGAAAGCGCCGCCTGACAAAATGCTATCCCACGAAGCCATCCGGGCGATTATCACCGCTCTCGGTGCCGGCATCGATGACGACTTCGACCTCGACCGCCTCCGTTATCACCGGGTGATACTGATGGCGGACGCTGACGTCGACGGCTCGCACATCCGTACCCTGCTGCTGACCTTCTTCTTCCGCCACATGATGCAACTGGTCACTAACGGCCATCTCTTCATCGCCCAACCGCCGCTCTACCGTATCACCGCTAACCGTTACGAACAGTGGGTCTACTCTGAAGAAGAGAAAGACGACGCCATCAAGGAACTCAAGAACGCGCGTCGCGTCAACGTCCAGCGTTACAAGGGTCTCGGTGAAATGAACACCAACCAGCTCTGGGAAACGACGATGGATCCGGCCAACCGGACATTACTCGAAGTCGGCGTCGACGACGCCATCAGCGCCGACCATATCTTCTCGACGCTGATGGGCGAGGAAGTTCCACCCCGGCGCGCCTTCATCCAGGCCCACGCAAAGAGCGTCACCAACCTCGACATCTAGTCGCCGGCCGAAAGTTACCTCCGGTAAAGCCGGTGCTGCTCAATGTAAGCAGCCACCGGCGCCGGTACGAGGTCACTAATCGGTAGCCCGGCGGCGACCCGTTCCCGTATCCGAGACGCGCTTATATCGATATGTGGCTCGCCTAACAGTACTACCCGCTCCGTGATGCCGGGTAGCGTCTCTTCCATGGCGGGAACGTCGGGACGAGGATAACCCGGCCGCGGCACCGCCACCAATCGGCAGAGCCTAATAATCCGTTCCGGAGCGTACCATCCCGGGAATTGGGCAAGACTGTCCCAACCGAGTACGAAATAGAGTTCGTCGCCGGTACCGAAACGGCCCCCGATCTCGGCCAGCGTTGCCAGCGAATAGGTATTTCCAGGACGGCTGGCCTCGACAGTGGACAGACCGTAGCCGGGTCGCCCGTCGACAGCGAGACGCACCATCTCGATCCTGTCCGCCACTGGCGAAACATAACGGTCCGCTTTCTGCCACGGCTGTCCAGCGGGCACAAAGATGATTTCACCGATACTAAGTTTCTCCCGGACGGTCGTCGCCACCTTCAGGTGACCGTTGTGGATCGGGTCAAAAGTACCACCGAGGACGCCAATCTTCACTGCGTTAGTACTCCCACTCGAAACCGCCGCAGCGGACACGATCACCGATAGCGACTCCCGCCTTGTTTAGCGCTCGGTTAATGCCGAGACGGCCCAGCCGGCGACGAATTTGGAGGCGCACCGCTGAATCCGACAGGTCGGAACGAGCAACGATTCGCTCTAGTGCCGGCGCGGTCACCAGAAAGCCATCGCCGTCACGCTCGACGCTGATGCCGTCACCGGGCGGCGACGGACGAAATATCTTTTCCTTGACCTCGGGCTCGACGGGAGTCGTCGTCGCCAACATCTCGAAGGTGCGCTGCATGAGTTCCGCAACGCCCTCACCATTGGCCGCCGATATTGCCACGGGCGAGATGCCAACCGCGCGAAAGCTGTTTCTTAGCTCTGGAAGCCGGCTCCTAACCTCCGGCAGGTCAATCTTGTTCACGACCACTAGCTGTGGCTTGCTCGCCAGGACATTATCGAACAGACCAAGTTCACTGTTAACCGTCGCCAAATCGTCGTCTGGTGCCGCAGCGCTGCCGTCGACTAGGTGAATCAGCATTCGGGTACGGGTTGCATGGCGCAGGAAATCGTGCCCTAAGCCACGACCGCTGTGAGCACCCTCAATTAGTCCTGGAACTTCAGCCATGATGAACGTCTCGATACCGACTTCGACAATACCGACGATCGGGTCGATGGTCGTAAACGGATAGCCGGCAATCCTTGGTTTCGCGGCCGATGCTGCCGCCAGCAGAGTTGATTTTCCAGCGTTCGGGTAGCCGATGATGCCGACGTCGGCGATCAACCTTAGTTCCAGTCTCAATAGGCGTTCTTGTCCAACCTCCCCCTTCTGGGCAAGTCGCGGTGTCTGGTTCGTTGACGAGGCAAAATGGGTGTTGCCCCGACCGCCACGACCACCGCTTACGACTACCATCCGGCGGTTGTTGTCATCAAGGTCTCCGAGTACAATGTCCCCACCGGTCTCGTTACGATCCAGAATAACAGTACCAATCGGTACTGCAAGTATGACGTCTCGTCCGCGAGCGCCATGCTTCTTACGACCCGCACCGCTACCACCGTGGTCTGCTAAGTAACGCACCTGCCGTCGAAAAGACAGTAGGTTGGTAATACTATGGTCAGCGATAATGACGACGCTACCTCCGTTGCCTCCGTCACCACCATCCGGTCCACCAAAAGGAACATACTTCTCGTGACGGAAATTAATAGCGCCATCGCCGCCATTACCTGCTTTGACTGTAATCTCGGCAGTATCGAACACTATCTACCTACAATTCAAACTATCGTAGATACCTTCTATTATTATCTCTTGTGTAATAGAAGATCTAGTAGTTATATTAATACTAGCACGCATCTTGGCAGGCGTTAAGTTTGGTTGATCACTAGTTAAAGTCGACAAAATCTCAGACCGGACGATAGAAAGTTATCAAACGTCGACCTAACTTATCGAAAAAGCATGGAAAACCATCGAAGACTAGCGTCGACTTATCGTAATTTAGAGGGGGTTACCGTGTGGAGCGTCTGTTGGAGGTTAAACACCTGGCGACGCAAGTGGGGGTTGTTATTGATATTGTCGGCGATCTTGTCACAGGCGTAGCTAATCGTTGCCGGGCTCCGGTCGCCCAGTTGCCGGCCGATCTGAACCAGTGAGCTGTCCGTCTCTTGCCGCATCAGGTACATCGACACATGACGGGCGAGGACGGTCGCCTCGTCACGCTTCCGGCTCTTGAGGTCGGAGAGACTCACCTGGAAGCTGGCGGCAACCGCCTCGGCAATCAGCGCCGGCGTTGGCCGGGTCGGCTCCGGCTTGTAGCGGCCGAGGTCCTGCAACGCCCTCGCCGCCGTTTCCGGTGTCAGCATCTCCTTGACCAGCTTCGAATAGGCGACCACACGGTTAAGTGACCCCTCGAGTTGGCGGATGTTCTCCTTAATCTGGAGGGCAATGAACTCGAGGACGTCATTTCCGATCGAGGTTTGCTCACGCTCCGCCTTCGCGCGCAGGATGTTGAGCCGGGTCTCGAAGTCAGGCAGTTGGACATCGGCGACCAGTCCCCACTCGAAACGGGAACGCATCCGTTCGGGGAGACGTGGTATCGCTCCCGGTGGGCTGTCACTGGTGAGCGCGATCTGGTGGTTGGCGGAGTGCAGCGCGTTGAAAGTATGGAAAAAGTTCTCCTTGGTGTGTTCCTTATCGCTGAAAAACTGGACGTCGTCGACAAGCATCATGTCGGTGCGGCGGTACTTCTCGCGGAAAGCCTCGGTCTGGCCGTTGCGAATCGCCGCCACCATCTCGTTGGTGAACTGTTCCGCACTGACACAGGTAACCTCTAGGCCGTCGGCGACTGCCTTGTGGCCGATGGCGTGCAGGAGATGGGTCTTGCCTAGTCCCGCCGGGCCGTGAATGAACAGTGGATTGTACTGTCCACCCGGTTCTTCGGCCACCTTAACAGCCGCTGCGTGGGCGAACCGGTTCGAGTCTCCGACGACGAACGAATCGAAGGTGTATCTTGGGTTGAAGAGTGGCAGCGGTGCCTTGGTCGTGACCGGCGCCGTCTCCCGGCCAACCACGTTGAAGCGGGCCGTGACCTCGCGCTTCGTCAGCTTGGCGAGGACACGTTCGATCAGCGAGCGCAGGTTTCTTTCCAGAAACTCGGCGACGAAGGTGTTGGGTACGCCGATGCTGAAATCGCCACCATCATCGTTGAGGCCGATCGTGTCCCCGAGCCAGGTTCGGAAATTAGATTTGTTTACCTCGACCTGCAGTTCGCCGAGGGCGGTTTCCCAGATTTGCTGTGGTGACTTTGGCTCCATCTATCCGGTTGTCTCTCATTCTGCTATACTGAGCCTGGCCAAAATCACGCACACGGTAACGGCGGACACAGTTATAGTCAAACCGGTGGTTGGTGCGGTCTTCCGGAGGGGCCTGGCAAACGATAACCACAGGATAAATCACCCTCCAGCCGATGGCAAGGCATTTGACGACGGTTGCCGGTCATTGGCGGTGTTTGCTTTCACTGCCGACCGCTAGTGAGAGCTCTCTCTCGCTTACGTTTTCGGTGTTTATCTCGCCCGTAGGTATGACCTGACAGATGTCATTTTGAGTAGTCTGAACGGTGCACTCTTGTCCATAATTATGCCTGCAGATGGGCCATCGGTTTAGCTGTTTCATGTGACAGATGTCACCGTACCGAATCGGAAACACCGTCGTTGGTGGTTTTCGATTTGCACATTTGGAGTGGTCGCCGGTTCGATCCCCCGGCGGTTGTTGGCCGGTGCCGTTGGTGCTAGAATTCAAGATGAGAGGTAGCGGTGAGAGTCGTCTACATGGGCACCCCCGAGTTCGCAGTTCTCCCCTTGGAACGTCTCATCGAAGGTGGTTACCAGGTGGCGGCCGTCTACACCCAGCCCGACCGGCCGGTCGGTAGGCGTCCGTCGCCGCCGCCGGTAAAGGTCGCCGCCGCCGCGCGGGGTGTCCCCGTCAGGCAGCCGGCCAGTCTCCGTGACGCCGCCGCTAAGATCACCGCCCTCCGCCCCGACGTCCTCGTCGTCGCCGCTTTCGGCCAGATTCTGCGGTCATCCGTCCTCGAAGCTGCACCGTTGGGCGGCGTTAACATTCATCCCTCGCTGCTGCCGAATTACCGCGGGATGTCGCCGGTACCGGCGGCGATTCTCGCCGGTGATCGTTTCACTGGCGTTAGCATCACGCAGATGGATCGCGGCATGGACACCGGTCCAGTTCTGGCTCGCGGCCGTATCCCGATCACTGGCAGCGAGACCACCGGTAGCCTGACGAGCAAGCTGGCGGTGGTCGCTGCGATGCTCCTCCTCGAGGTTCTGCCGCGCCTCGCCCGTGGCGAAACTGTCGCCCAACCTCAGGACAATGCCACTGCCAGCTACGCCGGTCAGATCGATGCCGGCGCCGGTGAGATCGACTGGAGTCGTCCCGCCGATGAAATCTGGCGTCGGGTGCGTGCTTTCGAACCGTGGCCGGGAGCGTACACTACTTGGCGGCAGAAGCGTCTCAAGATCGTCGCCGCCAGGCCATACCACCCTGTCCCCGGCGAAGCCGGCCCGCCCACGGGCGACATTGGGCAGGTGGTCGTCTTGTCGGGGAAACCACCGCGGCTGGTGGTCGTCACCGGTGACGGTGCCCTTGAGTTGATCGGTCTGCAGCTGGCGGGAAAGCGGACGATGGCGGCCGGCGCGTTTCTTATCGGGCAAAGAGAGTTTGCCGGTGCGGTGCTGTCGCCCGCCTGAGAAGAGTCAAGGGAGGTTGTCGTGACGCCACAAGAAGGAACTTTCACCGAACTGGTGGCGATCATCGCCCGGCTTCGCGGGCCGGACGGCTGCCCCTGGGACCGGGAGCAAACGCACCGTTCGTTGCGGGCGACTTTCCTCCAGGAGTTCCACGAGGTGCTCGTTGCCCTTGACGAAGCCGATGGCCCGGCGCTCCGCGAGGAACTCGGCGACCTCCTTCTCCACATCGTCCTTCAGTCACAGATCGCCTCCGAAAGCGGCGAGTTCACCATCGGCGACGTCCTCGCTGGTATATCGGTCAAGCTAGTCAGCCGTCACCCCCATGTCTTCGGTAGCGCTGTTGACGTCGGTAGCAGCGCTGAGGTCGCCCGCGAGTGGGAAGCCATCAAACAGGCGGAGAAGGGTGGTCGCGAGTCGATACTCGACGGTGTTTCCGCTGAGTTACCGGCGCTCGGCTACAGTCAGGAGATCCAAGACCGGGTCGGTCGGGTCGGTTTCGACTGGGAGGAGGACGAAAGCGTCGTCGACAAGTTGGCCGAGGAAGTCCGTGAATTGCGCGAGGCGGAGGGACTCGAGCGCCGTTCCGAGGAGTATGGCGACCTGCTCTTCACCCTAGCCAATATCGCACGCCGCCAGGGAATCGACCTCGAGGCGGCCTTGCGCCAGTCAAACCGCCGTTTCTACCGGCGTTTCGCTCACATGGAGGCCACCTGCCGCCGCTGCGGGGTGGCGATCGGTGACCTCTCCTTCGCCGAACAGAACACCCTCTGGGATGAGGCCAAGCAGACGCTGGCTGGCGGTGACGCTGAAGCCTGACCACTATTTATCGCTGCGGTGCCGCGGCCGCTCGCCGATGGCGGAACGCCGACCAAGTTCATTGCGGTTGACTACTCGGCCAGCGGCCGGGTGGTCTTCATTGTCTCCAACACGTTCGAGATCAAGTACACCCCGCCCTTCCGCGGGTCGACCTTCTTGCTGGCAGGCCATCTCTTCCGGGGAAATATCTGTCTTGAGCGTGGACACAGGCGTAACACTGTGCTAGAATGAGATCATGCTCAGGCGTGAGGAGCAGGCTCTTCTTCGAGAAATCGGGGCGAGAGGACTCGAACCTCCGGCCTCAGCGTCCCGAACGCTGCGCGCTAACCAACTGCGCTACGCCCCGCTGGTAGCAATTATAGGCCGATTCGTTCGTGATGGCAAGGAACTACCATGAAATACTGCGTTGTCATACTCGACGGCGCCGCCGGGCTGCCGCTCGCCGACTACGGCGGTTGCACCAGCCTCGAACTGGCGGCGACACCCAACCTCGACGCCCTCGCCGGGCACAGTCAACTTGGACTGGTTCGTACCGTCCCCGTCGGGATGGAGCCGTCGAGCGCCTGTGCCTGCATGTCGTTGCTTGGCTACGACCCGACCGTCTACTACCGGGGTCGGGCGACGATCGAAGCTGTCAGTATGGGGATTTCGGTCGACCCCGGTGAGGTCGTCTTCCGCTGCAACCTGGTAACTGTGGAGAACGGTCGGCTTGTCTCATTCAATGCCGGTCACATCGGTAGTGACGAGTCACGACAGTTGATCGACTCCCTCAACCGGGAGCTCGGGTACTATCACGCCCGCTTCTATCCCGGTGTCGGCTACCGGCACATCCTGAAGCTGATAGGGCGGGAGGAAACGTTGGCGGCGGCTTGCACGCCGCCCCATGATATTCCCGGGGAGTCGGTCGATGGCTATCTGCCGCGAGGGCCCGGTAGCGACTACCTCCGCGAGTTGATGGCGGCCTCGGCCGAGTTGCTCTTCGACCATCCGGTCAACCGGGTGCGACGGGCGGCCGGTAAGCCGCCCGCGACCGCTGTCTGGCTCTTCTGGGGGAGCGGTCAGGTGCCGGTGATGCCGTCTTTCAGCGAGGTCTTCGGCGTCACCGCAGCGATGACTTCGGCGGTCGACTTGCTTAACGGTCTGGCGCGAATGGCCGGGTTCGATGTCCTCTCGTTGACGGGTATTACCGACGGTCCGGACAACGATTTCGCCGGTCAGGCCGAGGGTGCCCTGGCGGCGCTCCACGGCCACGATCTGGTGGTGATCCACGTCGAAGCCCCCGACGAGGCTGGTCACGCCGGCTCGGTGGCCGAGAAGACAGCCATGATCGAGCGCATTGACGCTGAAATCATCGCCCGGCTGCGTGCTTACTCGGCGGACTCGCTGCTCACAAGCGCCACTGAGGCGCTACGGCTGCTTGTTATGCCCGATCACCCGACCCCGATCTCGGTGAGGACGCACACCGCTCACCCGGTACCCTTCATGCTCTCCGGCAGTGGTTTTGCTGCCTGCGGCGCCGTTCGTTTTACAGAGCCGGAGGCTGTTGCCACCGGGTTGTTGGTCGACCCCGGATATACTATCATGAGGAGGCTGGTGACGGGTCACGCCCATGGGCGGTAGAAGCCGGGGTTGGTCTAGCCTTGATGTAGTATACCATGACGCTGATTGTACAGAAGTACGGCGGGTCCTCCGTGGCCGACACTGAGCGGATTCGTAATGTCGCCCGCCGCATCGGCGATGCTAAGGACGGCGGCGGTCGTTTGATCGTCACTGTCTCCGCGATGGGCGAGGCCACCGATCGTCTGCTGGAACTGGCCAACCGGGTTAGCGACCATCCTGATGGCCGTGAGTTGGACGCGCTGCTGTCGACCGGCGAGATTGTCTCGGCGACGTTATTGACGATGGCGCTGGCCGACATCGGCTACCCGGCTATCAGTCTCAGCGGCGCCCAGGCAGGGATCCATACCACTGCCGCCCACCGCCGGGCGCGCATCCTTGAGGTCAAGACGCGACGCATCCTTACCGAACTGGACAAGGGGAATATCGTAGTTGTCGCCGGCTTTCAGGGTATAACCGGCGAAATGGACGTCACCACCCTTGGCCGGGGAGCGTCAGACACGACCGCGGTTGCCTTGGCCGCCAGCCTCGGTGCCGACGTCTGCCAGATATACACCGACGTCGCCGGGATCTACTCTGCCGATCCACGGATCGTTCCCGAGGCACGCCATCTCCATGAGATCGGCTATGAGGAGATGCTTGAGCTCGCCAGTCACGGTGCCAGGGTGATGCACTCCCGCGCCGTCGAGTTGGGGGAACTGTACGACATCCCCATCTTGGTCGCCTCGAGCTTCACTAGCGAGCCGGGGACGCTTATTCATGGAGGAGTATCGATGGAAGTCCGTAACAAGGTGCGCAGTGTCGCTCACGATCTCGACGTTGCCAAGATCACGGTGGTCGGTATCCCCGACCGTCCCGGCATCGCCGCCGGCCTCCTCGAGCCGCTCGCCAAAGCCGGTATTAGTGTCGATACCATCGTCCAGAACGCCAGCATCGACAACATCACCGACCTCACTTTTACCGTCGCCGAGGGACAACTCAGCGGTGCGATGGCGGTCGTCGAGCCGATCGCCCGCGAGATTGGGGCCCGCCAGTGTGCCGGCGACTCCCATCTCGGTAAGGTCAGTATCGTCGGTACCGGAATGCAGAACACGCCTGGTTTCGCCGCCAGGATGTTCAGCGCTCTCAGCGACAAGCAGATCAACATTCGGCTGATTACTACTTCCGAGATTCGAATAACCTGCATCATTGAGGAGAATAAGATGGCGGATGCCGTCCGTGCCTTGCATCACGCTTTTGACGTCGAAACTGATGACTAGTCATCAGTTCGTTGCCGGGTCGGGGGTTGGTTTCGCCGCCGTCGTATTGGTCGAATTTGTCGTCCGAGCCTGTCGACAGACCGGCCCGAATCAGGTGTTGACTTATCCGTCTTTTTTGGCTAATCTAGGCTGATATTCGCCGCCGAAGGCGGGGGGAGATGGATGTCCTATCGGGAAGAAGATCGGGCGCGCTGGCGGCGGCACTCCAGTAAGGAAGCAATCGCTCTGGCGATGCGCGGCCAGTGGCAGGAAGCCGCCTTCGTCAACCAGCGCATCATTGACCAGTTTCCTATGGATTTCGAGGCGATGAACCGACTCGGTCGGGCGCGTCTTGAACTCGGCGAGTTCGCCGCTGCCGAGGTTGCCTACCAGCGCACCAATGAGATCGATCCCTACAACGCGATCGCCACCAGAAATCTGGAGCGTCTCTCGCGCTTGGGACCGGTCCAGGGCGCCGACCGAGGCAGCGCCGGCGGGCTCGAACCGCAGGGCTTCATTGAAGAGGTCGGTAAGGCCGGCGTCATCCAGCTCCAGGAACTGGCGTTCGCGGAAACACTTGCCCGGATGGCGGCCGGGGATCGGGTTCAGTTGAAGATCGACGGTGCCCGGATGATCGTCGAGGACGGCCACGGCGAATACCTAGGTGTCGTCGCTACCGATCATGCCCAGCGTCTGATACGTCTCACCGCCGGTGGTAACTACTACGAGGCGGCCCTCGTCAGCGTCACCCCGCAAGCGATCAGCGTCATCATTCGGGAGATCTACCAGGATCCGAGTCAGGCCGGCCGGCTCTCGTTCCCGTCGACCGGCGGTGCCACTGCGCGGACCGACATCGGTGACCGAGTTCTGCGCCGCGAACTGGAAGAGGAAGAAGCCTTGACCGGTGAGTCTGGCTACACTGTCGTTGGCGGCGGCGAGGATACCGAAATTCTCGTCGAGGGGGTGCCGGGCAGCGGCTACGGAACCGGTGAAACCGAAGATGAGGAATAGGAGAGCGACGCACGATGGTAATCGGTAAAGTCCGTCCGGTAAGCATCGAAGAAGAGATGCGCAGTTCCTACATCGCCTATGCGATGAGCGTCATCGTCTCCCGCGCCCTGCCGGACGTGCGTGACGGACTTAAACCAGTGCACCGCCGCATCCTCTACGCTATGAACGAGATGGGCATCACCCATGCCACCTCTTATAAGAAGTGCGCTCGTATCGTCGGCGATGTCCTCGGTAAGTTTCACCCGCATGGTGACAGCTCGGTCTACGACGCCCTAGTAAGGATGGTGCAGGATTTCTCGATGCGGGCGCCGCTGATCGATGGCCAGGGCAACTTCGGCAGCGTCGACGCCGACCCGCCGGCGGCGATGCGTTATACTGAGGCTCGTCTCACCCAGATCTCCGGGCAGATGCTGGTTGACATCGACAAGAACACCGTCGACTTTACCACTAATTTCGACGAGAGCCTGACCGAGCCGTTGGTGTTGCCCTCCCGCTTGCCCAATCTGCTGCTCAACGGCAGTTCGGGAATCGCCGTCGGAATGGCCACCAACATTCCACCGCACAACCTCGGCGAGCTTTGCGACGCCCTTGCTTATTTGATTGATAACCCACGGGCGACTGTCGACGACCTCGCTGGCTTCGTCAAGGGGCCGGACTTTCCAACCGGCGGCATCATCCTTGGCGAGGACGGCATTAAGAGCGCCTTCGCTACCGGCCGTGGCCGCATCGTCGTCCGTGCCAAGGCCGCCTTGGCAGACCCGGCGGAGGGTGGCCCGCGGCAGATCATCGTCACCGAGCTGCCCTATCAGGTGAACAAGGCGGCCCTAGTCGAGAAGATCGCCTCATTGGTCAGCAGTAAACGGCTGACCGGCATCTCCGAATTGCGCGACGAGTCGGACCGCGAGGGAATGCGTATCGTCATCCAGCTGAAGCGCGAGGCTCAGCCGCAGCAGTTGCTCAACGCCCTCTACAAATATAGCGCGCTGCAGACGACCTTTGCCGTCAACATGTTGGCACTGGTCGACGGCCAGCCCCGCGTTGTCAGCCTTAAGGAGGCGTTGCAGCAGTTCGTCGCCTTTCGCCGCGAGGTCATCACCCGGCGCTCACGGCACGAGCTCAAGGTCGCCCGTGCTCGGGCGCACATCCTCGAGGGTCTCAAGATCGCCCTCGATAATATCGAGAAGGTCATCGCTACTATCCGCGCCTCGAAGACCACCGACAACGCGCGCCAGAACTTGATGAAGGAGTTCGACCTCTCCAAGCTTCAGGCGGATGCCATTCTCGAGATGGCGCTGCGCCGTCTGGCGAGTATGGAACGCACCCGGATCTTGGACGAGTACGCCGAGATCCTAAAAGCAATCTCCTACCTGGAGGATCTGCTCACCAGCACCGCCCGGCTGCTCACGGTCATTAAGGAAGAACTTGCCGAACTGAAGACTAAGTTCGCCGACCCTCGCCGCACCAAGATCAGTCTCGAGGGCGTCGCCGAGTTTCGTGTTGAAGATCTGATACCCCACCAGCGAGTCGTCGTCATCCTCAGCAGCCGCGGCTTCATCAAGCGCGTGCCGACCCAGGTCTACCGCACCCAGCACCGCGGTGGTAAGGGCATCATTGGTCTCACCACCCGTGAGGAGGACGCCGCCCGGGTGCTGGTCGTCGCCGATACCCATGATAATCTGCTCCTCTTCACCGACCGCGGTCGTTGTTTCAGCGTCAAGTGCTACGACCTGCCGGCCGATGTCTCGCGAGTCGCCAAAGGGACGGCGGTCGCCAATCTCTTCTCCATTGCGGAGAACGAACGGGTCACCGATATGGTGATCGTCTCCCAATTCAGCGCGGACGGTTTCCTGCTGATGACCACCCGCGGCGGTGAGGTAAAGAAGACCGCGCTAGACAAGTTCGCCCAGGTCCGCAGCAGTGGTCTGATCGCGATGGATATCGAGCCGGGCGATGAACTGGTTGCTGCCCGCACCGCCACCAATGACGAAGAGATCGTCCTCATCACCTGCAAGGGCCAGTCGATCCGGTTCGCTGTCTCCGGCGTTCGCGCCAGCCTGCGTACTAGTGGCGGCGTTCGCGGCATCCGTCTCTTCGCAGGCGACCGTGTTGTCGGCGCTGGGGTCGCTCACCCTGAATCGATGATGCTGGTGGTTACTTCGCAGGGCCACGGTAAGCTGACGCCCATCGAAGACTATCCGAAGCAGCAACGTGCCGGCAGCGGCGTCAAGACCTTCAAACCGGTCGACAAGACGGGAGAGGTGGTTGATGCCCGGCTCGTCTACCGTAACCAGGAAGTGATGTTTATCACTGCCAACGGTATCGTTACCCGGACGTCAGTCAAGGGTATCACCGTCCAGGGACGGAGCACCCAGGGTGTCAGGTTGATGAAGACCTCGGAGGGTGATGCAGTCGTCGCCCTGGCATTGATGGAAATCGACGATGCGGAGAAGAAGATCGAAAAGGCCGACAGGGCCGAGAAGAGGGCCGCCAAGGCGGAGAAGACAGTGGCGGTCGAGGCCGAGCCGGAGATAGAGGTGGCGTCGGAGGAAGACCAGGTGGAAGAAAAGGAACCACCGGAAGAAGAGAAACAATTGGAACTTGAGGACATGCTGGGGGCAGAAGAGCCATTGGAGGGAGAAGACTAGGAGAAACCCGTCACGAGTTCCAAGGGGACGCGTCTTTTTGAGGACGCGGGGCCCTTTCTCTTAGGCTGGCTAATCCGCTGCCCGTTTCTCTCGGCACGCCTCAACCGTCTCCTCGAGGCCACAGGAAAGACATCGCCCGAAGCGGCAGTCCGGCGTCTGCGATTCCTCCAAAGCACGCCGGTACTCCCGCCTCAGGAAATCGTGACTGACGCCGCTGTCGATGTGCCCCCATGGCAGCACTTCATTGAGTGAGCGCTCGCGGCGCGCGTAGAAATCTGGGTCTAGGTCGGCTGCTGCGAACGCTTCCCGCCAGTGGTCGTCTTCGAAATGCTCGTTCCAGGCGTCAAAGACGGCGCCTGACTGCCAGGCGCGGTGGATGACCTCACCCAGCCGGCGGTCGCCTCGCGAAATCACCGCTTCGAGCCGGCTCATCGCTGGATCCGACCAAGATACCCGGGTGCTCTTGCGGCGCAGTCCCGCGCGGAGCAACTCCTGCTTCCCTGCGAAATCATCGCTCCCAGCCTGTGCGACCCACTGGAACGGCGTGTGTGGCTTGGGTACGAAGGTCGATAGACTAACCCGCAACTGCGGCGTCCCCCCCGATATGCTCTTGCCGAGAGCGCGAATCTTGTTTACCAGATCGACGATGGCGGCGACGTCCTCGGTCGTCTCCTCCGGTAAGCCGAGCATGAAGTAGAGTTTCAGGTTCGTCCAGCCCCGCTCGAAGATCGCCGCGAAGGTTGTCAGCAGTTCTTCCTCCGAGACGTTCTTGTTGATGATCCGGCGCAGCCGCTCGCTGCCTGCCTCGGGGGCGAAGGTTAAACCTATCTTCTTGCGGGTGGACAAGGCGTCCATCAGGTCGACTGTAAAGCTGTTGGCGTAGAGGCTCGGCAGAGACAGCGCGACGTTGTCGAGGCGTTCCTCGAGTCGGCGGATCGTCTCGCCGATTGCCGGGTAGTCACTGGTGCTCAGCGAGACCAGCGAGACATCGGCGTAGCCACAGTTGTTGACCAACTCCTCGGCGGCGTCGATTACCTCCTCGAGTGGCCGTTGGCGGACCGGTCGGTAGATTATCCCCGCTTGGCAGAAGCGGCAGCCCCGACTGCAACCGCGCTGGATTTCGATGCCGCCGCGGTCGTGGATGACCTCGATGTGAGGTACCACCGGGATCGCCACTGGCGGTGGCAGCTGGTTGACGATTCGTTGCCGTATCTTTGGGCTCGCCTCGGCCACGTTCGGCGTGACGCTGCTGATGGTGCCGTCGTCACTGTATTCGACGTCGTAGAAGCGAGGTATGTAAATTCCCGGTATCGCTGCCGTAAGCCGCAGCAGGCTTTCGCGTGAGCCGATGCCCTCTTCTCGCCAGCCTGCGTAGGTGTCGATCAACTCGCCGATAACCTCCTCGCCGTCACCGATGACGAAAAGGTCGATGAAATCGGCCATCGGCTCCGGGTTGAGAGTTCCGCTGCCGCCGGCGATCACCAGCGGCCACGATCCATCTCGTTCGGCGGCCAGTACCGGTATACCCGCCAGATCTAACATTTCGAGGACGTTGCTGTAGGTCAACTCGTAGCCGAGAGAGAAGCCGATGATGTCGAACTCGCTGAGCGGCCGCCTCGATTCTAGGCTGAAAAGCGGGATACTTGCTTCGCGTATTGCCGCCGCCATATCGATCCACGGTGCGAATACCCGCTCGGCGAGGACGTCTTCGCGGCTGTTGAGCAACTCGTACAGGATCGGCAGCGCCATGTTGGACATGCCGACTTCGTAGGCGTCCGGGTAGGACAACGCGACCCGGACCGTGGTCGTCTTCCAGTCCTTGACGATGCTGTTCCACTCGCCGCCGGTGTAGCGCGCCGGTCGGGTGACACGGTGCAGTATTCTGTTTAGGGCGGCCGCGTCGCTCAATTTGGATCCTCTCCCGCACGTTCCTTTCTGATGATAAACCAAGGCTCGATTTTAGGCCAGCGGCATCGACGCTTCGCTTGTCGGAATGGTGTCGTCGGGAACTCCGTCGGATGGAACGCGGGCGGTGTGCTGGTCAGCCCCGTGCCTGGCCGGAACCTTCGTCCAGTTCCGCCAGATCGAACTTCATGCCGTCGCGGGCGGCTATTACCCGGACGCCGGTTTTCTCTGTGAGGCTCTTGGCCACCCTCCACGGCTTCACTCGCCATATCCCCATGCCGAAGTGCGTCAGCAGGGCTGCCTTCGGCTTGGCATCCTTGACCAGCCGCTCTACCTCGGGTATCGAGAGGTGGTCGACCGGGCTGTCAGTATAGTCCTCCTGGAAGCGCGGTTCGGTGAATACGATGTTGATTATCATCAAGTCGGTGCGGTAGTTGTCGGGCAGTTCGTCGAAGTAGCTCGTGTCACTGATGTAGGAAATCGAGTGTCGCGGCGTCCGGAAGACGATTCCGTAGTTCTCCACCGGGTGCACGTGTCGAACCGGCGTCGTCATCGTGACGTCGCCGATCGTGTGGGACTTGCCGGTTTCGAGAATTCCGATGCCGTCGAGACGTTGGCGGAGATACGAGAAGATGATCGGCTCGCCTTCCAGCGCGTCGGCTGGAGCGAACAGCCGGCCGTGTTTTTCAAAACCTCCGCGCGTCATCGCCTCCACCATGACGTTGACATCGCCCGAGTGGTCGAGGTGTCGGTGAGACACGACGATCGCGCTCAGCTTCTCGGCCTTGAGCTTGCGCTTAGTGGCATGCACGATGCAGCCCGGACCGGGGTCGAGCAGTATCTCGGTGTCGCCCAGGTTGAGCCACATTCCGCCGGACTCCAGTATCTGGCTGATCATCATGAATCTGGCGCCGCCGGTACCGAGGAAGGTAATCGTGTCGGTTGCTCTGTCTGTGTCACCCACGGTAGTCTCACTATAGCTGATGGTAATCACGATTACAATGCATTGACCCCGCGTCGGGCGGTGAGTACAATGTTGGGGCTGATTGTCGAAAGGAGTACCCCGTGGAGCACATCTGGGCGCCGTGGCGAATGGATTACATCATGGAGGACAAACCGGATGGCTGCATCATGTGCAGTAAACCTGGTGAGAGCGAGGACGCCGCCAACCTGATTCTCCACCGATCGGCGGCTAACTTCGTCATGCTTAATGCCTACCCCTACAATCCGGGGCACCTCTTGGTCACCCCTTACCGCCATGTAGCCAGCTTCGAAGAGCTTATCCCTGACGAGCTCCACGACCACATCGATACGATCGGCCGTTGTATCCGGGTGCTCCGGCGGGCCTTTGACCCCGCCGGTTTCAACGTCGGCGCCAACATCGGCAAGATCGCCGGCGTCGGCATCGCCGACCACGTCCACAGCCACGTTGTGCCGCGCTGGCAGGGGGACGTTAATTTCATGTCGTCATTGGCGGACAGCCGCGTCATCCCCGAGGCGCTGGCAGATACCTATCGGAAACTCGCGGGTAGCTTCTGATGACGATCTCGTCGGAAGAGGAACGCCGGATATGCTGCCTCGCCTGTCACTGGTTTTTCTCGATCAGCCGGTTGCCCGACCATGAGCGCGAATGCCCCGAGAAACAGCGGCTCGACGAGGAACTCGATCCGCCCGGGCGCAATCTGCGCTAATAGCCGCCCGCAGGTAAAGTCTACGCAGGCGAAGGCGAAGCCTGCGCCCGCGCCGCCGCTCTTCAACCCGAGGCAGGTCCACGATGAAACTGGCCTCGCCCATCTCGCTGTTCTAAGCGTGTATCAGCTCGCCGTGGCCGGTGGCGATGCCGTGGCAGGTGCTCAGAGAGGCCCAAGGCCGGCACCCGTGTCCGCCCGCGGCGTTCAGGTACGGAGGAGGAAAAGCTGACGTGGTAGCTGCCGCGGTCTAGCGTCGGGGCCACTGTCATCGTTGATAGGTGGTACCCTAAGGGGATTCCTTCTCGACGGAGAGCCGAAGAAGAATCTGATCAAGCGGTTGAACTCAGTGCAACCGCTGAGTCGTGTACGCGCCGAAATCGGACAACTCCGAAGGTCGGCGATAGACCGGACAAATTCTCGTACGCGGCGGCTGCACGAGTTGGAAAGTGACAAAGCGGCCTTCATCGCCGCATACAGCTCTGTGTTCGCGTTCCTGCAGAGCCCCGACTACCGTGCCGCCCGAAGGGAACTGGCAGATCTCAGGACTAGAATCCCGGAGAACCGGTCGGCCATACTCGGCGTTCTCGTTTCCGAGGAGGCCGTTGTCCCCGAGTTCGTGGTCTACGGCAGTGAACCGGAACCCTTCAGATCCCTCGCCGCTCTTCTCATCAAGCTCTTCGCGAGCAAGGCGATGCCGACACGAAACCGTTTCAGGAGACTCGTTCCCACAGAGAGAATCAGCCTGATCTCGGGCATGGTGTTTGCGCTCAGTTCTGAACGTGGGCTAATCGACTACCAGCGCCGACGGTGGGGCTAAGTGGCGGTAACCTCCCTCAATTCACAGGACTGGCCTGTGCCACCTTCCTGTCTTGGACGAAAGTGGGATATTATAGGTGAAGCCGTCCAAACTCAACACCACGTGATCATGATCGTGCTGGAGCCTACTGGTATTGCCTAGATGGTACCTTTTGTGGCAGTTGGGACACAACACCACGATATTCTCAGATGGTACCCCCAACGGGGTTCGAACCCGTGTTAACAGCTTGAAAGGCTGCCGTCCTAGGCCTCTAGACGATGGGGGCTACTAACCATCATAGCAAACCGACCGTCGCGAGACAAACCTCCCGCAGCGGTCACGCGGCTCAGCAGCGCGACCGCTCTGAGCCGCGCCCTCGATGTGCTACAATACGGCTACTCGATTACCCGCTATGGCTGAAGCAAACCGCGACGACGCTCCGGAGGCTGCCGAAAACGGAGGCTGGGTCAGGAGACTGCTCCTTCCGGTGTTGGCGTTCGCCTTGGCGATTGCCGTTACCGTCGTCCTCTTCGTTTACCGCGACAACGTCTCCGAACTGGGTAACGCCGGCTACCTGGGAGCCTTTCTCGTTAGCCTCGTCGCCAACGGTACCGTCATCCTGCCGGTGCCCGGCATTCTCGTCCTCTTCGCCCTCGGGGCGACTTTTAATCCGTGGCTGATCGGTATCACCGCCGGCGCCGGTGGTGCCATCGGCGAGCTGACCGGCTACGCTGTCGGCTTTTCCGGCCGTCGTATCCTGCGCAATAACCGGACCTATCTCAGTGCCGTTGGCTGGGTGCGGAGGTGGGGTATCTGGGTCGTGTTCTTGTTCACCGTCACGCCGCTCCCTCTGGACGTTGTTGGCATCGCTGCCGGCGTGCTCCGCTTCCCTATCTGGAAGTTCCTCCTCGTCTGTTGGCTTGGTAAGGCGATATTCTACTCCGGGCTTGCTTTCGTTGGCAGCTGGGGCTGGGATCAGGTGGGCAAGGGCGCTTTCGACCCTCGGGCTATCTGGACTTTCGGCGGCGCTGCTTTGGCGGTGATGGTAGTGCTGGTGCTGGCGCTCTTCGTCGAACGCTGGATCTGGCGTCGCGGCTAGCTGTCGCCGGGGCGAGGCACCTGTAACCGGGCGACGATCACCGCCCCGGCGAGAAAACAGAGCAGGCAGATTCCGAGCATCACCGAGTAGCCGAGGTTCTGTTCTACTCCATATCTCCCGGCGCGTAGCGATCCATGAAATAGGCGGCGAGACGCGCTAGCCCGACGTCCCCGACCAGCTCCATGAGGCTCTTCACTCCGGAGACGCGGCCCTGCCGGCCGGATGGTGCTAAATCGGGCAGGAGTCCCTGGTAAGGGCCTTGGGTAGTGTTGCCCGCGACCTGTAGCAGGTAGTAGCCCGCGAAGACAGCGGCATAACTGCCGAACAGTCCGATGCTGGGCAGCAGCACCAGCACGGCGACCATCCCCACTAGGATGTAGGGTCGCCGCTTGCCCCAGCGGAAGCCGGCGCGGTCGCTCGCGGCGCCGACCACCGGTTGTACCACCATCGCCAGCAGCAGCCCGGCGAAGATCAGGTATCCCAGGTAGCTGTTCTTCTGTGGCTCCGGAACGAAATCGAGCAGCCGCACCGGCAGAACGATGGTTGTCAGACTTGCCCAGAGGCCGCTTAGCCCTAGCCCGAAGACGGTTAGCCAGATGTGGTCGAGCCGCCCGAATCGGGCGTGACTGTGGTGACTGCTTTTCGGCGGGCGGTCCTCCATGATATTCCGCTAAGCATATCAGAGGCGCTGGCGGTCGACAATTCAGGCTAGCGGAAATCGACCATAGTGACGGCCTCGTTGTCGAGGATGATTGCCTCGATTTCCCGACGCGTCTCCCGGTCGGAGATTGGTTCGGTGAGCGTCACCGGTCGTCTGGCCTCGTTCTCTCGGTACTGCCAGTCGACGACATAGCCGGCAACGATTGCGTACCAGTAGTTGGTGCTGGCGCAGTTGCCGCCGGCGCACGTCGCCTCGACGACGACGTGTCCCGTCACGTAGAGGACCTTGCGGCCCCGAAATGGTCGTCGTACCTCGCTCTCGGGCGTGTAGTAGCCGGCGAAAGCGATCACATCCTCATTGAGCGGTAAGTGAACGTAGTCGACCGTCGCCGCGGTCTTGTCTATTAGTCTCATACCCAAATCCTAGCAGACAAGGCGCAACGGCTCAAGTCAACCTGCTAGGGGTAGAGCGCCGGTGCCTGCAACCCTGTCACTTCTGGAAGGCCGAGCATCAGGTTCATTGCCTGCACCGCCTGCCCGGCGGCCCCCTTGACCAAATTGTCGAGGCAACTGACGACGATCACCTTACTCGTATCCGGAGCAATCGTCGGATAGATCAGGCAGTAATTACTCCCCCAGGTGTGCTTGGTGTGCGGCGGGGAGTCGGTGATTGTCACGAATGGGTGATCCCGGTAGAACTCGTGGTACAGCTCACGCAGCGCCGCCACGCCTTTGTCGTCGCTGCTGAACGCGCTCGAGGTCGGCGTCGCGTAGCCGGTTGTCAGTATCCCCCGGGTCATCGGTACCAGGTGTGGCACGAACGTCACTAAAGGCGTCAGCCGCCCCAGCCCGGCCAATTCCTGCGTCATTTCCGGCAAATGGCGGTGTCCCTCCAGCCCGTAGGCGCTGACGTCGTCGACGGCTTCGGCGAAGTGAGTTCCCATGGTCAGTGTCCGCCCTGCTCCGGAAAGGCCGGACTTACCGTCGATAATGATCTCTGGTTCCACCACGCTCGCCTTGAACAAGGGCGCCAGTGCCAGAATCGCTCCCGTCGGGTAGCAGCCGGGGGCGGCCACCAGCCGGGCGCCGGCAATCTCCCCGCGGTGCAACTCGGGCAGGCCGTAGACAGCCTGCTTGATCAACTGCGGCGCTGGATGGCTGACTCCGTAGAGGCGTTCGTATTCGGCGATGTCCTTGAGGCGGAAATCGGCGCTGACGTCGATCACGCGCACACCCGACTCGACCAGCGGCGCGATCACTGCCGCGCCCTCCTTGTGCGGCATCGCTGAGAAGGCGACGTCGACTTCGCCCAGCTTGGCTTCGATCGTCAGATCGATCTTTGCCAGGTGCGGAAAAACATCGCCCAGCTTCTGTCCGGCGGCGCTGCGACCGGTCACCGAGACCAGCTCGACCTCTGGGTGCTGGTGTAGCAGGCGCGCCAGTTCGACACCGATGTAGCCGGTGACGTTGAAGACGCCGACCCGTGTCATTGGGCTCATTTCTCGCAGGCGTTGCAGACGCCGTCGCAGGTCATCTGTACCATGTTGCAGCCCTTACTGTTGACTTCTTTCGTCTCGTATAGAATGTGTTGCGGGCCGAACTCGAGGCAGAAGCGGCAGTCCTTGCAGTGCTCCTTGTCGAGATGGACACCATGCGTTCTCATTTCCCAGGTTTCATGCCAACGCTGGTGGGCTGGCCTTGACCTTCGGGTTCAGAATAGCATAGCAGGCGTGGCGACATCAAACGCTGCGGTCCCGGGCGGCAGGTTGTTGCCTGTCGGGCGGTAAGCTTGGCTTGTCACGAAATGGAATCGAGCTTGGGTGGGAGTGGGTGTGTGTACTGATCTCCGTATACTCTTGTGCTAACGATCAGAGTGCCATGCTCTGATGAGGACTTGGAAACCACTTTGCTATTTGTCTCAAGACTTCTCAGATTGATCCGCTACCGGTCGAAGGTGGTGGGTTGTCGCCTCCTCTTGGTAAGTTGTTACGCCTGCTGCGGAAATGCTATAATCGCTCTCAGTTAGTTGGTCGTGATCAGCGGGGGACGGTGTCGAGCGCGGCGGCCGGTTCCCTTTCTTTGTCGAGGTGGCTCTGACGGACGGCTATCAACAGGCGCTGGACTTCATCTACAGTTTCATCGACCACGAGAGGCAACCCGGTCCCCGCAGTCGCGTCTCTTACGACCTGAGACGGATGGACGAACTGCTCGGTCGCATTGGCGACCCTCATCTTGCCACCGCCACCGTCCATGTCGCGGGCAGTAAAGGTAAGGGCAGTGTCGCTGCCATGGTCGCCTCGGCGCTGACCGCCTCCGGTTGCCGTACCGGGCTCTTTATTTCGCCGCACCTCCACGTCTTCAACGAGCGAATGCGAATAGACGGCCACCCCGTACCCGATGACGAACTGGTCGTCCTCGTTGACCGACTCCGCCCTGAGATCGAGGCCGTCAATCGTGAGGCGAAGTATGGCAGGCTGACCGCTTTCGAGATAATGACGGCTCTCGGTTTTTGTCACTTCGCTCGTCGCGCCGTCGACTTTCAGGTCATTGAGGTCGGCCTCGGCGGCACTCTGGATGCGACCAACGTCGTTCGTCCCGAAGTCGCCGTCATCACCTCGATCAGTCTGGAGCACACTGAAGTTCTCGGTGACACCCTCACCGAGATCGCCACTGAAAAGGCCGGCATAGTGAAACCGGGCTGTCCGGTGGTCGTTTCCCCGCAGACTCTTGAGGTTGCCGGCGTTATTGAAGTAGTCTGCCGTCGCCAGGGGTCGGAACTTATTCGTGTCGGCAGCGGCGACGACCCCGCCGCCGACGTCTCCTGGCATGATCTTGCCCACGACGCCGCCCGCCAGACGTTCCGCGTCAGGGGTCGCCGCGCGGACTACGACCTCTCGATTCCGTTACTCGGTCGTTACCAACTCGATAACGCCGCTGCCGCCGCCGCTGCTCTTGAAGTGCTTGCCGTCGCCCACCCGGCGATAACCACCAAGAGCATCAAGGCCGGTCTGGCTTCGGTGCACTGGGAGGGTCGCCTCCAAGTGCTCAATCGCCGGCCGCTGCTGGTCGTCGACGGCGCCCACAATGCCGACTCGGTGCGTAAGCTGTGCTTGTCTTTGGCGGAGTACTTCGACTACCGGCGGGCGGCTCTTATCATCGGGCTCTCGTCGGACAAGAACCTGCCGGCCGTCGTCGCCGAACTGGTGCCGCATTTCGATGACTTCACCGTTACCCGCTCGATCCACCCCCGGGCCATGGCCACAGGCCCGATCGTCGCTGAATTCTCCCGGCACGGCATCGTGGCAAGGGAGACCGGTGATATCTCTGAGGCATTGCCTGTGGCTCTTGGCGAGGCCGCGGAAGATGACCTGGTCTGTGTCACCGGTTCGCTTTTCGTTGTCGCCGGCGCTATTGAGCAGGTGACGCCGCTCAGCCGTACGGTCTAGGTAACCGGGCGGAGCCTTCCTCAACCTGATGCCCGCGCAGGTTACCAAGCCAGCACATTGATAACGGCGGTTGCGGAGAAACGATGACCCAGGGAACACCATCCGGCCAATCGGGAACCATCCGCGGCGGGAGGCGTGACTGGACGCAGGGCAGCGTCCTCCACAACCTTCTCAGTCTTTCTTGGCCGATGGTCGTCAGCAATCTCATGTTGATACTCGGTCCGACGATCGACATGATCTGGGTCGGCAAGCTCGGCATCAATTCCATCGCTGGCGTCGGCGCTGCCGGCATCGCCGTCCAGATGCAGGTAACTGCCATGATGGGCCTGATCATGGGCGTCCGCGCCATGATCTCCCGCCACATCGGCGCCGGTGACATTGCTGCTGCCAACCATGTCGCCCAGCAGGGCTTCGTCCTTGCCGGAGCGGTCGCGGTCATCATGGCCGCCGTCGGCATCTTCTTTACCGAGGCCATCCTCGGAATCTTTGGTCTCGAGCCGGGCGTCATCGCCGAGGGAGTTCCCTACCTTCGCATTAATTTCGTCGGTGGGGCGACGATCATCTTCCGCCTCATGACCGATAGTGTCATGCAGGCGTCAGGCGACTCAATGACGCCGATGGTGACCGGCGTTGTTTACCGGGTCTTTCACATTGTCCTCTGCCCGTTCCTTATGTTCGGACTGTGGATTTTCCCTGAGATGGGCGTCAGCGGCGCCGCCATCACCAACGTCATCTCGCAGTCCCTCGGCTTCGTCCTTGCCCTCTGGTTCCTTCTTAAAGGCCGTACCGTTTACTTCGACTTGTCGGATTGGCGGCGGCGACCGGCGGCTTTGCCGACTGCCCCGGACGTCACACTTGCCGACAGTCCCTCACGGTGGAATCCGGCCCGCGTTGAGCAGGCCCGAATGCAGCTGACCTTCCGCGATTTCCGGCTCGATCCCGGCATCATCTGGGGCTTCATTCGTATTGGCTTGCCGGCGATGGTCTCCGGCGTGCAGCGAACCCTTGGCCATTACTTCCTGATCGTCTTCGTCTCGCCGTTCGGTACGGCGGCGGTCGCCGCGCACACGATCATCCAGCGGGTGGAGATGCTTCTGACGATGCCGGGGATGGCTTTCGGACAGACGTCCGGCGTCCTTGCCGGGCAGAACCTTGGCGCCGGGCGACCGAATCGGGCGGAGCGAGGCATCTGGCTGGCGATCGTCCTCGTTGAGGTGTTTCTGATCGCTGTCTCGGTGGCGATTTTCATCGGTGCCGACGGCATCGTCCGTATTTTTAGTTCGGAGCCGGACACGGTTAAGTTGGCCGGCTCCTTCCTCAGGATTGCCGTTGCCGGCTATGTGGTTCTCGGTCTGACCATGGTACTGATGAATGCCCTGCCCGGTACTGGTGATACCCTGCCGCCGATGATCATCATTCTGGTTACCACCTGGTTGATCCAGTTGCCGCTGGCCTACTTCCTCTCCCAGAGCGCCGGTCTCGGGGTTCTTGGCGTCCGCTGGGCAATTGTTTCCGGCATGGTCGTCGGCGGCATCATTTACCTGCTCTACTTCCGCGCCGGACGTTGGAAGAGTAAGAAGGTCTAGCATGGCGAAGACGAATGGCAAGATAGCCAGGCGAAATCCCGCGACGGAAGAACGAAGCCCCCTTTGCTCGTCCCCGGCAGTGGCGGTTGCGGAGAAGCGATGACCGAGGACATGCCGGTCGGCCAGTCGGGACGCTCCCGCGGCGGAATGCGTGACTGGACGTAGGATAACGTCTTCCACAGTCTCCTCCGCCTTTCCTAGCCCATGGTCTCATTAGCAACTTCAGGATGATTCTCGGCCCGACGATCAACATGGTCTGGGTTAGCAAGCTCGGCATCGATTCCTTAGTATCGGTGATTTCGGCGTCCACTGGGCGCGCTCGTCATCGGGGTGATTATCTAGGGAGTCGTCTCGCTCCTCCCTCCCTCCTAGCCACCGTCTTTACATGACCGGAAGAATAATTTATGCCTGCGTAGACTTGATTTGTTTCCTCCTCTTGCCTTTTGGGTTATAATTCCTGATACTGTGCCGGGGATTTCCGGTGAGGTTTGATGAGGTGGTTTGGTGCCGACCTACGTTTACGAGTGTGATTCCTGCGGCCATCGCTTTGAGGAACGACAGGGCTTTGATGACGACCCGCTGACCGACTGCCCCCACTGTGACGAACCGGTCCGGCGCGTCTTCCATCCCGCCCCCATAATCTTCAAAGGTAGTGGTTTCTACATGACTGATAGCCGTCCTGCCAGTAGTGACGAAGGCGTCGTTAGTCCCGCGAGCGGTGATAACGGCGCCGGTGATGCCGGCGGTGCCAAAGAGACGACGACCAGCGCCGAAAGCAGCGATGACGGTTCGGCAGGTGGTAAGAAGAAGACGGTGGCTAAAGAGGAGCCCACAGGCACTTAATCGTGAAAGTATTGCTGCAGCGAGTAACCGCCGCTTCGGTGAGCGTTGACGGCGATGTCGTCGGCCGTATTGGCCGGGGACTGGTGGTGTTTGTTGGGGTGGCTGGCGGTGACGCTGAAAAGGATGTCGAGTACTTGTCGGCGAAGACGCTCGGCCTCCGTATCTTCGGTGATGACGCGGGTAAGTTCAACCTCTCCGTCGAGGATGTGGCCGGCGAGTTGCTGGTGGTTAGCCAGTTTACCCTGTTGGCCAGTGCGCGAAAGGGCCGTCGCCCTAGCTTCACCGATGCCGCGCCACCCGAAGTGGCCGAGCGAATTTTCCAGCGCTACGTGGAGCATGTTACCGCTGGTGGACTGGGCGTTGCGACTGGGCGGTTTCAGCAGCATATGCAGGTCGAGATTCGAAATGACGGTCCGGTAACGGTGATGCTGGACAGCCGGGAACGGTCGTGACCGATAAACGCCGACGTAGTCGGCGAGATGTTTGTGGTCAGCGATTTCCCCTATCTTGATTGGGAGGGCGTTCCAGTTTCTGGTAGGGGGGGAAGAGAAAGGAGGGATCAAGATGGGGAAACTTGATGGGAAGGTGGTCATAGTCACCGGCGCCAGCCGTGGCATCGGCAAGTCGGTGGCGAGACTGTTCGCCGCCCAGGGGGCGAATGTCATCTGCGCCGCTCGAACCGTCGGCGAAGGCGACCATATCCTCGAAGGATCGCTGACGACGACGGTCGCCGAGATTAAGAAGGCCGGCGGCAAGGCGGCAGCGGTTCAAGCGGATATTTCCAAAGAGGAAAGCTGCCTTGAGCTAGTCTCCGAAACGAAGGCTCTGTTCGGATCGGCGGACGTGCTCGTCAACAACGCGGCGTTGACCTACTTCATTCCGGTGAAGGATATGCCGGTGAGGCGGTGGCTGCGGTCGTTCTCAGTGAACTTCCACGGTCCGTTCATACTCAGCCAGGCGGTGCTGCAGGACATGGTGCCGCGTAAGAGCGGCGCTATCGTCAACATATCATCGGGGGCGGCGATTGGTCCGGGACGAGGACCATACCCAAACGCTTCCGTCCGTGGCGGCACCCTCTACGGTTCGGAAAAAGCGGCGCTCGAGCGTTTCACTCAGGGATTGGCCGAAGAGGTCTACGAGCACGGCATCTCGGTGGCCTGCGTTTCGCCATCCCAAGTGGTGCCCACTCCCGGAACGGTGTATCACAAGCTGGTCAGCGGCATGGACGATCCGCGCGGCGAGTCGCCGGAATTGATGGCTAAGGCCGCCCTGCTGCTGGCAACAGAGCCGCTGGATGAGGTCACCGGCCGCGTCACCTACAGTCAGCAGATTCTCCAGGAATTCGGTTGGATTTCTAACGGTAAGGGAATCGGTATTGACCGTGCCGGCGGCGGCTACAGCCAGATCTAGTCGCTGGCGTTGGGCTCGTACTGCCTTGCGTGACCAGGCAGACCTGGCCGCTACCGAACGACGATGTGCTGGCTGCCTCACCGGAGAGCAGCGGGCGATAATGGAGGCCAGACTTGTGCAATGATAGCACCATCGCTAAACTGAAGATTCTGCTCGGGTACTGGGTCGACCATAACCGGGAGCATGGGCAGGAATTCCACGAATGGGCTGGCCGAGCGGTGGCGCTTGGTGAGTCGGAAGCTGGCGACGATCTCGTCGTCGCCGCCGATGAGATGGAGAGGGCCGGCCGTCACCTCTCTCGCGCACTTGAACGACTCCAATCCGGGGAGGCTTAGTATGTGCCTGTCGAAAGCGTACATCGATAGTGGTGGCGAATTGAAACTCATCGCAGAAGAAGTTGCCTCGGTGGATGTCACCGGTGACAGGTTGCGCCTCAAGACACTCTTCGGGAACTCAAGCGAAGTCAGTGCGGCGATTCGGGAGATCGATCTGCTCGGTCACCGGATAATCCTGGTCGCCGCCGGGACTGGTGACTAGTTCGGTCAACTGACGATCAGCTCATTCCGGGTATCCTGGCTGGTACGACCACTGGATCGCTGCGTCTACCGCGCTTGTCCTTTACATAACGGGAAGAACAAATCAGGTACGAGTAACCTCGATTTACTTCCTCGTTTCTCCAGACTTCTACTGCGTCGTCGCCCGCAGAATTCGTTCGCCCCGCTGCTGGCCTGCCTCTGGTTCGATGGTGCTCAACGTGGACGGAGGGTACGGGAGTGATCGTTCCTTATCTGCGCGAGGCGGCCGGCCGTCTCTCCGCTAAAATGACAGCGATTCCACTTGACGGCGTGGGGGTCGATGCCGTAGGCTGCTATTCGACCCCATTACTTCCGGGATAAGCCTCAGGCGTGAGCTGAGATATTCCGAGTGGTAGGTCGTGGTGGCGGCTTTCCATCCCACGCTGGAAGAACCGGATGGGGTTCGACAACATTCGCCGGCACGCCACTGTTGGGGTAAGACACGGCATGGTTCTCGAGGACGACGAGATGTGGGCGATGCTGACGGTCGCCGGATTCATTGAAGTTCTCATCGAAACCCGACCGGATAGCCATCTTGCCTGCATGCAGAAAACGGGATGGGAGGAATGATGATAACGATTAACATCGATCCAGTACTGTTTCGTCTTGGCCCGCTGACCGTCTCTTGGCACAGTTTGCTGATCGTCTTCGGCATCATCGCTGCGGTCGTACTGGTGAGATGGTTAATGAAGCAGCGGTTACGGTTTTCCGTAGACACCCTCTATTCGATTACCATCTGGGGGATCCCGGGTGGTATTATCGGGGCTAGGCTGGTAGCCGTCGTCGATCGATGGGACTTCTACGTGGGTGGTCCCGGCAATGCGTTTGCCATTTGGGAGGGCGGCCTCGCCATTTGGGGGGCGGTACTCGGAGGAGTATTAACCATCGTAATCTACGGCTGGGTGAAGAAATTCCCGGTCGGTCCTTACATAGACATTATGACCCCCGGGTTGATTCTGGCCCAGGCTATCGGGCGGATCGGTGACATTATCAACGGAGAGCACTTCAGCACGGAGACATCCCTTCCATGGGCCGTCGTTTACACCCATCCCGGGAGTCCCGCTTTTGGCCGGGTGCCGACGCATCCGGCGGTGGCTTACGAGCTGCTGATGGATTTGGTGATACTCGGCATCCTGTGGCGGCTGATAGGACGGTTTCGCCCCGACGGCGCATTCTTCATGGTCTACCTGATCCTGTACTCAGTTGGCCGCTTCTTCTTGTCGTTCCTTCGGCTGGACAGCAATACTGTCTTTCTCACGCTGAACCAGCCGCAGTGGATCTGCATCATCGTCATGGCAGCGGCTGCGTCTTGGCTGGTCTGGCGCCGGGTGTCCTGGCAGGCGCCGTTGGGGTTAGTTGCCGAACCGGCGGTCGAGGCCGTTCTCCCAGGACAGGAGGACTGACTCCTCGTCGGGTGACGGCGAGTTATGGTAGTTCCAGGCTTTCAAGGTTTATTTCAAGACTGATGTCGAGTGCCGCCGGCGAGTGCGTCAGGGCGCCTACCGAGATGTAGTCTACCCCGCTCTCGGCGACTGTCCTGACGTTCCCGATCGTGATTCCGCCGGAGGCCTCGGTCCTGACGCAACTTGGTAACTGATCGACTGCCGCTCGCATTTCATCAGGGCTCATGTTGTCCAGCAGTATTATTTGGGCGCCGGCTGAAGCCGCCTCGACGGCTTCTTCGGTAGTGGTGACTTCGATCTCGATCTCGAGGTCGTGTGGTGCCTTCCGCCGCGCATCGGCGATGATGCCAGCGATGTTTGTCCCCAGGGAGCGCATTGCTGCGATGTGATTGTCCTTAATGAGAATGCCATCGCTGAGGTTCATCCGGTGGTTCCCGCCGCCGCCGTGGTAAACCGCCCGCTTCTCCAACAGGCGAAGGCCGGGTGTTGTCTTGCGCGTATCCAGGATTACGGTTTTCAGTTCCCCGACGGCGGCAACGTAGTTGGCTGTCTCAGTGGCAATTCCGCTCAGACGTTGCAGGAAATTGAGCATGACGCGCTCAGCGGCGAGGATGCTGGTGATTCTGCCGGTGACCTCAGCGATGGCATCACCGGGCTTGAGCCGGGCGCCGTTCGTGCTGAAAGGCGTCACTTCCAATGAGGGATCGACCTGGAAGAACACGCGGCGGGCGACGTCGATGCCGGCAAGTACGCCGTCTCCCTTGGCCAGTATCGTGGCCCGACCCAGCAGCGTCGTTGGTATCAACGCCTGGCTGGTGACATCGCCTTGCCCGAGATCCTCGGTTAGGGCGAGCGTGACGATGGTGTTCACCTGCTCTTCCGGGGACGGATAGTCCCGGTCCATCTTATGCTCTTCCTGTCGTCTATCCGGCTGGTGATGGTGCCGTAGTGGCACTGACAGTATAGCTCATCAGCCCAATTGGGTCACTCGGGCGAAGTGAGGCAGCTCCGATGATTGGTTGCCGCGGGACTCAGTTGGAGGTGAAGATGACTTCTCGCTCCCACTTGGCCGAGCGTCGGGGAAAATCGGCGCGGAAATGGGCGCCACGGCTCTCTTCACGGATCAGCGCCGCCTCTGTCATCAGCTGGCCGGTGAGTAATATGTTGCCTAATTCGTAGGACGCGCGGTCGGTCGGCTGCGTTAATTTCGCCTGCCAAGCAGCGAGGTCTTTGGCGGCCTCACGGAGAGTGTTCCCGCCACGAATGATGCCGACCTTATCCCAGAGCAATGTCTGGACTTCGGAGAGCCCAGGGGGTGAGGTGGATCCCTTCGCTATGTATCGGTCGAGCCGCCGGCCTTTCTCGTAGTGCTCTGATGCCACCGGCGACTCGAAGCCGGAAGACCCGGCGGTTTTTTGGATGATGCGTTTGCTGAATACGAGCACCTCCAGCATCGAGTTCGATGCCAGGCGGTTGGCCCCATGGACACCGGTGCGGGCGACCTCTCCGGTGGCGAAGAGGCCGGCAATTGAGGTCGCGCCCCAAGTGTTGACCTTGACACCTCCCATCATGTAGTGCGCCGCTGGGGCCACTGGTACAGGTGACCGTGTGATGTCTAGGCCATGGGCGAGGCAGAACCGATAGATGTGGGGAAACCGGGTGGTGGTGAGGCTTTGTGGCAGGTGAGTGACGTCGATGAAGACGCTATCCGTCTCGGTCTTGGCCATCTCGTAGACAATGCTGCGGGCGACGACGTCTCTCGGAGCGAGTTCGCCTTCGGTAACGTAGTCTGGCATGAAGCGGTGGCCATCTCGGTTGCGCAGCAGTCCACCCTCTCCTCGAACCGCCTCCGATATTAGGAAGGGCGGCACACCGGGCAGCCGTAGTGCCGTCGGGTGGAACTGGAAGAACTCCATGTCGGTGATCTCCGCTCCGGCCTTGAAGGCGAGTGCGATGCCGTCACCGGTGGCTACGCTCGAATTAGTGTTGTAACGGAAGAGTTGACCGGCGCCACCGGTGGCCAGGATGAGTGAATCGCACTCGTATTGCTCGACAGAACCGGTTCGGCAATCCAGTGTCCGGACGCCGTGGACGCGGCCGTTGCAGAGCAGAATATCGGTCGCCAGGCAGTTCTCTAGCACCCGGATCGCCGAGGCTCGGACTCGATCGCTCAGTGTGATTTCGATGTGCTCCCCCGTGGCGTCTCCACCGGCGTGAAGGATGCGCGGTCGGCTGTGGGCTGCCTCGGTCGTCAGCGCGACCTTCCCGTCGACTGTGTCGAACGGTACTCCGAGGTTGACCAAGTCGGCGATCCGGTCCGGCGCCTCGTCCGTCAGGATACGGACCGCCTCCTCAT